>JAEWQJ010000005.1 GCA_023399215.1 Methanobacteriota archaeon
CGGAGCACAGGCTCTGCTTTCCTGCAAAACTCGCTTCGATCCTGCCTCCGGTTTTGTACATTGCAGCCTGTGTGAGTAACATTATTTGTTTAGGATTACCGATAACAACAACAACATCTGGAATAAATGTGGCTTTTTCCAGAGGAGAGTACAGGATAGCTTCTGTTGAGTGCGGCGGAAGCTTGGGAACTCTTTCAAGGGTACGCCTTGCAGCGCCCTGGGTGCTAAACTGTTTGAGTTTATTAAAATAAAATTCTCCACTTGCGACCTTTGGAGGCATTTCACCAAGGCCCATTGCGCCAGCGCCACCTTTACACATCTGGTCTTCGATAAGGGTATAGAACTCTTCGCCTGTTCTTCTCACTCTGTCAACCAGCTGGCAGTGCCTCATAGCTTCATCTACTTCTTTCATTCCTTCGGGAATTTCCCCTCCTTTCGGGATCAGCTTTACTGCAACAGGAGAAGTCTTCAGTTTCAGGCAGTCTACAAGCTCTTGCCCATATCTGTTTATTTCTTTAATATCCATGTTCTCAGCTCCAATTTTTAGATCATTTTTGAAAATTTTTCTTATCAAAATTTGTCAGTCACTGTATTAGTCTCACAAATAGTGTTTTTCTTTACTTTTCTGAAAAATTTCTTTGTGGTACATATGATCCATTGACCATGCAGGATAAGATGGACAACTATAAGAAAAACGATCAGGATTCCTGTTTTGCTGCGTATCCAAATCTAGGTAGCTTTCGTTAATTCCAATATACTACATACTGTCCTTTTGGAATTCCTGAAGGTATTAAAAAATACATAACTAAACCTGTACCTGCAACAACAAAAAATAGAGTTGTCAGAATAAGGTCTATTATGTAATTGATTTCTTGCCGACTTAAGGTTTTACCTCTTTAGATAGCTCTGATTCAAGCTACTATTCAAACGTTGCTAATTAAGTCATTTAGTTATGAGAACAATTACAGGTGCCGTTCATAGATAATTCTTGTAGCGAGCCATTATTATAGTCCTCAACTGCGTTGGAAACCTTGCCCGTTATTCCTGCAAATACTTTGATGTTCTTTTCCGCCAGTGACATTAATGGCCTTCCGCCGATACCCGCGACGAGCACAGCATTGACATTATTTGATTCCAAAATTTTTGATGGAGCAGCGCAATTATGCTCGATCTCAGGAGACAGGTTGCTTATTGTTTTAACACTTTCAATATCTTTATCTTTTACATCCACGATAGTAAAATATTCGCATGAGCCATAATGATAACAAACATCAGATTCCAATCCACTGTCATTCATCGATGGTATAGCAATTTTTGTCATTTTTTACACTTCCTGCTTTAACGTTTACTGCTGCTGTCTTCCCCTCGCTTTTGGGGGGTAGCAGTAATCGTTCTCAATGAATCTCTTTTCTCTTCCGTCGCCGCCGACTCGATAAACGATTTCGGAACCGCACTTCGGACAGCTAGCTGGATGTTCAGTATTGCACTGTAATTCCCATCTATACTCACACCCGCTACAGAGAAATTCAACTTTGCACTCCCCACTATTTATATACTCTCCTCCGGAGATCTCTATTGCTTTGCCATTGACAAGGGCATCAGTTACTTTCTGTCGGGCTTTTTGCAGATCATTCCAGAAGGTTTTTCTGGAAATACCCATCGTATCTGCGGCCTCGTTCTGATCAACATGAATGAGATCGCAAAGGCGGATAGCTTCAAGCTCTCCTATGGATAAGTTAATAATTTCGAGATCGCAGAGAGAAACCTTCCTGGGTTTATAATATGTGGCTTTTGGAAGGCACGATACCCTGCGTTTAACTCTATTCACCATTAAATTACTCATATGCGATTTATTATAAATAACTTGTGAATTTCATTGGTTCACTTAGAACCTATCATAGTTAATTTGATCTAATAGTTATGACTTGAAATGAAATTTGGTGAAAATTGGTAAAAGTTGAATGCTATCATTTTTGGTCTTTTAATACTCCATCTTGCTATTTTTAACTCCTGCACAGAAATCCAATAAACTCGTGTTAAATTGAAAATCGGTAACAGAACCGATTGTGAATCTGCTCCACTTTTCTGCAAAACGTGGGCTGGATTATCTATAAATCTTTAAAAGCAAACTTTTATATAACACTTAATAGGAAATAGGATACCGTTTTCCTATTTATGTGTCATGAAAACAATCAACTGATATAGCAAATATACTGAAAACTATCAGTCGATCGTGAAAACGAAGAAACTTTATAAAAAGCGTGTTCAGGAGCGTTTTTCCAGTTCCTCTCTGTAAGAATATATATTTATAACATTATGTTCATGCAAACATAACGCTTAAACTATAAAAGTTTGTCAGGTATTTCTATGCGTGGAAAAATAAGTACAATACTACTACTCTCTATTCTAGTTCTGGCTGTTGCATCCTGTGGGTGTGCAGAAAATGCGAATCCGCAGACTGTTCAGAACTCAAGTACGATACAGATCACCGACATGTTGGGAAGGCAGTTAACTGTACCGGCGGAAATCTCTTCAGTTGTAGCCACTTCTCCGCCGTCCACCATCCTCGTGTATATGCTTGCTCCTGATAAACTTGCAGGGTGGAACTTTAAAAATAATTTTACTCAACTTTTCATGGCTGAAAACTATTCAAATCTGCCTGTAATAGGGGGCTGGTTCGGAACACAGACCGGAAACTATGAAACTATAATCAACATGCATCCTGACATTGTAATTGAAGGGTACACCACTGATGGGGAAATCCATGAGGCTATAGAGCGCAGACAGGAAAACTTTGGAAACATTCCTGTTGTGGCTGTTAATGATTCTATTATCTTCGTCAACAAATCTGATCCTACCATACAATATGTAGGTAAACTTCTTAACTGTGAAGACCAGGCGCAAAAACTGATTGATTTCCGCAGTTCAGTCCTTAGTGAGATAAATAACACTGTAAAAGACATTCCTGAAGACCAGAAAGTACATGTTTATTATGCCGAAGGCCCAAAAGGGCTAATGACCGATCCTTCAGGTTCTCAGCACTCCCAGGTCATTGATATCTGCGGTGGCATTAACGTTGCAGATTGTCAGCTTACGCCAGGGAGTGGCATGACTCAGGTCTCAATTGAGCAGGTTATGAACTGGAACCCTGAGATAATTATCACCTCAAATCCACAGTTCTATTCGACAGTTTACTCTGATTCTCTCTGGGCAAGTATAGATGCTGTGAAAAATAAGAAAGTATACCTTGCTCCTCAGAATCCTTTCTGCTGGATTGACAGGCCACAGGGCCCTCACCTTATCTTAGGAACTGCCTGGACTGCAAAAATGCTGTATCCGGATCGTTTTGCAAACATGGATCTCTCCAACCTGACCCGTGAGTTCTACTCGGAATTCTTCCACTATAATCTCACAGATAAAGAACTGAATTCACTACTTAATCCTTCAACAGAGGCTAAGACGTGAATGAGAAAGACAAATCCCCGGACTTCCCCTATATTGCAGAGAACATCTTTGCCCCCATCTACCCTGTAATAGCCGCTAATATTGTCAAACAAAGCGGAATCGAGAAAGGTATATGCCTTGACCTGGGATGCGGTATAGCATCCCTGGGAATTGCTGTTGCGGAAATCACGGATATGCAGGTATATGGTGTTGATATTTCAACTAAGATGTGCAGGCTTTCAAGAAACAAAGCCTTTCGCCATTGCCTTTCAGGTAAAGTTGCTCCTGTGCAGTCTGATGTACACCTGCTTCCTTTCAGAAATAATTGTGCAGACCTCATAGTAAGCCGAGGTTCTGTATTTTTCTGGAATAACCTGCCTGTTGCCTTTAATGAGATCTCTCGCGTCCTTGCTCCTGGTGGGCAGGCATGGGTGGGGGGCGGCTTCGGCACAAAAGAGTTGAAAGCACAGATTTCTGATAAGATGGTCGAAATAGATCCGGACTGGCATGCCAGTTCAAAAGAACGTCTCAGACCTGAAAACCTTCAGGCTATAAAGGAAGCTGGAAGGCAGACCGAGATTCCCTGTCATGTAATCCAGGATGATTCGGGGTTCTGGATGGTATTAAGCAAGGAAGGTTAAAAAATGAAGTGCAATGTGTGTGAATTCAGGTGTGAAATCGATGAATGGAGCAGGGGTAGGTGTGGGAACTACGTATGTGCTGGCGATACTATCATCCAGGACCCTGATCTCGGATATCTTGGAGCATATCCTGTTTCTATAGAAACCATTCCCTTACTTCACTATTATCCCTCAGGTAAATTCCTTCAGGTTTTCAGTACTGGATGCAACTTCCAGTGTTCAGGCTGCGTAGCTCGCCTGTTAGCTTCAGGGAAATCGCTTGACCTTCCTACGCTTGCCCCGTCTCAGGTGGTGGAAAAGGCATTGCAGCAGGAATGCCTGGGTGTAGTTTCTACACTCAATGAGCCTGCTGCAAACTATTATCTTTTCAAGGACCTTGTGGTACAGGCAAAAGAAAAAGGTTTACTTGCAGGCTGTTCTACTAACTGTTATTTCACAGGTGAGAAACTGGAGGAGCTTGGAAAGCTTGTAGATTTCATGAATATCGGAATTAAAGGCTATGCTGATAAGAGTTACATAAACTGTGGGGTTCCGTCCTCTGCACCTGTTTTCCGCAATATTTCCAGACTTTTCGATATGGGTGTTCATGTTGAAACTTCGGTCGTATACTCAAGGGGAAATGAAGACGACGTGATAAACGTTGCAAAAAAATTGTCTAATATCTCTCCTACAATTCCGGTTCAGGTCATGAGATTCATTCCTTTTGGGGATGCCCCAATTGAGCTTGAACCCTCTATTGGAGAGGCTGAAAGCCTTTGTGCCGCTCTGCGTGAACATGTAGACTATGTCTATCTTTTCAATTCTCCAGGTACGGAATCATTAAACACGTACTGTCCTGAATGCGGTAGCCTTCTTGCAGAAAGGGAGTTTTACGGGCCCATGGGTTCCAAACCTCTAAAACCCTGGATAAATTACACCTGTACTTGTGGTAAAAATATCCCGGTTAAAGGAACGACTGCAACTGAAAGCTTCAACGAGGAGGGTTTCATGGGTGGTTACAGGATAAGCCGGGCTTTCAGTATGGTCCATGCAGTACTTACATGCATGGGAATACTGGACAACCACAGGGTAATTAAAATCTGGGTAAAGGTTTCCAATCCTGAAACCCTGAGGCAAATACATCATATGATACAACAGCCATACTCCTATCTTGAATTTATCAGGCTTATTGCTGAAAAAGCAAATGAGTCGGAAAAAGGTGAAGAACTTATTTCTTTTATTCGTGAACGCCTGGAACTTGTCAAATCTCTTGCAGCGGAAAATAGTGGTCATAAGGTGTATTATTGTATGGGTTCTCCTCTTTTTGCTCTGAACGCTGGGAGAATGGAAAATAACCTTGTGGCATTTTCCGGGGGAGTTAGTATCAATAAACAGATTCAAAAAGAAGGCAAACCGGGTGTAAATGTTTCTCCGTCTTTTATAAATGAGCAGGATCCGGAGACAATTTTTATTTCAGGTTTCCTTTCTCGTCCTCTCGATGAGTTTTATGACCTGTGCCAACAATACGGCATATCTACAGATGCAGTAAAAGAGCACAGGGTCTATGAAATTCCACCGTCCTGGGATTTCGGAAACCCTCGCTGGATACTGGGACTCATGTACATAGCAGATAAACTGAACCCGGAAAGCTCAGTAATTGACCTGAAAAAGGAAACAGATGAGTTTTATCTAAGGTTTTACGGTATGCCTTTTGAGGAAGCAAAGCCTAACAGGTCATTTCACAGACCTTCCTCTGGCATCTGGCCTAGGCATGTTATGAGGTATACTCATGCCTGATTACAAGTTTAATCGCACTACTCTGGTGTACCTGTTACCTATCGCATTACTCATAATCTCCCTTTTTATTGGAAGATACCAGACTCCACTGTCGGCAGTTGCGGATGAGAGTGTGAAGGTTTTTTCATCTCTTTTTTTTGGCACTCCTGCTTCGGTTTCCACTCAACACACAGTACTGTTCAATGTAAGGTTACCTAGGATACTTGCAGCTTTACTGGTAGGTGCAGCTCTTTCCATAGCTGGAGCTTCTTTCCAGGGAATCTTTCGTAATCCACTTGTGTCTCCTTATATCCTTGGAGTAGGTTCAGGGGCTGGTTTTGGGGCATGTCTTGCAATATTGCTCTGGAACAATTATCTAATGATACAGTTGATGGCTTTTGCTTTCGGACTCCTTGCGATGTTTATTGCTATAAGTATGGGTAAAGTCAGCAAAGGTACTGGAACTTTAGTATTCGTGCTTTCGGGAATTATTGTGAGTTCTATTTTCACGGCTCTTACGTCGCTGGCAAAGTATGTAGCAGACCCTTATGACCAACTTCCTGCAATAGTATTCTGGCTTATGGGAAGCCTTGCCAGTGTCAGGTACGGTGATCTGCTCTACATATTATTGCCTATATTTATTGGGACTCTCGTATTGTTTCTTTTCAGGTGGCGTATCAACATTTTGTCCCTGGGAGACGAGGAAGCTAAAGCTCTTGGAACGGATGTGGAAAAAACGCGCCTGGTCATCATTGTTTGTGCAACCCTTGTAACCTCAGCAGCAGTCAGTGTCAGTGGTGTCATTGGCTGGGTCGGACTTGTTGTGCCCCATATCTCAAGAATGATCGTTGGTCCCAATTATAGTCGCCTCCTACCTATGAGCATGGTTATTGGAGCATCGTTTATGCTGGTTGTGGATGACCTTTCAAGGACCATTGTAGCTACAGAAATTCCCCTGGGAATCCTAACTTCCCTGGTAGGAGCTCCGGTGTTTGCATATCTTATCAAGAAGGGGCGTATGGGATGGAACTGATGCTGGAAGTAAAGTCCCTTGCTTTCTCTTATGGAAACAATCCAGTATTTGAAAATGTATCTTTTTCGCTGAAAAAGGGCGAAATCATGTGTATTCTGGGTCCAAACGGAGCAGGAAAATCTACACTTATCAAATGTATTGCAGGAATCCTCAAACCCGCTGCGGGGTCTGTCTTTATTCAGGGAAAGGATACAGCTTCTCTTGGGGTAAGAGGAATTGCAAGGCATATAGGTTACGTACCTCAGCAGAATGAAGTGGTTTTTCCATTTACTGTGCTGGATTTTGTAGTCATGGGCCGTGCTCCACACCTTTCTATGTTCGCATCCCCTGGCGCAGAGGATATCAAACTTGCAAAAGAATCGCTAGCAATGGTGGGAATTTCTGATCTTGCAGAAAGGCCGGTTGCTAACCTCAGTGGAGGACAGAGTCAAATGGTGCTTATTGCCAGGGCTCTTGTCCAGAAGCCTGCTCTGCTTTTGCTGGACGAGCCAACTTCTCACCTTGATTTTGGCAACCAGGTCCTTGTACTGGAAACTGTCCAGAAACTGGCTTCACTTGGAATGTCCATTGTAATGAATACACACATGCCAGACCATGCTTTTCTGCTAGGTGACAGGGCTGCAGCACTGTCTGGAGGTAGACTGGTTGCCGTAGGGAAAGTTGAAACCGTTGTAACCAGTAAGATGATGTCTTCAGTCTATGGTGTGAATGTAGCTGTCAGGGAAATTGAGGATATGAAAAGGAAAGTGTGTTTACCCTTAAGAAGATGAACAAAGTATGATAAAAATAGAAAAGACCTAAGAAAAATAAGATGAGATAAAGTGGAGCCATAAAGCGGAGTCATAAAATGGAGCCATAAAACGCAGCCTAAAGAGAAAAAAGGCGGAAGGGAAGAGATCAGGATCTTATCTGTTCCATCTTACTATTTTTAAAGTTTAAGGAGGATATTAATTTAATAGCTGCCAGAAAACGTTTCATCTTCCAAGTCAATAAATAACAGGCTTTCTATATCTTATTATTCCAGTTGGGGGTGCTTTCTATAGACAACTCAAAACCTTATTTCAATCCTGAAATCGAGACTATGGACAGGGGAGAGCTGGATGCTCTCGTAGAGGAGCGGGTACGATACACGGTAAAATATGCGGCAGAAAATTCTCCTTTTTACAGAAAATGGTTTGAAAAGCAGGGCGTGGACCCGGCTGAGATCAAAACCCATGAGGACCTTCTGGACCTTCCAATAATCTCGGGAAACATTCTCCGCGAAAACCAGCCTCCGGAAACGAGCGAATTCATGTTCAGGAGTGTGGGTTGGGAGGATGTTTTCACAGTTCATGAGACCAGCGGAACCAGCGGAAATCCGAAGAGTTTTTTCCTTACATGGGAAGACTGGGAACGGTATTCGGAAAAATACGCCCGTATTTTCAGGTCACAGGGTTTCGGTCCTGGGGACAGGGTTGTTGTCTGTGCTTCTTATGGGATGAATGTAGGGGCAAACACCATGACCCTTGCGGCCAGGCAGCTTGGTATGAGCATTATTCCTGAGGGCAAGTGCACATTTCCCCTGCGTGTTATTGAAGCTTACAGGCCTACAGGCATAGTAGGCAGCGTATTCAAACTCCTGAGCCTTGCCAGAAGGTTACGAGCAGAGGGTATTGACCCCCGGGAGTCAGGTATAAATAAACTGGTCGTGGGAGGAGAAGCCTTTGCTGACGAGTCGAGGAACTATCTTTCCGAAATCTGGGGCTGCCCTGTTTATAACACCTATGGAAGCACGGAAGGCACGATGTGCGGGGAGTGTGATGAAGTATCAGGGCTGCATGTGCCTGAAGATCTTGTCCATGTTGATATTTACGACCCTCATCTCGAAAATTATGTACCTGAGGGAGAATGCGGAAGAGTTATCCTGAGCACACTGCTGCCTGTTGGGGCAAAAACAGGAACCCTTCTTTTAAACTATGATACCGAAGACACAACTGTGGTGCTCACGCGCAAGCAATGCCCCTGCGGAAGGACTCACATGAAAATTCTGACTCCTCAGCGGGAGGCTGAAACCGCGTGGGTAGAAGGAACTCCTTTTAACCGCGTAGATGTGGAACGGGGTGTTTTCCAGCGCGAAAACATGGACTACCTGACCGGAGAATACGAGGCTTTTCTTTATGGCACAGAGGACGAGGGGGAAACCGCACTAAGAGTCAGTATGGAATGTGAAAATCCTGAGATATGCGACCGGGACCTTATAAAAGAGAACTTTCTTCGTACTTTTCTCAGATATAAGCCTCCGCTTTCCAGGGCTTATGCCGAAGGCACTTTCAAAATAGTATTCAATTTCACAGGTCCTATGGGGCTCGAACTGAACAGGATAAAAGGCAGGCCTAAAAGGCTTGTGGACAGGCGATAAGAGAACGAGAAGAGAGCAAGGGCGTAGAGAATGCTGAAACAAATACCTAGAATGCTGAAACAAATGCAGAGAATGCTGACACGACACAGAAAATACTGACACGACACAGAAAATACTGACACGACATAGAGAATGCTGAAATTGTTGGTGATGGGAAAGTGCGCTTATCTGGCAGATGTATTAGTATCTGGAAGCGATCTTAAACATAATTTTCTTAAGGTTTTGTTGAAAAATAAGCTATTTAAGACTTTTTTCTACCTTTTATTATCTTTTTATGTCATTTCCTATATATTATTCAGTTAAACCAAAATTCTTTTATTGATATTGGTTTTTACTTGACAAATAAAACCGATTACATATTGATGAGTTCAGATAGTATAATGAATGGACAATAACTGAAGAAACTGATTTCAAATAAACTTGCCTTTCAGATCTTAATAACAATGGTTATTGATATTGTTTTATCCAGGCTGAGTAGTTACTTTTTTCAACATAAAAAAGTCTATATATTTTTTAGTGGCAAATGTAAGCCATTCCCAAAGATTAATATTAGTAAAGAATGAATATTTGTTATCAACTCTTTTATATTAGTGCCTATGTGAAAAAAACATATATAGTGCTACATATAATATACTAACGTATTAACTCGTAAACAAATCCAAGATTATCCGGTGATATTATGGAAACAGAACTTATGAGGATAGGAGTTTCCCTTCCCGATACCCTTCTGGGTAAATTTGATGAGATTATTGAAAAAAGAGGCTATTCTTCTCGTTCTGAAGGTATAAGGGATGCCATCAGGAGTTACATTTCTTATTATGAATGGATGGGTGACATCAAGGGTTACCGTGTCGGAACCGTTTCGGTTATTTACGACCATACGAAAAGGGGGCTCTCAAATGCCATTGCAGATATTCAGCACCATTACTCTCACCTGATAAAATCTTCAGTGCATATACACCTTGATCATGACAACTGCTTTGAAGTGATTGTTCTTGATGGAGAGGGCGAAGAGATTAAAGAGCTTGCAGAAGCTATAATGGCCCTCAAAGGGGTAAAGTTCTCAAAGCTCACCACCGTAGCATCAAACGATAAAATCTGATCTTTCCCAGGCAGGGGTTTACCTCAAACAGCTATGAGAAAGTAAGACTGAAGTAAAGAAAAAATTCTAGATGAAAAAGATTTCTAAATGAAAAAGATTTCAAAGAGGATACTAAATTCCTCTTGATTTCTATGTTTAAGCTTTTTCAAAGTGCTTTTCAATATGTTTCAGGAGCAGGTTTCCGAATTCTGTAAGTTCATAAATCTGAAAACTCCGTTCTCTTCGTGAGTTCACCAGGCCTGCTTCTTTTAACAGCTTAAGATGATAGGAAAGAGCTGAATGCTGCTGGTCCGTACATTCCACAAGGACACAGACACAGAGACTCTGGACTTCAAGAGCTTTGAGAATCCTGAGGCGGGTGGGATCTGAAAGTATCTTAAACAGGCTACCGATTTCTTCCACATCCTCATTCATTGCCGCATGCACAGCATCAAGCACATCTTCCGGAAGACAATATGCATCCTTTACTTCAATTATTTTTTTCTCAGACATTTCTTCCACTTGACCATTGGTTCAAATAAAGCATGTGGTTATTATTTTAATTCTTTTTGTTAATTCTCCGTACCTCTTATATTTTCAAGTTTGAGAATATAAGTTTAATTTATGATATCCTGTGATATCTTGCATTATTACCTAAAATAGGTTCATATGACCCTTCGATCTCTCTAGTTATTAATTTTCAATATCAGTTTTATTACTTTTTTCTTTTTCATATGCCTTTATTATCTCTACATATTCCTGGATTACATATATCGGAAGTCCAGTAAAAAACGCTATATTCCATTCATTGTATCCGGCTGTATAGAGCTTTTCTATGCGTGTTCAATCTTTGATGTATCGATCTATCGACTCTGAGTATGGTCAATCAAACGCGCATTTTCTGAAGTAGGAATCTTTTTTTGTAATTATGGAATGCTAATCTCTTATCCCACTTTCCGCAGTAAATTTTCGTAAATTCATATTTTTACTATCGATTTTCAATCAAATGTAGATTTATTGGACTTTTATGCAGTAGGTAAAAGCAACGATGTGGTGTATTTAGAGACCAAAAACGATATCATTCAATTTTCACCAGATACCATTAAAAATCCAAATTATTTGCTCTGTTCCAAAAACGCTATCATGAAAAATATTGATTTTCAAAAAAATACTGCGAAATGTAGGATTATGGTAAAATTGGGCGAGATTTTATAAAAAGTAAGTACATGATTTGAAAAATATCAAACCCAGAAAATTTACTGCGGAAAATGCGGAATAAATGGAACTTTTCATTTTAAGAAAAAAATAGTGGATAAAATCAAATTTAATAGAGCTAAAAATTTCCAGTTTCACAACCGATGGCTGCAAATTTATTACCATCAGTAATTGTCGGACAGCCTCCTTGCAGCGGGGTGCGCCAGTGCAACTTTGATTAAACGAAGACGAAACATCTGTTCCTTCGTTATCCCACTCTTAATAATATATATGTCGTTCATATGAACCATCAATGATACATTTAGGTCGTGGAGCCATATGAACCAATAGGAGTTTGACAGTACCTCTTAATTGATACTGTTGGCATATCCATTTTTTAGCTCAAATTAATTTGACATAATTCTATGAGCTCATCTAATTTTGTAATATTTTCTATGAAATAATTCCAATTCTTGTTACAATCAAGCTATTGATCTTGTCAAAATTAACAAAAATGGCTCTGTAAAAATCCTCTGAAATAACGAAATTCCATTAATTTGAAACAAGTAATCTGATACACTATAACTCGTTTCATATCAGTTTCTTGAACTGATTGAGATAGGTTTTCTACAAAGCCGAAATTTTTATTTCTCTCTTATATTTTTAAGTTGCGTAACTGTTTTTACTGGCGTTTAACATTATTCAATACAATTTTTGCGGTAAAGGGGCTATTTCAAAGTGTTACCTACCTAGAAGTATGAGCCCGATGAGCAAAATTACAAAGACCAGCGCTATAATGTATATAATGGTTTTAGTTAAATTTTCCATAATCAATTACCTCTTTACTGTTCAAAATTCCTAAATTATAAATTCATTATGGAGTTTGTACATTATTGTAAGCATAATCAAGTTTGTTTACCTTTAGCTTTTAATTGCAGATCATGATTTTCAACTAACGTCCATTTATATCACTAATTTCTTCTAGTCCATTAATTATGTTTTGTAACATAGTGTGCAAAATAGATGGCAGAATAAATTAAAGGCAGTGTCGCAAATTTTCTGTAAATTCAAAGTCAAAGTTTTGTATACTGAACATAATTAAGTATTCTTGTTATCGAATTCCCAAAACACAAACTTATTAAGATTTCTGATTTTACAGAAATTAAGGCACACTACCGTGAGGTCCGAACTAAAGCTCGTTGGAGGTGTAGATGACCATATATGGCCATATGTGAATCAAGAAGCTAGCTGGTCTTTACCCAGGTCGTATTTCACCCTTTCAAAACATCCTTATCAGTACAAAGTACTTCTCTCCACCTGAGCCCGAGTTCAGAGAGGGCAAGACTTCCTCCTATCAAAGTAATTGAATTTTTTATAATATGATCAAGCACGGCAACCGTAAATCCTATTTCCGGTTTGATTCCACCAAGCCCGAAAACTGCAGTCAGGGCAACTTCATATGTTCCTATGGCTCCAGGTGTTATCGGAAAGATTTTTGCAATATTTCCCAGGGCTACAGCTAGGAAAATCAGGGATATCATATATGTGGACGAGACACTTTCTCCTACTGTCGGAAAAGATTTAAGGACAAGGAAACAGGTGAATATATCTATTCCCCATATAAGAAGAGAAGAGGCGGCCACTGCCAGAAACGAGCTCGGACGTACGGCAACGACACTTATCTGGTGTAAAAAAGTAGAGGCAAAAATCTTTATCTTTCCAGAGAGCCCGTTTTGGGAATTTTTCGTTTCCGATCCTTTTCTTGCGTTGCCTTCTCGGAAAGATACAATAAAGAGAATTGAGAAAAAAAGCACTACTGCAAGTCCGGACAGCCTTATCAAGGATTCCATCCAGGGATCAAGTTCAAAACGAGATGCAGCACCTGAAGATGCAAGTATTGCTATGGAAGTTATTGCAACTATATCAAAGACTCTTTCTACGGTTATCGAGGAGAAGCTAGTTGTAAAGGCAAGGTCCTTGCTTTTTTTCAGGATATACATTCTGCTCAGGTCTCCTATCCGTGCCGGAAGAATTACATTTGCGGATTGGCTGATAAAAATGCTGCCTGTAAGAAACCCAAGCCCGTATTGATTTCCAAGCCTGTTAAGGATCTGCTGGAAGCGAACTCCTCTTAAAGGCCAGGAAACACAGTATACCAGAGCGGCTATAACCAGAGTCTTGAAGGATGCTTGCTTCACATTTTCCAGAATATCGGATGCGCCCAGGAAGGTTGCAACAAACGCAAGGATCAGAATTGCAAGGGCAGCTGTTAAAAAGACTTTTCCTTTTCCTGAAACTTCGAGTGGGAATGAGAGTTCTCGCCGTAGTCGGAATATCTCGGACCCCATTCCTTTGACATCTTTTGCCAGATTCACCTTGCTTGACCCTCCATGCCTCCAGTAAACCGGAAATTCCATCACCCTATATCCTTTATGTTGGGCTCTAACAAGTACTTCGGTATCCCAGAACCAGTGTTCATTTTCGACCTCATCGAGGAGTTCAAAGAGAGCTTCTCTCCTGAAAGCTTTAAAACCACACTGGTGGTCATAGAGTTTTGAATGCAGAAAAAGCCTCACCAGAAAATTATATCCCCGGCTTGCAAACTCCCGCTTAAAAGGCCTTTTTGCATCGCTTTCAGGCATCATTCTTGAGCCTGTAGCAAAATCATAGCCATCCGTGCTCACAGCCCTGATCAGGTTTTCCAGATATTTCATATCTGTCGCAAGGTCCACGTCAATATAGCAGAGGACTTCTCCTGAAGCTTCCTTAAAAGCCCGGTTAAGAGCTTTTCCCCGGCCCTGCCGTTTATCCGAATGCAGGTGGACAACATAAGCGTACTGTTCTGAGAGCCTGGAAGCTATCCGGTCCGTACCGTCCTTGCTGCCGTCTTCTGCTATGATGATCTCAAACCGATCAGTTATTTTTAAAAGTGTTTCTGCTGTAACTAAGACAGCCTTCTCGATATTCGCTGCTTCATTATAAGCTGGTAAAACCACCGATACGCTGGTAATGGATAAGACCCCTCTATTTTCATTCCAGTATTGGGAGCGAATCTGCGATTTGTATAAATGGACTTTTATATAGCTCTGAGTTTAAGGTTCCCCCTAAAAACCGAAAATTCAGAACTTCTTTTTTACTTTATAAATCCGGACTGAACCCTGGTAAACCGGTTCAAAATAAGTTTCGTCCTCGAACTTATCCGTCTTTATATCATACATCTGCCGTTCAAGTTGACCGATATACACATAGCTTACGTTATATTTATTCATGAGCTCAAGAGCTTTTTTTTTACTGCTGGCACTGTAAATGGTATTTACGTCTTCAAGCCTTGCCCTGATTTCTTCATCGTCTCTTCCCCAGAACTGCTCATGCCTTGCCCACCCAATAACCGTAGGAAGTCCGGTATTTGCCGAGACACGCGAAATATAACTATAACTGCTGTCATCTGAGGAAGCTTCAAGGATTATCGGAGTTCCACTGAGGTTTTCCTGAATCCATTTTATAGCGTCATAATCCCCGCTATCCAGCTCCTTCATGTATTCCATGCCGTCAAGGGCAGGTTTAGCATTCATATCTTTTATTCTCGTAAAGGTGGCTACTACAGGAAAGACGCTGCATGAGAGAATCAGAAGCATGAGTGAGACTGTCCATACTTTTTTTCCATAAACCCTGCTCGTAGGAAGGCTATTCTTGGGAAGGACTTTGTAGCGGAAATAAAGCTGATAGAAGGAATAAGAAGCTGCAATAGCCAGAAAAATCCATAAGTGCATGTAAAATTTGAAAACCGTATTCATGCGAGCAAAACTCCCGGAAATGGGGTCATCAAGGAAGATTATCTCACAGAAAAGAGCTAAAAATGCAGCTACTGCTATAAGAAGAGAAACGAATCCTGCACTGCTCCTTTCAGTAAGGTCTTTCTGGAAAGAATAAAGTGAAAGGGCAAGTAAGGGGAGAAGGATTACAAGCAGGGGAATAGACAATTCTCTGGCAAGAAATGCTGATATTCCTGTCCACAGGATGAAATATTGTATTTTTCTTCTGGATTCCAGGCGGGTTATGAGGAAAGAAAGGGTCAAAAAAAGAAAGAGACTGAACAGGATAAGGAATTCTCCAATTGTTGTACGAAGTTCTGGCGGAACAAAGTCAAATCCACCTGCAGCTTGCGGTTTAAATGAAAGATAAAAAGGCAAATACGGAAGAAGGCTGAGAGTGAAAACTGAAAGAACTGTTCCCAGAAAGCCGGTGATGGAACGTGATAAGTTTTTGCTGTGGATATATAAGCTTTTACTGCGGATATAATGCCCGTAGTAAAAAGCAAAAACAACTGCAAATGTCAGGCTGAGATATATCGGGAAATCCCAGGAATTAGAAAGAAATAAAAAACCAAGGGATACTGAAAAAATCAGAAGTTCCAGTATACTTTCAAAGACCCGGTTGCTGTCTTTCCTGAGATATATGTTCAGGAGAAAAGCAAGTACCAGGAGCTGGAAAGGAATTGCAATCATGTGAGGATGCAGGTCTCCGTGTATGAAACTGAAGTAAGGAAATTCATTTATTGTATATGGGATAACTCTCGAACTGCTCCAGTAGTATCCCACTAGAGTCGTTTCTTTGATAAGATACATGGATATGAATTCTTTAAGTCCCTGCAAGTTTCCGAGCAGGATCACGGATAAGGCGGTAAGAAGCCCGTACCTGGTTTTTCCATGAGTGAGGTTATATCCAAATCCGAAAAGGAAATTGAAGGAAAGAGCGAAAGTGAGAGCAATAGCCAGATTGAAAAGCATGGACGGTTCGACAGAAAATAGTTTTCCCGGAACTCCCACTGAAAGGTATCCGAAATAGTAATAAAAATCAAGGGAACCGCCTGCAAACCAGGGGTCTGCCGGGGGGAAAGAAGAGGTTCTCATAACTGCGTTCAAAAAAGCAAAATCCATAAACTTTTCATGCCTGTAGATCTCAGGGAGATAAATGCGTATAAGCAGAAAAAAAAAGAAGCTTGCAGCGAATACGAGCTCATTTGATAACAGGATCTTCTTTTCCGGTAAGGTCCTTTGTTTTCTATAGATAATTCCCGATATAAGGCAAAGTAGAAATACTGAGATAAGGATCGTGCGTCTGTTAAAACCCCATACATAGGAAAAAATCCAGGCCAGGTACGTAATGAGCACTATTCCCAGAGTCCTTGCTGCAGAATAACCTCTGTCAGCAAGCCGATTTCCAGCTATTCCGGCAAAAGGCATGGAAACCAGGCTCAGCATTTCAATAAAAATAAACCAGAAAATTACGTGAAGATACTCTAACACCGTTCTCTTCCCTTTAAAATCGGTTGTTTAATGTGCACTTTCTAAAGCCCCACTCTCTTGAGGTGCACTTTCTACTAATAAAACCTGTATTCAAACCTGTATTCAAACCTGTATTCAAAATCTGAGTTTGCCTGAGCTTTTTCTTAGCTCCGAAAAGCCATTAAAGGTCTATCGGTTCCGAGAGGTTATTGAAATCTTCCAAATACTTTCGTAATTGGCATCCCTGTTCCCTCAAATTTTATTTACCTGACAGAAGTGCCGGTAATATCTATTTTGTAAATAGGTTTATATTTTTATCGTAGAAAAAATTATTTAATTCTCCTTTTTATTTTATTTTCCCTGGATCTTAGATTATTACTTCCAGAATTATTACTTCCAGAACATTACCTTGTTATCTTAAAATAGATCTTTGTAAGTACTGATAGATATGAAAATGCAGATTAGCGGAAAGGCTGTTGAAGCGTGCAGTGGTGAATTTTTTGATATCATAAACCCGGCAACAGGTGAACTTATTGACCGGGTTCCAAAAGGCACGGAAGATGATGCGGCAATAGCTGTTGAATCGGCATCGTCAGCTTTTAATTGCTGGGCTTCCACATCTCCGCAGCAAAGAGCCAGGATTCTTTACACAGCTGCGGGAATTGTAAGACAGAGAAAGGATGAACTTGCTGTCCTGCTTACCCGGGAACAGGGTAAACCTCTTGGTGAAGCTAAAAACGAGATTGAAGGTTTTGCACATGTCCTTGAGTATTATTGCGGGCTTGCAAGCAGTTTTCACGGAGATTTTGTTCCGGTTCCTCAAAATGGATACGCTTTTACTGTAAAGAAGCCTCTGGGAGTCTGTACAGCTATAATTCCCTGGAATATGCCTGCTCTTATTATGGCATGGAAAATAGGCCCTGCCCTGATTTCAGGAAATACGCTTGTCCTGAAACCTGCAAGCAATACCCCTCTTACTAACCTTGCCCTGGCTTCGATCCTCAGCGAGGCAGGGCTTCCGCCAGGTGTACTCAATATCGTTACAGGCCCTGGTGAGGTTGTGGGAGAAAGCCTGGTTAAGAGCCCGAAGGTTAAAAAAATCTCCTTTACCGGAGAAGCCATAACTGGAAAGCGTATAGCCGAACTTGCAGCCGGCGGGATGAAAAGAGTAACCCTTGAGCTTGGAGGAAGTGATCCAATGCTGGTCTGTGATGATGCTAACCTGGAGGCTGCAGTCGCAGGGGCTCTCAGGGGGAGATTTTACAATTGCGGGCAGGCCTGTACTGCTGTAAAGAGGCTTTTTGTTTTTGAATCCGTAGCTGAAGGGTTTATAAAAAAGCTTGAAGCAGGCATCCGGAATTTAAGGGTTGGAAACGGGTTGCATGAAAATATCGATATGGGACCCCTTAACAACCGCAGGCAATGGGAATATATAAAAGAGCTTGTCGCAGATGTCGAAGAAAAGGATGAAGGCAGGATAGTTACAGGAGGCAGAGTTCCAGAGGTGAGCTCCTGTAGTAAAGGATATTTTTTCGAGCCCACACTTGTTGTAGATGTGGCCAGAGAATCCAGGCTTCTGAATGAAGAAGTATTCGGTCCGGTCCTACCTGTAGTCCGGGTAAAAGACCTTGATGAAGCAATTGAAGAAGCTAATAATACCTGCTATGGGCTTGGTGCCTCTATCTGGACAAAAAACCTTGATAGGGCTCGTGCAGGATGCGAGCAGTTGAATGCAGGAATTATCTGGCTTAATCAGCACCTTAAGGTTGCTCCTGAAGTTCCTTTCGGGGGTACCAGGGAGAGCGGGATTGGAAGAGAAAACGGGCCTGATGCTCTTTCTGAATATCTTGATCTGAAAACCGTAATGCTAAAAATCTAAAACCGTAATGCTAAAATCTAAAACAATAATGTTAAAATCTAAAACAGTATGCTAAAAACTTGATGTACTCAGTAAAAAAGGCTTCGAGAAAGCCATGACTTTCAAGACTGATAAAATAAAGATTTTTCGATGAGCCAGTTAACGTGAAGCTCATCGGACCTTTTTCTGTAAAATCGTATCAATAAGTTCTAAAACTTACTTAATCATAAAATTTATTTTTTCTGGTATCTGGGCAGAAGCTGCATAAATTCGGAAGCTTCCATAACCGGCACGCTGTCAATTACGCAGACATCCGACCAGGGCAGGTTGAAAGCTCCATAAGCTTCGGCACTTTCGGCTTCGTAAAGGATGTAATAGCGGTTTCCGGAAAGGTCAACCCACTGGTTAATGATATCTATTCCTTCTGGAATCTCCAGTTTCTTAAAATGTTCAAGGATCTTATCGCGGTTCGAAGGGTCCCAGGTACTAACGTCCATGAATAACATCTTTTACCACTCCTCATCTTTTATGCTGCCACTTACCCCTTCCCGGAAGCCAGGGCAGCTTTTTACAGCATCCGGGATCTCTTTTTGAGAGCAAAGCTCAAGGGAAAACAAGTCTATTCTCCGGTGCCATCTCCACAAATGCGGATTTGACCAGCACGCCCCCAAATGCCGACTAACGGCAGAAGTCCAGATTTTTTAGAGTTTTACTGTCTTTTCCTGATTCATCATTGCTTAAATCCCCGTGAATGATAAATCCGGAAGGACAGGTAATCATGCAGAACTTCTTTCTGCATACAGATACAGACAGTATATTATCATCCCTTAGCCTATATAATAGTTAGTCCTAAAAGACTATATTAAGTCCGGGAACTTCTTCAGATGCACGAAACTTTTAATGAAAATACAGGAAATGAATATACAGGAAATGAAAATATCGGAAATGAAAATATCGGAAATGAAAATATCGGAAATAAAAATATCGAAAATGAAAATATCGAAAATGAAAATATCGGAAATGAAAATACCGAAAATGAATATACAGGAAATGAAAACACAGGAAATGAAAACACAGGAAATGAAAATACAGGAGGCACAGCTTTCTAAGTCAAGCCAGCAAACCTCTCAATTCTCTTCTTTTTTCGTGAAGAATTTTGCAGCTTCAAATCCAGCTTTTACAGAGCCGTTCATGCTTCTTTCCGGGTAATTGGTTGATGAGAACATTCCTGCCAGGTAAAGTCCGGATGGGCCTGGCGCAAACGGCAGAACCTTTTCAAGATACCCCTGTTCATATACAGGTGCAGTATCCATTCTTCTGAAGAGTTTTGCCCAGTGAATATCGGTTCTTGAGAAATCAGGGAACATATTTTCCAGGCCCTTCAGGTAAGAATCCAGAACTTCGTCTTCCTTCTTCAGCCAGAGAAAATCGTTTTCATCCTGAAAATAGGAAGTTACATAAACGAGGTGTTCTCCATAGTCCTCAAAAGGCATAAAATTGGTGTGCTCAATTACAGCTCCAAAAGGCACGTCAGCTTTTATGTTCAACCAGTAATTCCCATCTTTCATAAGCCCTTTGTCAAGTCCTATGAGGGCACATGCAGTTCCCTGATAACGAATACCTTGCAGGGTTGCTTGAAGAGTTCCAAGTTTGCCTTTTGTAAGGATATCCAGTACTCTGGGTTCAACAGTTGAAATCACAGCATCGCAGGGTATGAAATCCCCGTCTGCAATCACTCCCTGCACTGTATTGTCTTTGATTACGATTTCCTTTACTGCTTTATTCTGTAAGATCCTGCCTCCCTGTGCAGTGATTTCCTTTGCCAGAGCTTCTATCAGAGAATTAAACCCTCCTCTCAGGTACCCCAGTTTTTCTCCTTCTTTTCCCCTATCTGACCTTATTTTCACACGCCCTATAAGCCAGGCTGCAGAAACGTTTTCGGCATTTTCACCGAATTTGCTTTTCATTAGAGGAGCAAAAAAGTTTTCGTATACGGATTGTCCTGCAGTGTCAAGAATCCAGGTTTTTGCCTTTATTTTGTCGTAGGAAGTCGTATCATTTATTAGCTTTATTCTGAGCACCAGCAGCCCAAGTTTTACCAGATCCGTAAAAGAAAGAGGTTTAAACCTTAAAATTTCAGCAGGGGTATTCATGGGATAGTTTTTACCGTCTACAAAATAGGCGTTTTTTCCCTTAAGCCACAGCATTTGACCTTCAAGCCCCAGTTCTCTTATCAGGTCAAGAAGTTCCGAATCACTCCTGAATATATGGTGATAATATTTCTCTATAAAGTACATCTTTCCAGCAAAATCCTGACAATAACTTGCAGCCATCCCCCCAATTTCCGCATCTTTTTCAAAAATAACAATCTCATTCGATTTGCAAAGCTTATACCCGGCTGACAGCCCTGCAAGCCCACTTCCTATTATTACGATTTTCATACCCAACTTTTCCCTCATCTGTTACTTTTTAACAGAATCTTAATGCCCCTTAAGAAATCAAACAGATTTCAAACAGATTTCAAACAGATTTCAAACAGATTCTAAACCCCGATCTTGGTGTAAAAAAAGCTAAAGTTTTATATCTCTTTTTCCACAAAAGTACCTATAACTGAAATTCGTTTAAAAATCTCTTAACATATCGATATGCTTAACTGCTATATATGCTTTGAAACTTATATTAGAAAAGCAGATATATTCAGATATATTCAGATATATTAATTGAGGGATATCTCCAGATAATCCGTAGGCTTGAGGGGTAAAGGGGTGTATTACGATCAGAAAATAAACTCCGTTTTTGAAGAATTTGGGGTCTCAGAAGCAGGTTTGAGTTCTGAGGAAGCCGAAAAAAGGCTTAAAGAGTATGGTGAAAATGAACTTAAAGAAAAAGAAAAAGTTTCGATCCTACAGCTCTTTATCTCACAGTTTAAAAGTATCTTGATCCTTATTTTGATAACGGCCTCTATTGTTTCGGCTCTTCTCGGGGAGCTAGTTGATGCAATAGTCATTATTTTTACGGTTTTCCTTGCAGGTATTCTCAGCTTTGTGCAGGAATATCGAGCCGAGAAAGCAATTGAACTTCTAAGGTCACTTACCTCGCCGGAAGCGACTGTTATAAGGGACGGGGTTGAAAATAAAATTCCCTCAAAGAATCTCGTTCCTGGGGATCTTATCCTTATTCAGACCGGAGACCGCATTCCAGCTGATGCCAGGATAATCAAAGGGTTCAATCTCAAAACTGACGAGTCCTCCCTTACAGGAGAATCCGTTCCAGTTCAGAAAAATATCGAAGTCCTGCCTTCCGAAACTCCTGAAGCTGACAGGACAAACATGGTCTACACAGGAACTGCGGTTGCTTACGGAAGAGGCAGTGCGATTGTTACTGCAACCGGAATGAATACGGCTTTTGGGGAACTTGCCGGGCTTCTGGGGACAATAGAGAGGTCCAGAACGCCTTTACAGGAAAGCCTTGACAAGTTCGGCAGATGGATTGGTACTGCGACTCTTGTAATTGTAGCTTTTGTTGCAATGCTTGGGGTTTTTTACGGCTTTCCTCTCCTTGATATGTTTCTATGGGGTGTTGCTCTCGCAGTTGCTGCTATCCCTGAAGCTCTCCCTGCGGTTGTTACAGTAGGGCTTGGGCTCGGGGTAAGGCGTATGGTCAAAAGGCATGCTCTTGTAAGAAAACTGCCATCTGTAGAAACGCTTGGAGCCACAAATGTTATCTGTTCGGATAAGACAGGTACGCTTACGCAGAATAAAATGACAGTTGAAAAAATTTGTGTTAATGGGCAGGTTTTGAAGGTTACTGGAGCAGGATATTCTCCTGAAGGAGAGTTCTTTAAGGGGGATGAAAAAGTTTCTACAGATGATCCCCATCTTCAGATTCTCTTGCTGGGAGCTGTTCTCTGTAACGATGCTGGTCTTTTTAAGGAAAGCGATAAATGGGAGATCAAAGGGGACCCTACGGAGGCAGCTCTTGTGGTTGTTGCTGCAAAGTCAGGGTTCCGCAAAGTTGAGCTTGATCAAAAATATTCTCGCCTTGGAGAAATACCCTTTTCCTCTGAAAGAAAAAGAATGACTACCTTCAATAAACTGGAAGCTGATTCTGGCAGTTTACCTGTAAAAGGACTTACTGCCTTCTCAAAGGGAGCTCCTGAAGTGATTCTCGGCTCATGTACGAAGATTTTTCTTGACGGCGAAATAAAATCCTTATCTCCCGAAATGAAGCAGTTGATTGAAGAAAAAGTTAAGGAAATGGCTGATCAGGCCCTCAGGATTATGGCTCTTTCATTCCGCCTTCTGGACGAGGAACTTTATATTGAAAAGGCTTCTTCAGAAGAGCTCTCTTCAGAGAGAATTGAAGAAGATATGGTCTTTTCAGGTTTAATGGGCATGAGAGATCCTCCAAGAGAGGAAGTAAAGGTTGCAATCCAGAAGTGTGAAGATGCAGGCATTAAAACCGTAATGATAACAGGAGACCATAAGATTACGGCTTCTGCAATTGCAAAGGAACTGGGGATTTTGAAGGAAAACGATCTTACTCTTACAGGCTCGGAGCTTGATAGCCTTGGGGATGTCGAGTTCGAAGACAAGGTCGAGAGGGTTTCGGTTTATGCCAGGGTCTATCCTACCCATAAGTTGAGAGTAATAGACGCCCTTAAGAAAAAGGGCTATGTAGTAGCAATGACCGGAGATGGGGTAAACGATGCTCCTGCCCTTAAAGCTGCAGATATGGGAATAGCTATGGGGATTACGGGCACTGATGTCAGCAAAGAAGCCTCAAGTATGATCCTTACGGATGATAATTTTGCGTCGATTGTTGCAGCGGTCGAGGAAGGACGAAATATATTTAAAAATATTCGAAACTTCATCACTTACGGGCTCTCAGCCCATATCGGTGAGGTTCTTATAGTTCTCATTGCTATCCTGGGATGGCAAATCCTGCCTCTTATTGCGGTTCAGATTCTCTGGATTAACCTGATTACGGACGGGCTTCCTCCTATGGCTCTGTCAGTTGAGCCTCCTGATAATGGTATTATGAGACAGAAGCCAAGAAACGTTGAGGAAGGGCTTATCACCCGTCGGGAAATCTCAGCCAGTCTGGGAATTGGAGGGTTGATTGCACTTCAGGCTCTTCTTGTTTTAAACTGGGCTCTTGACAGAAATTTCTCTATTGAGAAACTCCAGACCCTTATCTTTACGCTGGTAGTTTTCTCAGAGATGTTTAACGCCTTTAACTGGCGGTCTGACCGATACTCGATCTTTTCCCTGGGGCTTTTTACAAACAAACCTCTGGTTTATGCAGTCCTGACAACAGTAATCCTGCAACTTGTAGTAATTTATGTTCCTTTTTTCCAGACAGCTTTTCGGACCGTTCCACTTTCTCTCTTTGAATGGGGAGTGATACTTTCTCTTGCTTCTACTACGCTAATCTCAATGGAACTTGTAAAATACTTCTCAGGAAAAAGTTCTCAGGAGTCTATTAGAAAAGACTAACTTTGATTGAATTTAAGGTTTTAAATTCATTTCTTGATTATGCTTTTAGTTCATGTTTCTGATTGCGCTTTTAATCCTTGCTTCAAATTCTTTTTGATTAATGTCTTTAATTCCTATCTTTTATTCCAAAGTTTATCACCGCCATCCATCCTTTCGTTGCCTGGCTTGAATAACCTGTTTCATACAGGCCGGTGAGATTAGAATAGATACGACTACCATCAAGACCATTGCCGAAAATGTATCCTGGCTAATTATTTGCAATTCCCTTCCCATAGTGAGTATCACAAGCTCGATTCCTGCCCTCGGCATAACCCCTACGCCGAAGATTAAACTTTCGTAAAAGTCGAAACCTATAACTTTTGATCCTATAAACCCTCCTACTAATTTCCCTGAAAGCGCTGCAAGGATTATCAGAAGAGTAAAGTTGCCCGCGTTTTTCAAGATGTACGGATCAATTAAAAATCCTATAAATGCGAAAAAAATAGGAATCAAAATTCCATGAGCCAGCCCATCGACTTTGCTCTGGATGTCCTGGAGTTTAGCAAGGGGAATTTCCGACACCAGTATACCCCCTGTAAAAGCCCCTATTGCTGAATGAAGTTCGAATAGTTCCGCAAGATAAGCAGAAAAAAGAGCTATCATAATCACCAGGGAAAACACAGCTTCTTTTGAATGCATTTTCTCGGCATAGATAAAAAGTCTGGGAAACAGGTAATTTCCAAGGATATACATTATCAGCAGAAAAAGCAGGATTTTTCCTGCAATCAGAAGAACTACTAGAACTGGAGGAACATGGTTAAGACGGACAAAGTTTACAACAATTGAAAAGAAAAATAGTGCTATAATATCGTCCAGGAATGCAGATGAAAGCATTGCTGTCCCGGGTCTACTGGAGAGGTAGTTTAAGTCTATAAGAGTTCCGATTACTACTGCTATGCTTGTTGGGTTGAATGCTACTCCGAGAAAGAGGCTTTCAACAAAACTGAAATTAAAGATTCTTCCAAACGCGAAACCGAAGACGAAAGCAGAGACTATCTGGAAAAGGGTTGGAACAAGCGCTGTTATTGATTCAAATTTGAGGTTCTTAAGGCTTACTTCTTTATACCCGGCTGTGAACAGTAAAAAAATCGATCCCAATTCTGCAAAGAAAGTTATTATGTCGGTTTCTACCTCAAGAAAAAGCACTCCAAGTGAAACTCCAGCCAGAATTTCTCCCGCAACTGAAGGAATACCTATCCGCTCTGCCGCTTCCCCGAGAATTTTGACACTGAAAATCAAAAACAGTAGCTGAAGTAGAGCACTCACTACTGCTGGCCCCCACATTTTGCTTTTTATAACTCGAATCTATCAAAAGAATATATTTACCTTCCAGGTTCTTATCTGTCCTTTTGAGATGATTAGGTTCTTAATATCTCTTTTAGAGGATTTTTAAAACTTTAATATAACTTCTGAACAGTAATCTGATTTTAATGTAATCTGATTTTTAATCTACCTCTTCTTTCGTTTTTTCCTTTCTTCTTCTGCAGATCTCTTCTACAAGATCTCTCTTGGATACTATTCCTACCAGTTTCTTATCCTCAATAACACAGATGCGGCCAAGCCTGTACTTTATCATCAGGTCAGAAGCATCCTTAAGTGTGGCATTTAGAGAGACTGTTATAGGATGAGTAATCATAATCTCTTTTGCTGTTTCTCCAAGCGATCGGATTGCCGTAGTTAGAGTATATTTTTCTCTGGGCATCAGGCACAAAAGAAGAATTCCAAGAATAGTATCGAGATCAATAATGCCCACAAGCTCATTTTTATCATTCACTACAGGCAGGATATGGTAAGGATATTTGCCATAAAGTGAAAGAATCTCTTCAACTGATGTGTTTTCGTAGACTTTTATAACCTCTCTGGTCATGAGCTCGTCAATTGTCATCCAGAGGCAGGTATCAAACTCTTCGTCTATTGATTTGGAGGGAGGACTGGACTCTGGACGTTTTTCAGGTTGCTTTTCTATCTGCTTTGGAAACTCTTCATTCTCTCCTTTTCTATTTCCTTGAGAGAAACTCCTTCCTGAAAAGTTATTTTTCAGACTGAATGGTCTGTCCATATTATCCCCCATTTAAAGATTGTTTTTCTGATACCCACTCTTCTGATACTATTCTTCTAATATTCTTTTTCTTCTGATGCTATTCTTCTAATACTATTATTCTTCCTTGTATTAAAATGCGCAAATTTTCTTTTCCCGACCTTTATTGCACACTTTCTTCTAGTCCTTTATTATAATAAAGGGTAAACTCCTTTCCAGGGCGTAAGGAGAAATTATATGAGGCATATTTTTCTTCCGGAATTACCTCATACATCCTATATTTTGCAGGCACGATTATTGCATCGTATTTTGCCTTAGCCGGAGGTTCTGTATAATATGCTGCTTTTTCATAATCCCTTAAGTACCAGGGCAGCGGCCAGTAAAGGTTATCAGGGTCCACTACAGATATCCTTAGAGTTTCTGGCCCCCGATTGAAGCCTTCGATTTTCTCCATAACTTTTCGGATATCCGGAGATGCCTGTGAATATGTCATCAGTTCATCAGGTTCCATACTCCGGTAAAAATTTACAGAAATACACTGGGCCAGGGATATTATTAGCGTAAGTGCCAGAATCCCCGCAACAAAGATATGATCTCTGGAATGTTTTGTCCCGGAAGTAGGGTTTTTGTCTGTTCCATAATTCATGTTTTCTGTTCCAAGTAAGTTCTTCTGTCTTCGTCCAGGTGTCTCGGAAAAAAAGTCTCCCAGATAAGCCCCTGCTAAAATCCCAAAAGGCAGGACAATGTGCACAACAAGCCAGGGGACTTTTTCCTGAAGATAGGAATAGAGCAGCAAACTCGCAACTGCCCAGTAGGAAAGAAACATGAAAAAGGAGGCATTTTCTCCTTTCTTTTTAAGGAAATGGACAATACCTGCAGTCCCAAAAATCAGAATCGGGCTTTCGTATACAAGAAGGATAGGAATATAAAAGTAAAAAGGGCCTCCTATGCGTTCAA
Source organism: Methanobacteriota archaeon (assembly GCA_023399215.1). Taxonomy (GTDB): domain Archaea; phylum Halobacteriota; class Methanosarcinia; order Methanosarcinales; family Methanosarcinaceae; genus Methanosarcina. The sequence continues at coordinate 27,222 of JAEWQJ010000005.1, forward strand.
TTCTGTGCATCTCCATCCAGTGAGAAAAAGCCCTTTCCACAATTGAAAAGAGGGTTTCCGGGGTTCTGAAAAGGCTTGTGTAGAATAACATTACTATAAAAATAAAGAGAGTACCTGAGATCAGAACTTCTGGTATGAATGGGAAAATAGATGAAATTTTAAGAACAAGAGTTCTTTTAAGGCTCAGTTTTTCTTTTTTCCAGTCGGAGTAAAACCTGTACAAAGAATAAATCCCTGCATAGGCTCCGAACATGAGAATAATAAGATAGGCATTCTCTTTTGAAGATACGGCAATTGCAAGAGAGGAAGCGGCAAGTATAAGATAAGGGTATCTCTTTGGGCTGTGAAGGTTCTCAAGATAGCGAACTCCTCCTATCACAGTGGCAAGAGTACAGAAAATAATGATTGGGTCATTTCTGAAGAACCTTGAAAAGTACACCATACTTGGAGAAAAAGAGAGCAAGAAAGCCGACCAGAGTACACCTCTTTCTCCAAGTTCCTTCCTAAGTAAAAAGAGCAAAAGAATTGTCGCTACTCCGAAGAAGACAGGGATCAAGCGTGCTGTTGTGTCGTTTATTCCCAGAAAGTGAAAGACAACAGCAGTAGAATGAAAAAGAAAAGGGCCGTGATAAGCCGGATTATATCTATATTGTCCGGTTTCAAGAAGTTTAAGGGTAAAACTGGCATGTACGCTTTCATCGTGATGGAACACTCGCTCTCCCAGGTCAAACAATCTTATTAACAAGGCAAAAAGGATGATTAGAAATCCGAGTATTTTGTATTTTTTTTCAGAAATTTCTGGCGAGTTTTCAGTGTTGTAATCCTGACCTTGCTGCATTATTCCCCAAATCCTCCAGCATAGTTGCTTCTTTATGGGCATAGATATATTTAAGGGATAGGATGAAATAGTCTCTCTCATGGCTGAAGTTAAAGTCAAGTTATTTGCAAATTTGCGTGAAAAAGCAGGTACATCGGAACTGCAGCTATCGGGAGAAAAGGTTATTGATGTCCTTTTATCCCTTACTGAAAAATATCCCGAGTTGAAAAACCTAATTTTTGAGGAGCCCGAAGGAGAAAGCGAAGCTCCAGTTATGTGCGGTTCAATCAATGTCCTTATAAATGGAAACAATGCCCGGCATCTTGATGGGCTTGATACTCTTCTTTCGGATGCCGATGAGCTTGCAGTCCTGCCTCCGGTATCGGGGGGCTGATTTTTTCAGGAAGGACGATCATGGTCAGAATATTCAAAGAACGAACCTCGGTTGATGAAGCTTTGAGACTTTTTCTTGAGCGTATTTCTACTACAAAGAAAACAGAAGAAATCTCACTCGAAACCTGTACAGACAGGGTACTGGCAGAGGATGTGATCTCGGAAAGGAATGTGCCACACTACCGGCGTGCAGCTATGGATGGATACGCGGTAAGGGCTTCCGACACTATGGGAGCTTCCCCTACAAATCCGGTAATGCTGCAGCTTTCTGACCAGGTAGAGGAAGGAAGTTTAACTTGGGTTCATACCGGGACTGCAGTGCCTGAAGGAGCTGATGCTGTCTTAATGGTTGAAGATACCATCACCGCAGGAAACCTTGTTGAGGTCAGGGCTCAGGTTTACCCGAATCGGAATGTGGGGCAGATTGGAGAGGACATAAAAGAAAAAGATGTTGTTTTTGAGGAAGGGCATCTTCTTCGTCCATGCGATACTGCTGTGCTTGCATCGCTTGGACTTGACAGGGTAAAGGTTTTCCAAAAGCCTGTTGTTGCGGTTATTCCGACAGGGGACGAGCTTGTAAGTCGTAAAAAAGGCATGGATGTACCTCCTCCGGGCATGGTGCTTGAGACTAATGGGCTGATGTCGGCTCTTTATGTGAAAAAATGGGGTGGAATTCCCCGATATCTCGATATAGTGCCTGATAACCCGGACAGTATAAAAATGGTCATAGAAGCAAACATGGATGCCGATATGATTCTTCTTTCTGGCGGAACATCAGTAGGAAAAAGAGATCGTGGCCCTGAGGTTGTGGCAGCTCTTGGAGAACTGCTCGTGCACGGCATAGGAGTCAGTCCCGGTAAACCTGCAGCCCTTGGGGTTATAAATAACGTCCCTATCGTTTGCCTACCCGGTTATCCGGTTGCCGGGCTTGTTGCCCTCAATTTCTTTGTCCGTCCTGGGATCAGGAAACTGGCAGCAATTCCGGAGACTCCCGAGCCTATTCTTAAAAGACGCCTGGCTGCAAAGGTCAGTTCAAAAATAGGATACGTTAGTTTCATCCGTGTTGTATTTGAAGGAGATAAGGTGCGCCCTCTTACCGGAGCTGGAGCCGGGGCGCTGAGTTCCGTTGCAAAGGCTGACGGGTATTTGCTGGTGCCAGAAAACATTGAAGGGTATGATGAAGGAGAAGAAGTGGATGTCTTCTTAATCGAATGACGTTTCTGCGTTCTCTCAAAAACATCCTTTTTTCCCTTCTTTACCCTGTTTGTTGCATTCTCTTCAAATTGGATTAATGGAAAAGCGGTTCACATTTTATTTCGCCTAGTGTATATAAGCAGGCTCAAAGATTGTGAATAAATAATCCTTCCTTTCTCCATTGAAGCTCCGGAAGGAATTTTCCTCCCCTTCTGAGATAAAGTTTTATACTTCAAGGGCTAATCAAACGAAGAAAACCAGAGCTAAAACGTTCAGAGCTAAATGTTCAGAGCTAAAACGTTCAGAGCTAAAACGTTCAGAGCTAAAATCTAAACTTTTAAGTGATTCCCTGAGTGAAAAATAATGTCTTCCATGCATAAAGACCTGGATAAGATTTTTCTCATAGGAGCTGGCGGGTTCCTTGGAGCAATATGCCGATTTTCACTCTGTGAGCTCATGGAATCGCATTTCGGTGTCCTTTCGGTAAATGTACTAGGAAGTTTTATGCTCGGCCTGATAATGTACGACACTGAGTATATTGGATTTATAGGTCCAAAAGGAAAGCTTGCTTTTGGGACCGGATTTATGGGAGCATTCACAACATTTTCGACGTTTGCAGTCCAGTCTTTTACCATGCCCTTTTTCCCTGCTCTGGAAAATATCAGTGTTAACCTGTTTCTTGCCCTGGTCGGTGTGTTCATGGGCAGGAGTACAATAAAAGCCCTTTCAGGCAGTGAGGTATAAAGAAATGTTCTCTTTTCCAGGCATGGAAAAACTCTTTTTAATAGGTGCAGGAGGTTTTATTGGGGCATGCCTTAGATATACGGTTTCAAGTCAGGTCCCCAGGATTAAGAACATCCCTGCAGGCACACTTACCGTGAACCTCTTAGGGACCATTGTACTTGCCTTTCTCACTTTTTCTTCTGAGCCCCAATCTATGGTCTATCTCGTAAATATAGGAATTTTAGGTTCCTTTACCACGTTTTCTACCTTCGCATATGAAACTTTTAAATTGCTTGAAGAAGGGCAAAATTTTTCCTTTTTCCTGAATATCTTTCTTAACGTTGCACTCTGCCTCGCAGGGGTAAGCATTGCATACTTGGCCCAAAGTTTGTGAGTTTAATACCGAGAGCTGGGTAGAAAAACTTTCTCTGGAAAGTATTATTCTAGGAAAGTATTCTCCTATAAAACAGATATTTTTTAAAATCGATCTACAAAATCTAAAAAATTAAATTCAAAAAATTAAATTCAAAAAAGCAAATTCAAAAATTAAATTCAAAAGATTAAATTCAAAAGATTAAATTCAAAAAGCAAATTCAAAAATTAAATTCAAAAAAATAAATTTAAAAGCCCTTATGATTACTTTACAAGAGCTTTTGCAGATCTTCTGATGAAGCGCCTCTTATGACCTGAAGAACTGAAGCGCTGTGCAGGTCCTGGGTGTGCCTTTTGGGCCTGTGACTTCTGGACCTTGATTACTCTGCCTTTTCTGCCTTTTACTTTTACCCAATCAATGCTGCCGGTTTTGCCCATTATCATTCCTCGTTAAGTTTAATCTTAATTTTCTCTGAATTTATTTGTAATTTTCATGTAATATATCCAGGTATTCGCTTATTGCTGGACACTGCCGGTTGCCGCGGATTTTTCTCTCCTCGGCAGAGTCTCAATAAACAGGTATTTAAACAGGTATTCCCTGGTTCTATAGTGTTAAGTGTTAAATCGATAATTCTCAATGATGATTGAAGAATATCTAATATTCCTTGAAGCCTGAAAGTGTGAAATTATAAATGTCATCAAGCCTTGAGTTTATGATAAAAAGAAATGCTAGTAATTAAATGTTACGGACATGAAAGTAAAATAAGGTAGATTTGCAGGATTCTTTTCTTAAAAAGGTGATTAGCGTAAAAAAGAATAACATTGAATCAAGGCTTACAGGAGCAAGGGAAGAACTTACAGGCGTAGAGGAATTTCCTGATCCTGAATTTGTAGGCATTATTAAAGAACTGGGGTTCAGATGTGAACTCTGTGCACGTTGTTGCACCAAAGAGTTTAACGACCATGTTTTCCTGCTCGATGCAGACCTGGCTGTTATAAGGCAGATAAATCCGGAGTCAGTTACTCCTGCTCCGTATCCTGAGTTTTGCGACCAGAAGGGCAGGTTTTATGTCTCAGGCTACGCCTTGAAAACAAAACCTGACGGCTCCTGCATCTTCCTTGAGAATAAGCGATGTAAAATTTATGACAGGCGCCCTTCAATCTGCAGTGTCTATCCATACATGCTTCACAGGGAAGCTGATAACTCGGGCAAGGTGGACTGGCGCCAGATAAGCGGCTTAAACGAGCATGGAAGCTATTATTCCAAACTCGAGGATTCCGAATGTGAAGCGATTGCACAGGAGACAAGGACTTATGAAGAAGCTTACCTGAGACAGATGATCGGGTTTTTTGAAGCTGTGAAGTCTCACTTCCAAAAAAATGGCCTGAAGCACGTTCAAAGCGTATATGACCGCAGAATAAGGGAGTTCCTTAAAGGCAAATGCGAACTTGAAGTCTTTGTATATTATAACGGCAAGTTTGAAAAATGTGATCTTAAGCCCGGTACCAGTTAACAATATGGTATATTTGGACTGGCAATTTGATTTCATTTTGCTTTGCTTTTTACCTTCCACCTGAGAAGTATCCCTTCTTCGATTTTTTCGGCTGAAAGTAATTCTAGCTCAGGGATTTCGGCTTCAGAAAATCCTTCTCCGTCCGTAAAAGTCGGGGCTGTAGCGCCGCCTATAATAAGGTTTCCTACGAAGGTGTAAATTTCATTAACAAGGCCTGAAGAAAGCATTCCCCAATTAAGGGTTGCCCCTCCTTCTACCATAAGTGTGTTTATACCTATTTCCTTTAATTTTGCTGCAAGCTCGGTAAGGTCGACTTTCTCAGTCCCTGCCTTGATAACGAGAGCTTTTTCTTCCAGTTTTTCTATCTTTTCGGCAGGTGCAGAAGTTGAAACGGCAATTATCCTGAGTCCGTCTCCTTTTTTGAATATATCGGCATCAAGCGGAGTCCTTGCTGAACTGTCCACAATGATCCTTACTGGATTTTCGTTTTTTCCTGCGGCTTTCCTGGCTGCTCTTCTCTTTGGAGACTTTACGGTTAAGCTTGGATCATCCGAAAGGACAGTTCCTATACCTACCATAACTGCGTCTGCCTGGGCTCGGAGTTCGTCAACCCTTTCAAAATCAAGTTTCCCGGAGATTCGGACCTGTTTCCGTTCCTTTGTTGAAAGTTTACCGTCGGCTGACATAGCAGAATTTATAAAAACAAAAGGTTTGTCCATTTTTCTAGCTCCTGAAAAAAGCAGTTTTCGGAGGAGTCTCCAGGGAGAATGCCTCCTTACTGGAAAAAATTTTGAATAGACACTAATAGCCTTATTTTTCTTAAATAACTCTATTTTTCAAATAATATTATTTTTTTCTTCGCTTCACGTTAAAAACGTTTAACGGTTCTTAGAAGCGAGATTTAATCTTAACTTATTCTATTTCTATTAGGGGCTTCAGGAGGTCGTGGTCTCTCAAAAGTCCCTGAAGTTTCCGGTTTGAATTGATAATAGGAACCTGGTCAATCCTGTTCCGTTTCATTTTCCGTGCACAGTCGCTGACAGATGTAATATATGTAGCTGTGATTGGCTCCCTTATCATTATATCGTTTCCGATCATGTTGGGAACCTTAATCCTTGAGACGCTATAGTAAATGCTCATGGTGTCTCGCATCGATTCCCAGGTCCAGGCATCGTCGTCCTGACCTGCAGACATATCTGACATCTCTACACTATCTTCAATTATGCTGGCAGCAATAACGTCACGATCCGAAATTATTCCTACGAGCTCCAGGTTTGAATCAAGTACTGGGACAGCTTTAACACCTGCGAGTTCCATAATCCTGGCAGCAACGGGCAGAGGCGTTTCATTGTAAATCGCAACGACTTTCTTTTCCACGTAGTCCTTTATTGGGATATCGATGTTCATGTCTGCAATTGTGCCTATAATATCTGCCACAGTAACAAGCCCTACAAGTTTCCCGTCATCGACTACCGGAAGCCTTCTTATGTGGTGCTCCAAAAGTAAGCGTGCTGCAGTCTGCAGATCCGATCCGGAGGATATAGTTATCGGATCACGTGTCATAAGAAGAGCCAGTTGTTCTTCTTCAGGGTTTTGTAAAAGGTTTGTCCTTGTTACAACTCCCACAACTTTGGAGTCTTTAAGTACCGGAACTCCTGATATGTGCTTGTTCTTAAGAATTTTAAGAACCTCGTCCCTTGAACCTGGAAGGGTTGCGCTTGCTACATCCCTTACCATGATATCTTCAATGAAGATGTTTTTTGGCATGTAATCTACACCTTTGTATACTCTGAATCCTGGTTTCTTTCTCCTATAGCTTTTTTCTCAAAAGGCTTCCAATTAGCAGAAAACCTTAATCTTGTTTTTCACTCCGGACGACCAGGACCGGGACTTTTGAGCCTCTCACTACCTTCTCTGCAACGCTTCCCATCAGAAACCTGTCGAGCCCGGTTTTTCCGAGGGTGCCCACAACTATCAGGTCAGCGTTATTGTTTTCTGCAAAATCTATAATCTCATTACTCGGATGACCTTCCAACAGCACTTCTCTTACCTCAACTCCTGAGACTTTTCCGCGTTCCTGTACCATGGATATCGCTTTCTCCCCTTCTTCTCTCAGGGTATCATACATTGTTTCCCATCCCGCATCCATAGGTATCGAAGAAAAAGAAGTTATATCTATTACATAGAGAGCGTGAACCGTGGCCCCGCTGAGTTTTGCAATCTCAATACCGTAAGAAATAGCCTTAAGGCTGTTCTCGGATCCGTCTGTTGCAATCACTATATTCCGGTAAAATTCGCTCATCATTTCTGTTCTCCATTTGCTTTACGAATGAAGTACTGATAGTATGTCATCGGGTCTTGCCCGTCTTGTGATTCCACTGATGGGGTTCTTTATCCCTGCAAGATTATTGGAATTTCCATTCAGGATCATGAGATTAGCTTTATTCCCCTTTTGTATCGAACCCGTAGAATCAGATCCCATTACAAAGGAACCATTAAGTGTGCAAATTTTAAATACTTGCCTGTCATCAATGGAATAAATCTTAGACATAAATTCCATTTCAGCAAACATATTTACAGAATTTAACATTACATTATCCGTTCCTGCAGCTACTTTTATCCCAGCTTCCAGCATCTCGGCAACAGGTGCAATTCCTGCTCCTGTAATTAGGTTAGACCTCGGACAGACAACAACTGGAATCTTCGCATCAGCCACTTTTTCAAGATCTTTTTTTGTGGCATTTGTCAAATGAATCAGAAGATCTGGTTCAAGTGACAATGCTTTTTCTATGTCGCTCGTATCTTTTTCTCCGGCATGGATTGCAAAGAATTTTCTATGCTGCCGTGTGCAGGTAGCAATATTCTCCAATAGTTCGAGATCAAGGTCATTTGCTCCACTCATTCCAAGTCCGGTAGAATGTAGAAAAATTCTTCTTACTTCAGCCAGTACAACCTGAAGTGGCAGGTCAGGTTCTGTAGGTCTGCCCAGTATCATAGAATGAAGTTTAAGTCCTTCTAGAGCTTTATTCAGGGCTGCAACCCCTACAACACCCCCTTCTCTGAAATCCGCAAAAGCACAGGTTCCGGTTTCTATCATGTCCAGCAAGGACTTTCTCATGCCCTCGATCAGGGCTTTGTATGGCGTGTCTCTTAATATCCTGTGTTTTAATCCGTCAGGAGGCTTTACAAGAGCATCCAGGTCTCTTTGAGTCCGAAATCCGGAAACTTTTCCCAGAGGAGGGTCTTTGAATACCGAGTCTCCAAGGTGAGTATGTGCATTGACAAAACAGGGAGCAATTATGTTCTTAGAGAGTGTATGCTCTTCCCCAATCTCCGTAATTATTCCTCTCTTTACGCAGATATACCCCTCAATAGGTTCCAGTTCAGGGCCTGCAATAATTGTCCCGGGAATTATCCGTTCAGTGCCGTACATATATACGCACCTCAGCTACTCATTAAGCACTATGTTCAATTTGTGGAAAAGCAAACATATACATAATATATAAGTTTTTCTTCAGATTTTTTACATTATCATTTTTTCAGGATATATCAATCTTTAAAATTTAACTTTTTATTAATGCAGTTTTTTTGAGAACGTAATTTTACTAAGAATGCCACTTACTACTCTGTCCTTGTTTCTGTAGTTTTTTATTATGTTTCTCATCTGCATTTTTTATGATATATATCATCTGCAGTTCGCAGTTAATCCTGCATTCTTTCAAGTTATCTCTTCACATTATCAGGTTTTTATATTGCCCTTATAATCGAAATCGTTTCTCTTAAGAGAAATCGGTTTTTAATATAAATAGTTTTTTAATATATATACAATGTAGTAAATCCATAGTTTGCCGACATTTTTATATATTATTATGTATATAATATGACTTCGTCGCATTGTATAGGTCCTTGCACGAGGTAATGGAAAATCCTGACTGTGAGTGTATAGACAACCCCAATGCGGTACATTGATAGTGTGACACTGTGCCCTGCACGAGGGTAACTGAAAGTGACTGCGGAAAACCAGAGGATGAGCTTTCGGAGTTAGTGCGCAAGGGCTACAGCACTATTTCTCCGTCTTTTGCTTGAAATTTTAATCTTATACTGTTATTGCTTCCGATTATTTCTTTACTTTAGTTGGTCAGTCCGTTATTGATTTATATAATCCCTCCAAAAATGTAAAAGATATGTCCTTCGAAGAGGCAATAATAGATATGGGGTCCGATGTAATTGTTGATATAGAGGTTACTCCAGGCTCCAAATCGATTTCGGTTCCAAGTGGTTATAATGAGTGGCGCAAGCGAATTGAAGTAAAACTAACCAAAAATGCCCAGAAAGGAAAGGCAAACGAACAGCTGGTCGAATGCCTTGCTGAACTCTTCGCAATTAGCAGTTCGAATATTCTTATAAACAGTGGGGCAACAAGCAGTAAGAAGTCTTTATTGTTAAAAGGAGTTTCATATCAACAGGCAGTTTCAGTTTTTGGAGCGCATTTAAAAAAATAACTCCGAAATTTAAAAACTACATTTAAAAATAACCCAACTTCAAGAGTAACTTTCTCGTCTCCTGGTAAGTAAATTGCCTACGAGTAAACTGCAGTTCTCTTAAAGTTTTAATTACTAAAAAGGTTGCAGAAAACGTGGCTGATCTTGAAATTTACAGAAAAAGGCTTGAAAGAATTGAAGAGCTGCTCTCTGAACTTTCTGAATACTCTGGAAGGGGAGCAATTATCATTGTTGAAGGAAAAAGAGACGTCATTTCACTGAAAAGGCTTGGAATTAAAGGTAATTTTGAACTTGCAACTCATCAATCTCTTTTTAATTTCTCTGAGAAAATTGCTCGACTTGGTAGTGAAGTAGTTATACTAACTGATTGGGACAGACGAGGTGACATTCTGGCTATAAAACTTTCAGGATACTTTCAAAGTTTCGGTTTGAGACCCGAACTTGAGATCAGAAACAAACTTCGACTTATTTCTCAGAAGGAAATCAAAGATGTAGAAAGCCTCTACACTTATGTTTCCAGATTGAGATTGAAAACTGGCTCCTGTTCAAAGCAGGATTTCCAATAAGTTTAAATCTTAAAAATGAAATTCAAAGGTCAAGTTCAAAAAATATTAAAATTAATATTATATTTATTATTAAAAACAAATACTACAGTTAAAATTAACACTTGACGAACTTGTTTTAAAAACAAATACTGCAGTTAAAATTAACACTTGATGAACTTGTTTTATTCTTTATGCATGGGATTAGGTTCTGCTTTCTCCTGAATTATCTCCATACTCTGTAGAGTCTTCTGATGGTTAAATGTTCGATCGAATTCCGGATACTTTGGAAAATTACCCGCCAGCTCTTCAAACATTTTGTGTCTTGGACTAATGATAATTATGTGAGCAGGAGGATGAATTTTCTTCAGTCTACTAATTGCCGCTCCTGCATGATTATTCAACTCCACCAGTGCTGCAGAGTTACATTTTGACTTGAGGGATACGCCCATTACACTAACAAGAAGTTCATCAGCATAGTTTGGTTCTATGCATTTTGGAGTAGCTGAAAATTGAATATGTCCGTATCTTTCTAGATCATGTAAGGCTATTTTTACTTTATCCGAGTCGTCTGCCCGGACTAGCGCGAATGATTTCATTTTTTACACACCACCAATATACTGAAGTAATCCCCATTTTGATATGGATTTACCCCTATAATAAACTTTGTGTATGAAAGATGCTGAACAGCCAGCTTTTCGGGCATTTCAGGCCTCTTATGATCTTTTAATCGCTTTTACGGCGCTATATATGGTCTGGTCCCCAGGCTGTAAAATTTCATTTCTCTTAGTTAAGAGATTTTCAAAAATTATAAGGGTACCTTGCAATTTCTTTTTTCAGATGTAGTATACGCTTCCAGGTAATGGAGTCGTGTATTCTATACTTATATTCATCGTATATATATTCGTTTTGAAATAATACTTTCAATGAGAAAGTTTCATTTTCCAAGTAAAAAATCTTTTTTGATCTTCTCTTTTGCAGATATTTTTATCTGAATTCTGCTCTTTTTATATATATATATTATGAAAACAAATTTCATAAGACTATACTATTAATTTTCAAATTTGACATAATTAAAACTAGAGTAACTTTATCTCTTATATTACACTACTCAAGGTTAATTGTCAATTTTTATGGGGTCTAAAATAAACTTTAATAAGGTAGAAACTTATTTCAGGTGAATTTAAAATATGAATATTTTAACAAACTTGCGCTCCTGATATCAAGTCATCAGATAAAATTTCCAGAATTAAAACCCAAAATTATATATTGCAAATTATATATTACAAATAAAATATTAAAAATATAATGTTAAAACTAAAATATCAAAAATAAAATGTTATTTGATAAAATGACATCTTTTATTTAGGACTTCTCTATATCATATACCGAAATAGCTTACGATAAGGTATCAAAAGGTATTACACAACCGTATTTCCTTTCTTTTCGTCGTGTTTACTTTATAAATGCAGCGGAAGAATTAATACATCTTTAGAATTATGGATATACCCTTGATATTTAATAAAAAAATGATCTTTAGTTTATTTCTTATATTCAATTTAAGTTCATACTTTCAATAGTAAGTTCCATCATTTGTAATTTAGTAATAAGATCATTACCTGTAATTTAGTAATAAGATCTTACTTCTATCCGTTATCGAGTAATGCCGAATCTTCTGTAAATTAAATGATACAATAATAGGTTTGGCTGCCCAATTCCTTAAATTAAGGCATACAGAAATCATTATATTAGAAGGTGATTATATGGCTGAAGATATTAAATCCAAGGTAATAAAGGCAAAAAAGGCATCGATTGAACTTTCCAGTGTAAGTACGAAAGTAAAAAACCTGGCGCTTGAGGCCATGGCTCAGGCTCTGGACAAGGAAAGGACAGCTATTCTGGATGCAAATGCAAAAGATCTTGAAGCTGCGGCGGAACTGAAACAGAAAGGGAAGCTTACTCAGGCTCTTGTAGACAGGCTTAAGGTAAGTGACTCAAAGATCGATGGAATGATTGCAGGAATCAGAGATGTAATTAAGCTCAAAGATCCTGTAGGAGACACTCTCTCTACTCTTGAGCTGGACAAAGACCTTATTCTCTACCAGGTGAGCTGTCCGATTGGCCTTATAGGTGTCATCTTTGAATCTCGGCCTGATGTGGTGCCTCAGGTTATGTCACTTTGCCTTAAGAGCGGGAACGCAACTATCTTCAAAGGTGGGAGTGAAGCCCGGGAGTCTAATCGCACTATTTTCCAGATTCTTGTAAAAGCCATAGAATCCACAGACGGAATGCCAGCAGGGGCTTTCCAGCTTATGGAAACCAGAGAAGAGATAATGGACCTTTTAAGTCTTGATGCTTATGTAGATCTCCTTATCCCCAGGGGTTCAAATGAATTTGTCAAGTTTATCCAGGAAAATACGAAAATCCCTGTACTGGGCCATACCAGCGGGATCTGTCATATCTATGTGGATGAGCATGCGGATCTCGATACAGCCTGGAAGGTCTGCTTCGATGCGAAAGTACAGTATCCTGCAGTATGCAACGCCATTGAAACCCTTCTGATAAACCGTAAAATTGCAGATGCTTTTCTGCCGAAGATGGCAGAGATGTACCTTGGCGCAGGGGTTGAATTACGCTGTGACGAGGATAGTTATACTCTGCTTGAAAAAAGAGGGCTTTCTCCTCTCTCACGAGCTACGGAAGAGGACTGGAGTCTTGAGTACAATGATCTCATTCTTTCGATAAAACTCGTTGATACTATAAAGGAAGCTATCAACCACATAAACACTTTCGGTTCCCATCACACCGATGGAATAATAACTGAGAATGCTTCAAGAAGAAAAGAGTTCACAGGGCTTGTTGATTCTTCAAGTGTTATGGTAAATGCCTCAACCCGTTTTGCGGATGGCTATCGTTATGGGAAAGGAGCTGAGGTCGGAATAAGCACAAACAAAATTCATTCCCGTGGGCCTGTAGGCATGGAAGGTCTTCTGATCTACAAATACATCTTACTCGGAAAAGGGCAGGTTGTTGCAGATTATGCAGGAGAAAATGCAAAACCCTATACGCACAGAAAACTTGACCTTAAGTTTGAGGATGTAAATTGAAATCCTGTTGAAGAATGCCGAAGAATTATGATATGTTTATATACCTGAATTGAAATACCAGCGCAAATTGAGTGCAAGCGATGGAAATCCGGATTTCAGCTGTTACTAATTTCAGCTGTATTCCCAAAATATTTTACGAGGCCTTGTTATTGACAGATAGAAATGAATTCCTCAATGATGTTAATAAAATTGTTATCAAAATCGGTACTTCCTCACTTACAAAACAAAACTGTGACAGTACAAAAGAAAACTGTAGTATTGATCCTACCTTTATAGAAAATATTGCAGCTCAGGTCTCCGAACTTCGAAAGCGTGGAAAAGAGGTAATTGTGGTAAGTTCGGGGGCAATAGGTGTAGGACTCTATGAGCTGGGCATTTCTCCAAAACCTCGTGAAATCCCTATCAGGCAGGCAGCAGCAGCGGTAGGACAGAGCATCCTTATGCAGTACTGGAGCGAAGCTTTTTCGAAACACGGGATAAAAGTTGCTCAGATCCTTCTTACTTATGAATTCTATTCTGACCGGGTAGCCTACCTTAACCTTAGAAACAGTATCTCTACCCTTCTGGAATATGGGGTAGTTCCCATAATAAATGAAAACGATTGCACCTGTACAAACGAGATTGAAGCAATCTTTGGAGATAATGACAAGCTTTCTGCAATGGTTGCAAGCAAAATCGATGCTGATCTCCTGATTATTCTTTCGGATATCGACGGTCTTTTTGACAAAAACCCAAAGATACACGATGATGCCAGACTCATCTCTCTCGTGGACAAAATCACACCTGAAATCGAAAGTTATGGGGGTGACCCTACAAGCTTCAAGGGCGTAGGGGGAATGAGGACCAAGATAAAAGCTGCAAAGATCTGTAGCATGGCAGGTTGCTATGTCTTGATTGCAAACAGCGAAATCGAGGACGTGCTTCTGAAGGTTTTGTCTGGAGAAGAGATAGGTACCCTCTTCCTGGCTGAAAGGCATATCCAGAAGAACCGTGCCCGCTGGATCATTCTTGCAAGGGCTTCAGGCACTATCCGTGTAGATGTAGGGGCAAAAGACGCAGTTCTCGGGAAAAACAGTCTTCTTCCTGCCGGAGTTGTGGAAGTTGAGGGAAATTTTGATAGGGGAGATGTGGTTAGATTAGAGTGTGAAGGCAAGGTCTTTGCAAAAGGAATTACAGACTACACCTCTGAAGAACTTATAAAAATAAAAGGTGCCCATACAGACGAAATTGAAGGTATTCTGGGCTATAATAATTACAGTAATGTAATAAAAAAAGAAAATATTGGCATAATAGAGAACTGAATTAAATTTCCAGCATACTCGAAGAATTAAACTGGATTTTCTGAGATTTCTGAAGAATCCAAATTAATTTCTTGTAGTTTCGAAGCTTTTATCAATCTATTAATTTCTTATAAATCTATTTGGGCTATAAAGTCCCTTTAAATTACTCAATACTAATCGAAAATACGTTTTGAGGTAATTACCTCGATATTCCCATTTATTTTGAAAATAGGAGAAATTATATGGTAGATCAAAACCAAAAGATAGGATTTATCGGAGCAGGAAAAATGGGCTCTGCACTTATGCAGGGAGTTTTAAAGGCCGGAATTGTAAAGCCTGAAAACCTTGGCGCGGCCGACGTTTACGAGCCTTTCTTAAACGATCTAAAGGCAAAACTTGGCATTAATATATCTACTGACAATTCTGTTATCGCCAGGTCATCCGATATTCTTCTCCTAGCAGTAAAGCCCCAGACTCTGGGTTCGGTACTCGAAAATCTTAAAGCTGACATAACTTCTGATAAACTTGTTATCTCAATTGCAGCCGGTGTGCCTCTTGCCACTTATGAAAATGCGCTTCCTGCTGGCACAAGAGTCATACGTGTAATGCCAAATATTGCGGCCACAGTTTCCGAAGCTGCTTCAGGTATTGCTCCAGGCAAAAATGCCACTCCTGAAGACGTGAAAACCGCCCTTGAGATTTTTTCTGCAGTCGGTACTGCAGTCCAGGTGTCTGAGTCCATAATGGATGCAGTTACAGGTCTTTCAGGCAGCGGGCCTGCATTTATCTTTCCTATAATTGAGGCAATGGCCGATGGTGCTGTCCTTGAAGGAATGGATAGGAAAAGTGCCCTAACTCTCTCAGCCCAGACTGTACTTGGGGCTGCAAAAATGATGCTTGAAACAGGCCTGCACCCCGGAGAACTCAAGGATATGGTTACTTCTCCTGCCGGGACTACCATTCAGGGTGTACATGCCCTTGAAGAGGCTGGAGTCAGGGCTGCGTTTATGAATGCAGTTATAAGGGCAACCGAACGCTCAAAAGAACTTGGAAAGAAATAAATTTCTCTTTTCCATTTTATTCTATTTTTTTATTTGGTAACTGTTCAGTTCCTGTAAAATCGGTCTATTGATATTAATTCCAATGTGATTGAGCAGTGAAAATAAAAACCAGTGAAATAAACCAGTGAAATAAACCAGTGAAATACGAAAAAACATGATCAATAACTAGCAATTAAAAAAATAAACTTAAAAAAATTTGCTCACGAGTCCTACTAAAGATGGTTATTGATCATGCTTTGCCCAATCTGGGTATTTGCCCAATCTGAGTATTTGTTCAGGCGGAGTATTTACCCAGGCTTAGTAGGCACGAATATTTTTATTTTCTTAATTATTTTTTGCCATCTTTTTTAAAGCACAAAAACCAGTCAAGACAGTACATATTTTCTTCTGGCTTACCGGTTCTTTCTTTTACGGCTTCCATCGAACTGGGAGGTGGAACAATAACATCCTCTCCAGGCTGCCAGTTTGCTGGAGTTGCTACTTTCTCTTCTTCATTTTTCTGCAGGGCGGCCAAAAGCCTTTTTATTTCCTGCATATTTCTTCCCGATGATTGCGGGTAGTAAAGAATTGCTCTTATCTTTGCTTCAGGATCTATGATAAATACGGCTCTTACAGCCTGCGTAGTTGAGGCTTTTGGCTGGATCATTCCGTATTTTTTTGCAACATCCATTTTCAGGTCGGCTATTACCGGAAACTTTACCTCTACATTTTTCATCCCTTTATACTCGATTTTTTCCTCGATCCTCTTAAGCCATGCAATATGAGAGAACACGCTGTCGATAGAGAGCCCTATCAGCTCAGTGTTCATCTCTCTAAATTCCTCCTGCATACTGGCAAAAGTCATGAATTCGGTAGTACATACGGGTGTGAAATCTGCAGGATGACTGAAAAGAATAACCCACTTACCTTTGTAATCATCAGGGAAATTGATTTGTCCCTGAGTTGTTACTGCTGTAAATGACGGTGCATCATCTCCGATCAGAGGCATGTGTATCTGTTCATACTCAGCTTCTACCATATTTTTCACCTATTTAGATCATGCTTTTTCTTTCGGGACCGGAAACTGAGTTCAAGTTCAGAGGCTTTTTCTTAAAAGAGTTCGAAGTCTTACCACTCCTTCTAAGAGTTTAGAGTCTTCCCCCTTAAAAGCCCTTTTTTCCCTCAACCGTCCCCTAACTATCTATAGTTATTTTTGTTCTTATATATTTGTTCCTAAATCTGGATAAAAAATTTACTTTGTTAAAACTACTTTTTTTTAAAACCTTATTTTCTTTTGGCTTTTATTTTTTCCAAAATAAGTACTGTGCACCTATTTTCAATTCTTTTTTCTGTCAACACTTCTAGTTTTTATGTGTTAAGTGTTTTGAAGTCTTTTTTAAATGATTCATACCTTTTAACGTCCTATCTTTAAAAAAGAAGTCTCTTAAGGCTTTCTTTTGGAAAATAATTTATGCTGGAAATCCTTTGTTATATGGGGGTTAAATGAGAGAGTTTGTTCGGCCAAAGGTTGTGGTTAGTAAGTGCCTTGGGTTTGACCACTGTCGATACAATGGGAATATCATAAGTAGTTCGATAGTGGCAAACCTCATGGAGTATGTTGATTTCCTGCCTGTCTGCCCTGAAGTGGAGATAGGGCTTGGTATCCCAAGAGACCCGTTAAGGATTATTCTTGAGAGTGGGGAACAGCGGCTTGTCCAGTCAGCAAGCGGCAGGGATGTAACTGAAGCTATGGAGGCATTTTGCACTGATTTTCTCGGTTCAGCAGGAGAGATTGATGGTTTTATTCTTAAATACAGGTCTCCTTCTTGCGGCATTAAGGACGTAAAAGTTTACCCGACTACATCGATCAAATCAGCGGTAATTGGGAAAACTTCAGGATATTTCGGGAGGGCAGTCCTGAAAGAGTTTTCCTATCTTCCTGTTGAGGATGAAGGAAGGCTAAGGAATGCTCGCATAAAAGAACATTTCATGACCAGGATTTTTATGCTTGCCGCTTTCCGAAAAGTAAAATCCGAAGGCCGCATGAGGGACCTTGTTGAATTCCATACCGAAAATAAGTATCTGCTCATGGTATATAGCCAGGAAGAACTCAAGAAACTGGGAGCTATTGTTGCAAATAAAAAACAGGAAACCTTTCAAGAACTGGTTTCTGAGTACGAGAAGCATCTTTACAGCGCCCTCTCCAGACCTCCCAGGTATACTTCAATTATTAATGTACTCATGCATGCCTTCGGACATTTTTCAGAGCGGCTCTCAAACCAGGAAAAGGCACTATTTTTTGGATGGATACAGAAGTACAGGAACGGAAAAGTCTCTCTTTGCCCTGCGATTAGTATCATCAGGTCGTGGGCTGTGCGCTTTGAAGACCAGTATCTTATGAATCAGACCTTCTTTGAACCCTATCCAGAAGGCCTGATGGAAGTGGACCCTGTAGACTCCCATCTAAGGGAAGACCTCTGGAAATGAACTCGTAAACTATGAAATTCTGGGTGAGGATAATTTTATGAAAAGCTTAACCGCTTTGTTTTATTTCTTTTTACTCCTTTCTCTGACCGGATTTCTCTTAACCTGGTCCAACTCTGAAACTTCTATAGATTCATACATAGGCGATGCTGGGGGGAGTCTGATGGGATCAGATATTGTAAATTCTGAGCCTTACAGCGCCTCAATAACAGAGGAGTCAACAACTCCTGGAACGTTTTCCCGAACTTACTCCTGGGAATACGAAGGCTGCAACTGGCAGCTTACTCTACCTCTTAACAATGAATTGTATGAAAAATATAAATCCAGGACTAGAAACCGAGACTACGATTTGTTTGCTTCAGATCCATACGATGACTGGTTAATTAAGGACATTGCAGAGGCTTTACTTTCTCTCTCAAAAGCTCACGGGCTTGAAAAAAGTCAAATTCCAGGACTTTGTATTTCTTTTGTCCAATCCCTGAATTATATCTCGGATCTTGAAAGTTCGGGTTATGACCAGTACCCCCGTTTTCCTTACGAAACTCTTTATGAGAACGGTGGGGATTGTGAAGATACTTCAATTCTCTCCGTGGCAATTCTTCAGGAGATGGGTTACGATGCTGTCCTTCTGGAGCTTCCTGAACATATGGCTCTCGGGATAAAATGTAACAATGAGTATAGGGGCAGGAGTTTCGAGTACGAAGGCATCAATTACTACTATCTGGAGACCACAGGAAGTGATTGGCAGATAGGTGAAGTCCCGGAAGAATATGCAGACCAGCCTGTACATGTTGTTCCTGTCTATAGAAGGCCCATGATTAATCTTGATTTCAAAGCACAATGTGCATACTCAAAAAAAGAAGGGGTTGTAGCTATTAACATAACCGTAAGAAACGTAGGTTCGGAGAGCGCTGAAAATGCAACCGTTTACGTTGCCCTCCAGGCTGAGGATAAGCTTTCTTTGTGGGATGAAATTGAAAGTTCTTCAATTACGATTGAGCCGGAAGGAGTTTTCAATTACACTGCAAAAGGCCTTAAGGTTCCTGCAGGAAATAAATTCAGGGTATATGTGCAGGCATCCGGAGAAAACCTCGTACCTGAAAACATAACCAGTGATTGGGCTATGATCTGAGAATCTGAATTTCTGGCAGGCCTGTAGGAAAAGGGATTGCACGTAAAGAACCAGCTTGAAGAGTTAACTTCTGCCTGAAAACACAAGGAAATCCCATATAAAATTAACACATAAACAAAATTCCATATAAAGTTCATGCACGGAAATTTCAGATAAAATTCTTAATCTACGAGTTACTTATAAATCGAATATAAATAATCTATAATTACAATCTCTTTTAAAAGGATTGGTCGAAAACTGCACTTATAAATTGAATATAAGTGTAGTTAAGTGTAGTAGCATGTTAAGCATTTTGAAGTTCGGGGTGATCAAATGAATAGATTGTATAGGTCAAAGAAAAACAGGATTATTGCAGGGGTATGTGGTGGGCTAGGTGAATACTTTAAAGTTGATCCTACGCTTATACGGCTTTTATGGTTGCTAATTTCTATAGTGGGTGCAGGAAGCGGTTTAGTTGCGTACATAATCGCATGGATTATAATTCCTGAAGAGCCCTGAACTTCCAGGAAAAATCTAAAACTTATTCTGGAAGCTCAAAAATATTTCTTCTGGAAGCTCAAAAATATTGAAAAACTTCAAATTTTCTTCCACATAATTCCAGAAGAGCTTGTGAAAATAATGCTCCCGAAATATTTCGGGAACACTATTCTCTGTTAGCTTAAAGCTTAAGTTCGGTTTACTGGTTAAAAAGCTGGCCTATAAACCATTCGGGATCGAACTTTTTTAAATCTTCATAACCCTGCCCTACCCCGAAAAAGAGAATGGGTTTTCCTGTGATATAAGCGATGGATATCGCAGCTCCTCCTTTGGCATCTGCGTCGATTTTTGTCAGAATGGACCCATCGATTGGTACAGCATCGTTAAACTGTGCAGCCCTTTCAACTGCGTCGTTTCCTGCGACGGCTTCATCTACAAAAATTATAAGGTCAGGAGTGCTTACTCTACAGATCTTTTCCATCTGTGACATCAGGTTAAGGTTGGTATGCATTCGGCCTGCGGTATCGGAAAGCACAAAATCGATTTTATGGCCTCTTGCGTACTGCACGGCATCGTAAATAACTGCAGCAGGATCGGCACCAGGCTGATGTTTTATCATCTTTACTCCAAGCCTGTCAGCATGGATTCCAAGCTGGTCGATGGCACCTGCCCTGAAAGTATCTCCTGCAGCAAGGACTACCGAATAATCCGATTTGAGCAGTCTGTGCGTCATCTTTGCAATAGATGTCGTTTTTCCTGTCCCGTTAATTCCTACAAAGACGATGTGGACAGGCTTTTCCTTGTCTCTTATGTATTCGTCAAAATCAAAAGTATTCGCAGACACTACTTCAAGGATGGCTTTTTTCAGGGCTTCCTCTACAATTTCTCCGGTATTGCTGCCAATGCGTTTTGTTGTGCCTGTGAGTTGTTTTTTCACTGATTCCACAATTGCCTCGGAAACCGATAGGGCGAGATCACTTTCAAGAAGCCCCATTTCAAGTTCCCAGAGAGGCTCTTCCAGGTCTTTATTATCCAGATAGACTTCCCTATTAAGAACCAGGGCTTTTGCTTTCTTTGTAAATCCTATTTTCGAGAATTTTTTGAAAAAAGATTTTTTTTCTTCAGGTACGTTTTCAGGTACGTTTTCTTCTTCAGTTTTGCTCTCGATCGCCTTTTTTCTGTTTTCCAGTTTTTTCCTGTACTCAGCCTTTTTTCTGTCTTCTGTCCCGGCAGTTGCAGGAGCAGCCGTTACAGGTTCAGCTTCATAACTTTCCTCTTCTGTCAGCGTTTCAAGAGCTTCTTCCTCTGGAATGGGCTCAATGTCCTCTTCAAAACCTTCTTCGGCCTCAGGTACAGACTCAACAACAGGTTCAATATCTACTGCTTTATCGTCAATAGTTTTGCTGAGCGCCTTTTTAAAATTCCCTAGTTTCTCTTTGAATTTGTTGAACACAGGATCCCATCCCAAAAAAGCCAATAAAAAATAGTAGTTAAGTCAAAATAAAAAGTTCTTTATCAAATGCAGGCTTTGAGTTCAATTCTTTTGTTTCTAAGCCAGGTTTTTTAGGCCTGGCTGGATTCTTGAAGCTTTGCAGCTTCAGACTCCAGGGCCTGCATACCCTGTATATATTTAGTCAGTGAAGCACTCATCTGTTCGAGAATTTTCGTAAGCTGCCCTTTGCGGCGTTTCAGGGTTTCAATGGCTTCATCAGCAGTCTCTTCCGCACTAAAGCCTGCTCCAAGGTCCACAATAACCTTCTCTGCATTTTTTATTTCGGCGTAAACGAATGAGCCAAATCCGATCGGTACCATCGTTTCGACAGCCTTACCTTCCGTTGAACCGGTTTTAAGCTCGTTGATGGTTGCAGTTGCCTGATCACAGCTTGTAATAGAAGCCTGGACCATATTCATCTGCTGCCTTATACCTTCTGCCTGCCTCTGGAACTCCTGATGCCTGGCTGCCAGAGTTCTAATATCTTCTTCACTGACTTCTACCATATCCTTCACTCCTCAGCAATGCTTTCGATCTGGATCTGGCTTCTTTTAATCCCATGTTTGCTTCCGAAGACAGAATAGACCTTATCAGTTGCGTTCTTTTCATTCTGACTTTCGACTTGCTTTGTGAATTTTTCCCAGGAATTTCCTGCTTTAAATTTGCCTTTAACAATAAAACTCTTCATCTTGGTCACCACTCTTGCTGCAACTTTTTACGAAACAGGTGGATTATATTACTCTAAGAACCCGAGGGCTTCCTCGATTCTTCCAAGTTCGGGGCCTGTAGTGTCTGAACCTGCCAGATAGTTCTTTGAGTTCGCAAGCAGGCCTGAGCCGAGCATCTGAGTCCCAAAGTTCGTAGTCCCTATATTTACTGGAAGCTCGAAGAGCTTTTCCAGAGTCTCTATTTCCGAGGCTGTCACTTTCGGGTGCACCAGAAGTCCTTTATTAGTGACAACTCCAGCCATCCCTACATTCTTTATTCCGGCAATTGTTCCCCTGTAAACTTCTACTTTGAGGGTATTGGCAATTGTCTCAATAGCCCTGTCTGGCAGTTCGGGGTGGACAAGGGCTGCGGAATCGTTTGCAAGCACGATGTTTCCGACTGCATTCAGCTTGCCCGGAAGGATCTCAGCTTCAACTCCGGTCAGTTCTTTCATTTTCCTGGCATCGGTCCCATATGAAAAAAGGAAACCGTTTGAGTTTCCTCTGGAAAGGGCTCCGATAACAACACTTCCGTTTACAAGAGTCTCAACGACCCTTGCATCCAGGGAATCCTCAAGCATGGCACAGGTTTCGGGCTTTGTTCCTGTAGGAACAAGAACGACATCTTCTGTGCAGGTTGCAAAGACACCGATCATTGGGGTGTCGTATATATCCACTGTTCGAATCATATTCTTTGAAGCTTCGCGTCTTCTGATATATTTTACTGGGCGAGTTCTGCCTGTACCTCGCCATCTGCGAATTTTACAGCTCTGACCCGGATGGAGAGAGGAGGCTTTTCACAGCCTTTTTCCCAGAGGCGCTCATTAATTGATTTGTCCAGTTTGACCTGCACAGAATCAACTTTCATGTGCCTTACAAGAAAACCTCTTACTTCAGTAACTGCTCTGTTTGCTCTTTTCCATGAAGGTACGTTCTTTACCTTCCTAAGAGGGATAGTATATATTTGTTCTTTTACCATGTCGTCAGCCATTTTTTCCACCTTCCTCGCTTACTTCACATCCAGGCTTCTTCTTCTCCAGTGCCTGCGTCTGGGATGGCTTACGACCTTCCGGTTAGTTTTCACAATAACCCACACCGGAACGCGTGTGTTCTGTTTGTGCGCCTTTGCAAGGCGTATCTTCTGTCCTTTCATGTTATGACTCAAGTGGATCACACCTGTTGACCTGTAAATAACTTAATTTCGTTAATTTCCGGTTATATTCGATAATTAGCTGATTGTGATTTTAACCCTTGCATAATCGAGGTTTTTTTCTGCCAGTTAGAATTGGCTTTTTAAAACCATGTCCGGCAAATTCTATGAAAACCATATCCGGTAAATTCTATGAGGGTCTTGGTTAATCTGCAGCAGTATAAGGGTTGAATATAACTCGATTATTGTATAAATCTTTATTCCAGAATTTTTCCCTTCCGGAAGACTTCCTGATTTTAAGGCATGCTTTCTTCAGGGCAGTTTTTCCTGGAAAGCACATGGGACTGAATATGGGAAGGAAATAGTTCCTTTATTTTCTCCTCACCGTCTCTCTGCCTGATTAACTCCCTGAGTTCGGCTTCGTAATCAGCTTTCTGAGTACTCTCACTCGGCCCTTCTTCAATTATAAGATAACGCTCTACAAGAATACTCACGGTTTTTTTGCCATACCCCTTCAAAGGGCAGATATACTGAACTCCCAATCGATCTTCGATACTTCGTACCTGTGAAATTGAGAGTACAGGAACTCTATCATCCCTTCTGGTTCCATCAGCAATGAGTTTAACTTCCGGGTCCGAAGCAAGAGTCTCTAAGGCTTTTTCGTGGATATAATTTATAGCACTTTTCGGGAAACCGTTCTTCATTATTTCTTCGTAAGCCTTTTCAAGGATCTCCCATTCCAGAGAAAGAACCCTGTGAGGAAACCCTAACTTTTTTGCAGTTTTTGCTGCAAGCTCACCATTAGGGAGCAGGCCGAAGCTGCAGGTTACGAGTTCGATTTCAAAAAACGGCTCCATCAAAAGGGCAGAGAGCGAACTGTCCTTGCCTCCGCTAAACAGGACCGAAATTCTCATTGTTTTTAAACTCTGGTTATAGACGTCTTACGCTTTTTTGGCTGCATCTTCATAAGGAGTTTTTTAAGCTGTTCATCACTGATTTGAGACGGGAGCCTTCCACTCTGAGCAAGCGAGATCAGCTGCATTTCGAGCTGTTCCCCAAGAGCCGGTCTTGACATCTTTAAGGTTGTAAGGCGTTCTCTAGCTTCAGGAGTCAGGATTTGCCTCAGGATGGACTGCTTCTGAGCCTCCATCTCGGCCTTTGCCTGTTCCTGCTGATAAGCCGCCTGGATGTCAGGCTGCTGGTTCTGTGCCTGCTGTCTCTGAATTTCTGCAAGCCGTCTCTTTCGGATTTCGTTGAGTTCGTCATCCATTGTAGACATGGCAATCATCTAAAAAACCGGTTTTCCGGAGCAATCTAGATTAAGATTAATAATATCTGGGTTAAGATTAATAACATTTGAAAGGGAATCCTATGAATTTTTCAGGTCCCCTTCGGATGGAATTTTTCTCAGTATTTTGCAAGTTCGGGGATCTTCTCAAGAAGTTCCTGCCTGAGCTCATTGGCTGCATTATCAAGCATAGAACGTCCTTTTGGAGATACCGTTCTTCCGTCCTTTACTTTTTGCAGGAAACCTGCAGCTTCAAGCTGCTGTACTGCCTTTCTGGCAATCGAACCGCTGCCTTTTGCTTTGTGGTATGGCTGTGATCCGTTGTCTTTCCTTCCACCGTATATTGATCTGAGTCTCTCAATTCCTACAGGTCCGTCGGTATATATCTTCCTCAGGATCGCTGCGGTTCTGATATACCACCAGTCATCGTTGTTCGGAGGAAGTTCCTTGTGAACCCCAGTCTTTACGTTCTTTGCCCACTCAGGGGGAACGACATTTTCATTTTCTTTAAGTATGCCTGCAACCTTCTCGATGAGTTCCATTGCAGGGACATCAAACACTGTTGTCATGCATGCCACCTTTTCTAAATTAGGTTGTCTTTGCAGATCCTGAGAGATAGTGCCGATTCTACTCCCCTGGCTGCCAGAAATCTACTTTTCCCGAAACGAGGTAACTCATTCTCTTTCGAGAGGTCCTTTCTTATCCTTGTAGCTGGATTTATGGACTCTTATGGTTTGGGCTTTCAGGCCCGATAAGCCGGTAAATGTGATTTTTAGTTTTAACTGGAAGGAGGTTGATATATTTATCAATTACTATGTTCAGGCATTCATATACAATCGATCAGGTGATATATAGTATGAAAAATTTCAAACTGAAAAACGATCTAATCTAATTGTATTGAGTTAACTTTTGTCAATTGACGCAAGTGCGAACATTCAGCGTAATTACTTTCAAGCTATAAAAGCATTTTGCGAATTCATGGATAAGTGCCTGATGAACTTATTCTGGAAGCTGAACAGGAAGCTAAACGTGGCTTATTGATAAGATAGAGGCTCATTAAAATATATCTCGTTAGTTTCAAGAAGTCTTTGCTTAGGTAGGACTGTCTTCTGATCCCAGAACAAACACCTTACAGTATTATATCGTATTCTTATATCGTATTCTTATATCGTATTCTTATATCATATTCTTATATCGTATTCTTTGTATCTGTTGCCTTGGATATCTCAAAATTATTTTTGGAACTTTTTTCATAAGTGTCTTCAAAATTTTGAATTTAGCTATATCGTATCTGGCTTGATCTAGATAGTACTTCGAAAATGACTGCATTAAAGGTTCTTGAATCAAAAAACTTCCATTTTCAAAGAGAGGTTTGCTGCCAACTCACTGTATTATATAATATAAACAGTAATGCTGCAACTAAAACAAACTACATAAAACTGACGATTGAGACAAGACCGAATTTATACTCTGAAAGCAAATAACCCTTCAAATTGAAAAAATGATACAAAGATTGAGGCTAAAAAGTGGTGATGGATTTATTAAACCTCTAAAGACGGAGTCCACAAAATTTATTCCAGCCTTTATTTCTAAAGTTTCAATAGCCTTATCCTTGATCAAACTGTGAACTGTAATAAGTAACCTTTGAGCATACTTTGAATTATATGCTTTAATAATTTCAATGTTTTTCGTTGTCATGGGATAGGTTTGACTTAATATAAAACTCGATTTATAGATTGGAATAAATATGCTTATTATTTTATTAACCTTCTTTATATTGATAGAAGGATTTATGTAATATCGCGTTTTCAACCATTTATCGTTATAAATTAAATATTTAATATACTGAGGTACTACGCGCTGGAGAAATCAAGAGGTTAACGTACTTTATGTACGAGTAACTTTCTTAGAATAATCGCACAGAGAGTGCCTTAACCACGGTACAGCCTAAATAACAACGAATCTAAAACGAGGCATACCATTGACGAAAGTTGTAGAAATCTCTCCAACCACAAGACTTGAAGGCCACTCCAAGCTCACCCTGAAGGTAGATGACCAGGGTATTGTTGAGCGAGGAGACTGGCTTTCTATTACCCCGGTCAGGGGTATTGAAAAGCTCGCTATAGGTAAGACAATGGAACAGGTCCCGAAGATTGCTTCTCGGGTCTGCGGTATCTGTCCTATTGCCCACACCCTGGCAAGCACCGAGGCCATGGAGGCTTCGATTGGCTGCGAGATCCCCACGGACGCAAAACTCCTGAGGACCATTCTCCATGCCGCGAACCGTATCCATAGCATCGCCCTGCACAACATCCTGATCCTCCCGGACTTTTATATTCCTGGGACGGAGAAGAAGTTTAACCTGTTCGCTAACGAGCAGCCTGCCAGGAGCGTCATGGCAAGAATTGTCCGCATCCGTGAGATCGGACAGACTATTGGAGCCATCGCAGGTGGCGAGGCGATCCATCCATCCAATCCAAGGATCGGCGGGATGTACCACAATGTGAGTCCCAGGGCAAAGCAGAAAATGGCCGACCTGGCGAAAGAATGCCTTGTCCTTGTTCACGAGCAGATGGAATTCATGCTTGATGTTATCAGGAACATGCAGAACAGGGAATTTGTCGAGGTCGCAGGCAAACAGATCCCACTTCCCAAGAAACTCGGGTACCATAACCAGGGAGTTATGGCCACAGCCTCTATGTACGGGTCATCCAGTCTGGACGATAATCCCACCTGGGATTTCGCTCGTTGGAAAGAAACCCGTCCATGGGACTGGTACATGGGTGAGGTAACAATTGATCTTGAGGACCCAAGTTACCCGATCGGAGGTACCACGAAGATCGGCACCAAAGCCAACCCCCAGATGGAGGCTTGCACAGGTGTTCCGACCTACGACGGACAGCCGGTTGAGGTTGGTCCGAGGGCAAGGCTTGCTACATTCAAGAATTTCGATGAGAAGGGTACTTTCGCCCAGCACATCGCCAGGCAGATGGAATACCCAGACTGCTGCTACACCATCCTCAAGTGCCTTGACAACCTGAATACCTCGGGTAAGGTACTCGCCGACCACATTCCTCAGGGAGATGGGTCCATGGGCTGGGCTTCGAACGAGGCACCGCGTGGGAGCAATATCCATCTTGCACGGGTGAAGGACGGGAAGGTGCTGTGGTATGACATGCTTGTGCCCACAACCTGGAATTTCCCTACCTGTAGCCGTGCTCTGACTGGGGCGCCCTGGCAGATTGCCGAGATGGTCGTCCGAGCTTATGACCCATGCGTTTCGTGCGCAACCCACATGATCGTGGTGGATGAGGAGGAAAAGATAGTCGCCCAGAAGCTCATGCAGTGGTGAAGGAATGGAAACACTGTACTCCGAGATTGTGGTGGCAGGTTGCGGTAATCCGCTCTTTGCGGACGATGGGTTCGGACCTGCAGTTGTGGAGAAACTCAAGGAGCTCAAACTTCCAGACAACGTCACGATCGTTGACGCAGGTCTTGGAGGTCCCCATTTTGTTTTTACTCTTCTCAACCCTGAGTCCACAAAGACTCTTATCATTGTGGATATTGCGGACTTTGGTGGGGAACCCGGTGAGCTCAGGTGGCTCTCTGTTGATGAGCTTCCTGTGGGGAGCTATCGGGACGCCCACTCATGGGACCTGACCGAGCCGCTCCAGTACATTAAGGACGATATCCAAGTCCGTGTCCTTGCATGCCAGAAGAAATACGTTTCTTCTCCCGAGATGGTCATCGGGATTACAGACGAGGTACAGAGAGCCATTCCAGACGCTGTATCCGAGATACTGAAGGAAATCGGAGTGAACTATGGGACTGCTTAACTCCATCAAGAAAGCCATGGGCAGGGAAGCCAAGCCCGTTCAGGTTGTGATGGAGAATAAGGCGGAAGCTACAAAGGAGAAAAAACCAGTGACAAATAAGATCAAGATCGGTCATGTACACATGAGCGGCTGCACCGGCTGCCTTGTGTCCCTGGCCGACAACAACTTAGGACTCATCAAGATCCTGGACGACTATGCCGACCTCGTATACTGCCTCACTCTTGCTGACGTCCGACATATCCCAGAGATGGACGTTGCGCTCGTTGAGGGATCGGTCTGCTTACAGGACCATGAATCAGTGGAGGACATAAAGGAGACTCGGAAGAAGTCTAAGATCGTGGTAGCCCTCGGTTCCTGTGCATGCTACGGGAATATCACCCGGTTCAGCCGCGGCGGGCAGCACAACCAGCCACAGCACGAGTCTTACCTTCCAATAGGAGATCTCATCGACGTGGACGTCTACATCCCAGGATGCCCCCCGAGCCCGGAGCTTATAAGGAACGTCGCTGTCATGGCGTACCTGCTCCTTGAAGGGAACGAGGAACAGAAGGAGCTTGCAGGCAAGTACTTAAAGCCCCTCATGGACCTTGCGAAGCGCGGCACTTCCGGATGTTTCTGCGACCTTATGTATGATGTGATCAACCAGGGCCTCTGCATGGGCTGTGGCACTTGCGCTGCATCCTGTCCAGTACACGCGATCACTCTTGAATTCGGGAAGCCTCAGGGTGAACGTGACCTCTGCATTAAGTGCGGCTCCTGCTATGGCGCCTGCCCGAGGTCGTTCTTCAATTTAGATGTGATTCCTGAATTTGAGAACATCAACGAGATAATTGCTAAAGCGCTTAAGGAAGGTGAGAGTGATGATTGAAGATCCGTATCTTGGCAAATACGTGACATGTGTTTCGGCACGGAGCACGGACAAAGAGATCCTCAAGAAAGCTCAGGACGGCGGAATCGCCACCGCTCTCATGGTCTATGCCCTTGAAGAAGGGTTCATTGACGGGACTATTGTTGCAGGCGAAGGAGAAAAACCCTGGCAGCCAAAGCCGGTAGTCGCAATGACCCGCGAGGACATCCTTAAGGCACGAGGAACAAAATACAATATCAGCCCCCAGATCTCCTGGCTCAAGGAGGCTACACGCTCCTTTGGTCTCGATAAGGTAGGGGTCACCGGTGTTTGCTGCCAGATGCAGGCGGTCAGGAAAACTCAGCTCTATCCCATCAATATGCGAGATGTCCCTGGCAAGGTTGCACTTACAGTAGGGCTTTTCTGCATGGAGAACTTCCCGTATAAGTCTTTGCAGAGCATTGTCGAGGACCATGCAGCTCAGAGCCTCGACTCCGTGAAGAAGATGGAGATCACTAAGGGCAAGTTCTGGGTCTATACCGAACGTGGGAACGTTGCCACTGTTCCACTCAAGGCAACCCACAAGTACGAGCAGCCAGGCTGCCACGTTTGTCTTGACTATGTTTCTAATCTCGCCGACATTTCAACCGGCTCGGTTGGAAGCCCAGACGGCTGGTCTACGGTTTTCATCCGCACCAAAGTCGGAAACGAGATCTGGTCCAAGGCTGTTGCAGACGGCATTTTTGAGACAAAACCAATTGAGGACGTCAAACCCGGTCTCGATCTCCTTCGGAAACTTGCGAAAGAGAAGATCGAAAAGAACCAGAAGACAGTTGAGGAGCGCAAGACTTTCGGCATCAACAAGGGGCTACGGAACCCTTACGCCTAAAACTCCTCTTTTTCGTCAGCAAAGCTATTGTGTTAGCTATGCTGAATACGGGGATGGGATTGGTTCTCATCCCCAAATTATGATTTCAGTGTAAGTGTATTGAAATTTCGGTGAAATTTTAATTGATTCTGTAGTTTTTTTACTATCAAAATGGAGTTTATCTTTTTTAATAGACGAGTTTTCACATTATTTTTTTCAAACTAAAACCAATGTCAACAGACACTGGGAACAGTACCTATACGTTTCTTGCATTATTTTTGCATTTGATGTTGCGGTAATCGGCCATATATTTTGTATTCCGGCATGCTATAGAATAGCATGGTTTAGAAAAGCATACCTTAGAGAGATACAGAAAAATAAGAAAGTATGAATGTCATAAACAGGCTAAAAAACACCAATAGAAAAAATTAATCTATTTTGCTCTATATTCAGGACTTCGAATTTACAGAACTTTCGGTACACTGCCAAATGCTGCTGTTTCTCTACTTTTCAGGCTTGTTTTCTGAAATAAACGTTGCTATAACCCATATAGCAGTGAATCAAAAATATTTCTAACATTCAAATAGAGAAGAGTAGCCTCTATTTTGCAGTTTCTTTTTTAATCCGTTATCTAACTTTGTTCCGCAAAGACTATGGACTTTAGAAAGCTGATCTTCATCTAAATTGCGGGCGCCTTCTAGGTTTGCTCCTTTAAGATCAGCGTGAGCAAGAACTGTTTCTTCAAAGCAAGCTTTTCTAAGATCAGTTCCTCTTAAATCAGCATTTTCAAGGTTAGCTCCCATAAATAAAGCATTTTCAAGGTAGGCTCCTTCAAGGTGAGCAGATTCAAGGAAAGCTCCAATGAAGTTAGCATTTTCAAGATGAGCTCTTTCAAGGTGAGCCTCTCGAAGATAAGTTCTCCGTAAATCTAAACTATTAGGCTCTCCATACGAAAACATATAATTGCGCTTTTTAATAATATTAAGAATTGCTTTAATGTCTGTTGCCACCTGATTTTTGAGTTTTCTTTCTAGTACTTCAGAATATTGACCATGCAGACTGCGTATACCTTTATATAGGTCAGTACAGGTATTCGTCTTTTCTAATGGTGAGTGTTGTCTAACATAAGCAGTTAAAATCTCCATAATGGGCCAGTAGTCTTCTTTGGACTCCTTAGAGATTCTTTCAAGGGCGTATATCCCGCCTAATCTAATCTGCAGTTCTTTATCCCCTAATTGATTTACAGCCCGAGTAAAACGTTCAGTTATCTGGCCATCCTTAGCAGTTTTAAGGTTTCCCCAAGCAAAATAAAGACTAATTAATACAGCACCCCCTCCTATGATTTGAGCTTGAGTAGTACGGTACTGATTCTCAAGAGTAGCTACTGTTGCGGAATTGTTTATATTAAAACTTGATATTTGCTGATGAGGAAATAAATATAAAGACAAATAAATATGATAAAGTATGAATATAGAAGAGAGAAAAGTTAATGGGTGCTTTTTAATCGACTTATAAATATTTTTCACTTCATTTATTGCATTCGTTCTAATTTGTATTAGTTCATCCCATAGCTTATTTGGACTTTTTTTTATTTCTTCTATTAACTTATTTAATTTTTTATTTCTTTCTTTTGTTGATATCATAATATCAATACGTAACTATGATTTTTAAATAAGTATTGATTAGAGTCTGTGTCTATCAGACTTGCAAGAAATAACAGCAATTTCTTAGTGTTTAGTTTCTATAATTCTTATAGTCTCTATAATAGCTACTACAAAAATTACAATAGGAAGGAGTTCAGGAAACCGTACTCAAAATTCTGAGCCTCTTCATTAAGGCGAATTTGGTTTCTGTTCTCAGAATACCACTCGGGATGATTGTGTAGCCAACTGGCTCTCCATACTCCTTCTGATTTTCTGCTCCTTATCAAATTTAAACCTTTATGGCAATTCACTAATTCGTTTAGCATGGTTTGAAAAACCAAAATTAAGACAACCTTACTACCTAAGATAATGACGAAATCGATAGTCAAAGGAGTGTGAGGTGAAAAGTACTTTCATTTCTTTGTGTCTGTTATTCGAAGAATATCATGTGTGTTTAGTGTTCTCCTTTATAATACAACATGTCCTTATGATTTTATATGTGGCTGTGGAAAAACACGCTGTGCATGACTATATCCTTTTTCTTCTTTTTTGCCAGCGGCCGCCCGATATCTGCTGCTTTGCAGCATGCGGGCGTGGAAGGAAGTTTTCAGATGAGTTAGTTAAAAAGAAATTTGACAACTCCTTCAGAGTCAGTCATTTTATTGAATCCCTGGTACATTTATACAATAATTTATCTTAACAGTGTATTATTTGCGATGAAGACGGAAAGAAATGAAACACATTATTAGTATTATTTAGTATTATAAATTTAGTAATTAGATATTTTTGCGACTTTATCATATATATTTCCAAAACCACGATGAAAC
The DNA here is from genome assembly GCA_023399215.1 of Methanobacteriota archaeon. GTDB lineage: Archaea > Halobacteriota > Methanosarcinia > Methanosarcinales > Methanosarcinaceae > Methanosarcina. The sequence continues at coordinate 59,457 of JAEWQJ010000005.1, forward strand.
ATCGAAATCCATCGTGAATCATAAGTGCAGGGACCTGAATGAAAACTTCTCATGATCTGAGTATCATTCCAATCCCATAGTCTTTGGGGGTTTTCATCAATATTTGGAGTGCTATCCCAATCACCCATTGGATAATAAAATGCCCCAACGAATTGCACAAACAGTGACCATATAATAAACACCCCAATAAGTCCAAATATTAAAAACTTCGAATATTTACGTGTTTCTTTTGATGCTTTGTTCATATACAGCCCTAGGTATAAGGCAAGAACAGGCAAAATTCCAGTTAAATAACGGGGACCATAACAATGTCCTCCCCACCACCAGAAAAAAATACTGTATACCATCATTTCAAGTATGCATGCTAAACCAAGAGCATAAAGGAAAAATCTAAGCTTTTCATTTGGAAGATCCTTTATTGTTAAATAGCCAAAAACTGAAAACAAAAGTACTGGACTATATATGAATAATCCACGACTTGGACTAAACAGTAGCCCAACTAAACGAGAAAGAACTTCCCTATTTAACTCCATCCCATTACTTAAATTGGAATAACCACCCAAAAAACTACCAAAGTAATGAATATTATAAATTAAAAGAAAGCTGCCTGATAGGATTACTAAGACAAAATACCACTTTATATTTTCTTTATTCATCTTAAGAAAAATATATAATATTACAGGTAAAGCAAGGATCGAATCAGAAGGTCTATTTAATATATATAGCCCCGAAAGAAATCCTAAGAAAATATAATTTAATTTGTTTTCAAGGAATTCATTTTTAATTGTAATATAAATCATAGCGGCAAGGAGTAGTTCTACCATGCCGTGCTGCCAAAGAGCCTGACTACTTATTGTCCATGTATCGGTCCCAAAACCATAGATTAATGCTGAAATGATTCCGATTTTTTTATTTGTCAACTTTTTTATAGACAAATAAACGAAAATACAAGAAAGTGAAGCAATTGAAGACGCACTTAATTTTTCCATAATAAGCACAATAGATTGAAAACCTGGGTCAAACATATCTATTGGATAAGAGGAAGTTTTTAGCAAGATATATGTAAATAAGTACAAAGGCGTGATTATTAAAGGAGTAACTATTGGGTATTGTGATAAGTAATGGCCATCAATTTGTCTAAACATATATGGATTATTAAGTGTCTCAATATACGCTCCGAAGCTATCTAAGTTCACACAATGGTGCTCCAAAATACAAAACGGCAATAGAGATGTAGGAAGGGTATCCCCACTAATGATTGATCTCATATTTAGGTTATAAACTAAAAAAAATAATGTGAACAAAAAAATTAATTCATGCTTGCGTACAAGCATTCTGAGGCAATTTTGTAACGGATTTAAAATTCTATTAAATTCCGATACTTTTCTTGCGTTTAATGTGAATTTCATTTTTTATCTCAACCAATAGTCGGTTATATTCCATTGGTAGTATAGCAAATTTGCTGCAAAACTACAAAATTTTTAGCAGTCCTGGAGTTAAAAATTCAATATTATGAGATCAATTGTATCTACTGTTAAATGTTGGGCTTCAAACCTACAGCAAATTCACTATACTGCCTTAATTCAGTTATATCAGGGCTAGTTTGCTTTTTCCAACGTTAAATTGTTTAAAATTTCTCAACTCGCAGTATAAAAGGGCCTATACATAACTACAATTTTACTAAATTTAATTTTATTATAAGTATGTTGGTCCAAATAAAGTTTCCTCCGTTTCTATAAATTTCTGTAGAACTATGAGTTTTTGCAATAGAACCAGATTAAATGCCTGAGTTTTATTAAAGAGTCTGGTAACTATGTGTATATGCAGGAGTTGAATTCCATTATATTTTTAGATCCTTAAACGTTAAATAGAGATCCAGATAAACAATTTATCATTAACGAAGTAAGCCATGCTCGGTATTTGAGAAAAAACCAGGGGGTGTTTTAATGGTTCAAAAGTTAAATGATAGAGTGGTGGGATTATGGTATTAGTCAGTAAGAGATGGATTTTAGATAATGTTCAAATGTTGTACTGCTCCAGTGGAGTACTTGACCTTGAAGATATCAAGGATTTCAAGGGACCTAAAGAGGGTTTTGAAACAAATCTGAGCCATATTGAAAAGCTGGAAGTAGAGAAAGGGGAAAGAAGGGAAACGTTCCATGTCCTTATTCCTGGCGGGTTTGGATGGGCTGAAGCGTTTCCTTTCACTGCGTACCCCGAAGAAACTGACGAATATTAAATGTGTAAAGGATATCGGATGTTAAAACCAAATAACTGTGGAAAAAGATCGGCTACGATGGGCACAAAAAAATAAAAGGAATAAATTAAAATAAAAAGAATATATTAAAATAAAAGGAATAAATTAAGCGTTTTCTTACACTCTTCTTCTTGCTTTTCTATTTGTCTTACTCACTTTATTTCCATCTTGAATAGAAACATTGCTTGCATAGAAACATTTATACTGATGCCAGCTAACAAAACAATTGAACAATTTAACCAAAACTGATTACCAAAACATGGCATTTCATAATATCTTTAACACTTTTCACCCAAAGATTCAGGAAGCCCTCAAAACTCTTGGCTTTACAAAACCCACAGAACCTCAGGAAAGGTCATTTCCTCAAATAATGGATGGAAAGCATACTCTTTTGATAGCTCCTACCGGTTCAGGCAAGACCGAATCAGCTGTGCTGCCTGTTTTTGATAGTATCCTGAAAAAGAAACCTGAAGCCAGAAAGGGAATTTCTGCTCTTTATATAACTCCGTTGAGAGCACTTAACAGGGATATGCTTTCTCGTATTGAAATCCTTGGGCAGCTTCTTGATATTAAAGTCCAGGTTCGGCATGGTGATACTCCGCAAAGTGAAAGACAGCGCCAGTCGAAAAATCCTCCTGATGTACTGATCACTACTCCTGAGACCTTGCAGGCAATGTTTACCGGCTCCCGCCTGCGCCAGAACCTTGAAACCGTAACTCATGTCGTGATAGACGAAATCCATGAGCTTGCAGGTTCAAAACGTGGAACTCAGCTGGCTGTTGGGCTTGAAAGGCTTGTGGAAATTTCAGGAGAGTTCCAGAGAATCGGGCTTTCTGCAACAGTCGGGAACCCCTGGGAAATTGCGAAATTTCTGGCAGGCAATGGAAGGGATTTCACTGTAATTGAGGTAGCCCTGTTGAAACTGCTTGAGTTCGATGTGGTCAACCCTCAGGTTTCAGAAAAGGGAATAATACGGGAAAAAGAAGTCCTGAAAATTGCAAAAACAGTTGGCTGTGAGCCCGAATTCGCCTCTCATCTGCTCTGCATCAGGAAAATTGTTGAAGATAGCCAGTCTACTCTTATTTTTGTAAATACGCGGCAGAGTGCCGAAGCTCTAGCTGCCGGTTTTCGAAAACTCGGGACATCCATAGGGGTACACCATGGGTCGCTTTCTTTTGAAGCCCGCGTGGAAGCTGAGGAAGCCTTCAAATCCGGAGCCCTGAAAGGCCTTATCTGCACCTCGTCAATGGAACTTGGAATCGATATAGGAAATGTTGACCGGGTGGTCCAGTATGGGTCTCCACGCCAGGTTTCAAGGCTGCTCCAGAGAGTCGGAAGAGCCGGGCATAAGCTGCATTCTGTTTCCAGAGGCACTATAATTTCTATGGAAGCCGACGATACTGCAGAAAGTATGGCAATTACGAAAGCTGCACTTGAAGGCAGGGTGGAAGAAGTCTCTCCGCATATAAAATCCCTGGATGTCGTGGCAAACCAGATTGCAGGTATGGTTATGGATTTCGGGGAGATTGAAATTGATAAAATTCTAAGAATTCTTCAACGGACATACCCATTCCGGGATTTGCAGCTTGAAGAACTGCAAAGGGTTGTGGACCAGATAGGGGATTACAGACTTGTCTGGCATGAAAAAGGCTCAAATATTGTCAAAAGGCGCAGGAAAAGCCGGGAATACTATTATGAGAACCTTTCCATGATCCCGGATGAAAAGAAGTACGAGATCTACGATATTGTAAGCGGAAAATCGGTTGGCGTTCTGGACGAAGCCTTTGTCGTTAACTTTGCAGAACCCGGCGCCGTTTTCATAACGAAAGGCTACATGTGGCGGGTCGTTGAGATGCCTGACCGCGAGCAGGGAAAGGACAGGATCAAAGTCGAGCCTGTGGAAGGCACGGGTGAGGTTCCAAGCTGGACCGGTGAAGAAATCCCTGTGCCTTTTGAGGTTGCTCAGGATGTAGGAAAGCTAAGGGCGGAAATTGCAGCTTTTATCCGTGCAGAACTTAACGATGAAGCCATTGTCGAACAGCTTCAGGCGAAATATCCTGTAACAAGAAATGCCGTGCTTGAACTGGTCCGCCTGGTGCGCGAGCACGTAGAAGGAGGCTTCCCACTGCCTGATGCGGATACGATTGTGATCGAAGACGAAGGAGATTCTGTGACCCTGAACGCCTGTTTTGGCCATAACACAAATGGCACTCTTGCGAGAGTCCTGACCTCACTTCTTTCAGCCCGCTTCGGGAGTAGTGTCGCTCAGGAAGTAGACCCCTACAGGATTCGGCTGACCCTTCCGCGCCGGGTAGGCTCTTTCCAGATCCGGGATATGCTATTGTCCCTCCGCCCTGAACACGTTGAGCCGATTATAGAAATGACCCTGAAAAATACAACTCTGATGAAATGGAAAATGGTCCACGTTGCCCGAAAATTCGGAGCCCTGTCTCGGGACATTGACTACGACCGGATCAGCATGAAAAAACTGCTGGAAATCTACCAGGGCTCTTCAATGTACGACGAGGTTATCCGGGAAATCTTCCACGACCTGCTTGACGTCCCGAGGACAAAAGAAGTCCTTAAAAAACTTGCAGCCGGTGAGATTTCAGTTGAAGTTTCCCTGCCAACCCCGATTGGTTCAGCCGGTTTTGCCATGAAAAAAGACCTGGTCGCACCGGAGAAAGCCGACCGATCAATCGTGCTTGCACTTAAGGAACGCATTATGAACGACAAAATTATTTTATTCTGTACGAACTGCAAGAAATGGACTTCCCGCCGGCAGGTCAAGAACGTCCCTGAAGAAATCATCTGCCCGGTCTGCGAGTCCAGGATGATTGCAGCCCTCAAACCCTGGGAAGAAGAAGAAATCAACCTTGTCAAAAAACAGGCAAAAAAGGTCAAGGTCACCCCCGAAGAAAAGAAACGGATACAGAGAGTTTATAGAAACGCAAGCATAGTACACTCGCAGGGAAAAAAGGCGGTTATTGCGCTTGCGAGCAGAGGGGTTGGGCCTGAAACGGCGTCAAGGGTTATTGAAAAAATGAGGGTAGATGAAGAGGCGTTTTACAGGGATATTCTGGTTGCAGAGAGGAATTATGTGAAGACGAAGAAGTTCTGGGAATGAGATCCAGGATATAATGTATACTGGTTAACTATTGAAAGTAAAACTATGAGTACTGAAATAATTACATGTTAAATAGCAGTAGATAATAGCACTTATATAATCACTCCTAAATATTATATAGTAAAGACATCTGACACAATCACTTTATAATGTATACCATTTTTCGCCCTCCGTCTACAATACTCAGATGTCTTTATTCCCCAATTCAATTTTTTTTGTTTATTTGTGGGTCTCAAATTGGAGTAGAGATTTTAAAAGCTAACTTGAAATCCGAAAGAATTTGAGAGGGCTGGGGCGGAAATATAATAAAAAAGTTCTAATACGACTTATAATCCTAATTTAAAGTCTAGGATCCTTTCCTTTAATTTCTGTACTTGCAATAGGCTCCACGCAATTGATATGATTTTTCTTTGTTTCAATATTTAAGTGTCCACAGTAATTGCATTTGTAATACCTGATTTCAGTACTGTCACTTCCTACAATATAATACTCTTTTTTCATATCTGGATTTCTGCACTCCGAACTCAATGACGTCTTTCCGCATTTTTCGCATGTCATCTCGATGGGTTTCTTCTTTTTAATTTTAAAGCACTTTATGTTTTCTGAGCTTTCAGTGCTGTCAAAATATCCACAATACTTACACTTCCAGTATCGAGTTATTATAACAGTATACATATTTTCAGTTGAATTCTCTCTGATATCTGGCTTTTCTCTCTCTTCATAAGCATTTTTTCTGCCACATCTTTTACATTTGAGAAATCTTACAAACTTTGCACTGGACAGTAAGGAAATTCCTTCTAAAAACAGATCTAAAGATACAAACAAACTAACGAAAAAAATTGCCACGAATAAAAAGCCTTGTACACCTTCTAGATCTTCTATCTCTCCTAGTGAGATAAAAACTATAATTCCCAGGATTGTCTCCAGTATCCCAAAAAACTTAATTGCATTTTCTTCAAAGGTGTTTACTAAAGGTACCCATTTAAAAGGTCTTCTGTATTTTATTTTTCCTTTATACTTAATTATACATACATTTTGCGTGCACTTTATCAAGTAATCTTTATCTTTTTCTCCGCTGTTTTTTGTCTTGGATTTTCCTTCAGTTTCTGTCAACAAAGTACCTTCTTATTTTTCACCACATTAAACGAATATTTAATAAGTATTGTTGTCACGCATATTTTTTGTTTTCTATTTGAGAATAGTAAGCTGGAAAGTTTTCAAATTGGAATCTTCAACAGCGGTGTAATCTCATGATTTCCCATCAAAGATTTTGATGGTGCCGGGCCGAAAATATAATAAAAAAGTTATACACCATCGTTCTATTGATTTATATTCTGTTTAAAGATGAGTCGACAGATTCGGCTGCTAAATATCTTACTTCGTTTATTCTGGAAAAGCCGCGTTTCAGTATGGAAACTAAACCTTTTAAAGTACTTGCTCTCTATTAAATATTAATATGCTTGCACTTATATATTTTTAGGTATATGCTTTATTGCAATAAGCTGTTTGTCTGATTGCAGTTAACTAAAAAATCAACAGAATTAGATCATTAGTTGTTAAATTTCAATTTAAATTCCAGCTTTTATTCTACTTGATGCTGTAACTCAAGAAAATAAGTCCCTACTAAATTTCAGGAAATTCAAGGAATCATGATTTTACAAAATTGGGTTGAAAGTAAATGAAAAGGAGGTTCAGATCATACTTCCGATTTTTAGCTTTTATAATTCTCCTCTTATTTTTAATTGTCTTTTCATATAAGCTGGTATCTACTCCACCTATTGACTCCCACACCGAATATGCATATGTACCGAACGAGAGAAGTGACAATCTTTCTGTAATTAACACAACCACAAACGAAATTGAATACAGTATAAATGTAGGAGATGATCCTCAGGGAGTTGCAGTCAACAGGAACGGAACGAGGGTATATGTGACGAATAGTTTCCCTAACACTGTATCTGTAATTGATACAGCAACAAACAATGTTGTAGCCAGGGTGCCTGTTGGTGCAAATCCTATAGGTGTTGCGGTCAACGGTGATGGAAAAACGGTATATGTAGCGAATTTTCACAGCAACAATGTCTCTATAATTGATACAGCCACAAACAAAGCGAAATACCATCTCGATGTACAAACCAATCCTGTGGGAGTGGCAGTCAACAAATATGGAACGAGGATATATGTGGCGAACCTGGGCAGTGGTACCGTCTCAGTGATTGATACAACAACTCGCAGCGTTTTAGAACATGTGCGTGTAGGAACCAATCCTTTTGGAGTTGTAGTCACGCCAGATGACAAAAGAGTATACGTGACGCATGCTAACAGCAATAGGGTCTCTGTAATTGATACAACCACACACAATGTTACAATGATCAAAACAGGTACTGCTACAGAAAGCTTAGATTTATCTCCTTCTGGAGTTGCGGTTAGTCCTGATGGATCAAGGGTATATGTGGCAAACCATAAAAGGACTATTAAAGGAATTTCTGATACTCCATGCGGCACTGTCTCTGTAATTGATACAGCAAATAACAGTGTTATAGCCAATGTGACTGTAGACAAATGTCCTTGCGGAATTTCAGTCAACAAAGATGGAACAAGGGTCTATGTAGCAAACAGTGAGAGCAACACCATCTCAGTAATTGACACAATAAATAACACTGAGATAGCTAATGTGCCTGTAGGAAGTATGCCTTCTGCTTTAGGTCAGTTTATTGTTTCTCCCCCACAAGTCCCTGGGCATAATGCCATCCGGGAATTTATCAATAGTATTATTGAATCAATCTATAGGATCTATAACAGAATTAATGAAATCATTAATGGTGTTCAGGGATTCATTCTTGGAATGATTAGCACTGTTTTTTATGCAGTGCTATCAGGTCTAATCTCGCCCAGAATAACGAAGATATTAGAGTCAAGACTTAGAGAGACATTAGAACGCATAAAATACATAATGAAAATATTTAAAAATAACTAGTTCTCCTTTCTGTGTTTCCTGCAACTCTTTTTGTGTCTTAAAATTTGTAATTATAGAGTGACTCTGTTTACCTCAGTCATATTCTCAATTCTATTTTACCCCGACAAAATTTGACTACACCAGAAAATCGCTGAGGTCGATTTCTTCACCCATTCTCAACTGATTTCGGAGATGAGTAAGTTTGCGATCTATTTTTTCGAGGCTTTTCAGGTACTTTTTCTCATCCGGTGTGGTTTTTATAAGTTTTGAAATCCCGCCATTTTGAATGACCAGTCGCTGATCTGCCGATAGAGCCAGAAGAGGGTCATGAGTACTGATTAAAACGATCTTGTTGTTACTTACCAGAAGCTCCAGAGATCTAACCTTGTCGACGCCTGCATTCTCAATCTCATCGATCAAAACAACAGACGCCGGGCTGAGAAGTGCAGTATCTGCAATCATCAGGGCGCGTGATTGTCCTCCTGAGAGCTCTGTAACAGGAGTTTCCCTGCTGAAAGGTTCTCCTGCCAGGATGTTTGCAGTATCATATATTTTCTGAACAATACGGGAAACCTCATCAACCATACGGCTCTCAGCATGCATGGTCAGAAACTCCTCGACACTGAGATCCATAACAAAATTCATGTTCTGTGAAAGCTGCGCGATAAAACGTCCCTCAGTCGAGAAACGCTCCTCATCATCTGGAGCCTGGCCATTAACCAGTATTTTTCGGCCTGTAGGAGTATCCTCCTGAGCCAGAGATTCAATATCAGCCAGAAGACGTGACTTGCCTGACCCTGTCGGACCGACAATTGCAGTCACCTCACCTTTTTTTAGATTTACCGAAAAGGCTTCTTTTTCACCATTCTTATTATTTCCTGGGAGTACTGTAAGGGATTCAACTGTGGACCCGCTTCCCTGTTGAAGAGCTCTTGCCTGCTCAATAAATAGAAAGAAACCATCAATAAAGGCGAGAGAGCTGCTTCCCATCTCTACAAAATAATCTTCACCAGGTGTTAAACCTAGCTCTTCCAGTTTTATGTTCCCGAATTGCACAGGATCAATTGCAAATGCAGAGAAATAGTCCTCTATCCAGGGCATCATTTCCCTGAGTTCATTTACCGTCATTTGAAGCAAATCTGTCCGCAAGCTATTCTTCTCCCTGAATTTATTCTTCTCCCTGAATTTATTCTTCTCCTCTGAAATTTACCAGCTTTGAAACACCAATCTGCTTGTCATCCCCGATTTTTCTCTCTCCAAGACAGTATGAACATAGAGCTCCTGGCATGGTAAATCGAAGTGTAGCTCCCTGAAGAGTTTCCAACGTAGAGGCTTTTTCCACAAGTTTTGCAAGATAGAAACTACCCTGCCCTGTAACACCATTAATCTGAACTATCATTCCTCTGGGGTTAACCTGTCTGACCCTGTATGCAAAGACCTCACGTTCTGCCTGGGAGACAATATCCCCTTTAGTAATAACAACAATGTCTGCAAGTTTTAACATGGGGCCGATTTTTTTAGGTGTGTTGACACCACTCAGGTTATCTATAACACAGATTGCCAGAACATCTTTAATATGGGGAGAACAGCGGTTGCAAAGACCTGCACTCTCGGTAATCAGAAAATCAAACTTCTTCTCTTTGGCCCACCTGATGGCTTCTTCAATATTGCTTACAAAAAAGTGGTCAGGACAGAGCCCTCTGGAGAGACCGGTCTTGACCGAAATATTGTGAGCTGAATAGTGTTTCTCATCCTGAGCTGAGAGACAGTCAAATTTTACCACACCGATTGTGAAACCCTTCTGTTCAAGCTCTTCAATGGTCTTGATAATGATGCTGGTTTTTCCTGAGGATGGAGGGCCTGCTACCGTAACAAGCCTCACACAATACCTCCAGTTTCATAGAACTGTTTATTGAAAACTCCTTCAAGCTCTTTTTTAAGTGCTCCTATGTCATTGTTCATCAGGAAGTCCCAGCCCAGCCAATAGAGTTTGATTCCTTCAAGATTGTTTTCAACTTCAGGATTTGTTGTCGGGAAAAAAGCTCTGGCAGAAATTTTCGCAAATTCTTTCCCACAGAAGAAATCCGTGATCTCCTTAACCCGCTCTGCACCACTTTTTTTAACCAGCATCTGCACAGGGCTTACAATAGCACCTTCCGAAGGTATATTGATTGTTATCCTGGATTTATCTTGAATTTTCTTAGCAAAGAAGTAAGGCATGATATACATAGGTGGTACGTCATCCTTTTTGCTGTCTATCATTTTAACCATCTCGGACGGATGGATTCCTGTATATACTGAAGAAGCAAGCTTTTTAATTCCCTCCATACCGTACAGCCGGTAGAACGGAAGCAGTACCCCATTACAGAAAAAGCCGTCCTGCCCCCTCATAACAACCTTATTCCGGTACTCGTCTTTTAAGATATCTTCCCAGGACTCCGGTTTGCTATCATCCTTCATGAGTTCATCTATTGTAACCAGAACCAGAAGGTTTGCAGAGATCATGGTAAATTGTCCACGGGGATCGGCAAAACCAATGGATTCAAAATCACTGTTCATTGGGGATGAATTAAGATTTACAAAATATTCCTTATTGAGAAAATTCTCTTGGAAAGATTTGTGGTAGAAGCTGTTAATATCAGAGCTGATGATTATATCCGGAAGTTCGTCAATCGATGTAACCGAATCGATATAGGCATAATAAGAGAGCTCATGATTGACATTACCTTCGACAAGAGAATGGAGCACATTATTCATTTGTCGGCTGTATTCAGATGAAAAGTCATCAAGGGCACGGTTAAAAGGCATCTTCATGCCGCAGGGTAAAAGGGCAAGAAGGGTCAGCTCTTTTTGTCGTTCCGGAGAATCTGCAAGGGTAAAATCTCCTTTTGCTTCATTGTCCAGAACAGCCTGATTCAGGAGCTCAATAAAAGAGTCTTTATTCACCGATACCATTGAGAGGGCTGTTTTCAATTTTAGTAAAGGTCCAAGCTTTTCAAGAACTTCCTTATTTCCAAATTTCGCCATTCCATGCTGTTTGAATATTTTTAACAGAAAAGGATAGTCACTTAAGATCTGGTATATACTCATTGTTTCATCAATTGCTTTCATATCATTCCACCTGATATGTTTTTGAGCAGTATCTTATCTCCCGTTATGGCATTCATATTAAAATTTTCAGAGAGGATTTTCATTAAGGAAAAAACTTACGTTATCAAATCTTGCCAATTCCACATTTACACCAGCCCTTGTTTTTGTTCTTTTTTGTGGAATATCAATTATTTCAATAAAGATACAAACATATAAATATTGTCATCTAGGAAGTGATCTTCCTATAAGACCACTAAATTAGCTCATCATTTGCTCCGTTAATGCTTGACTTTCATATACGCTCGTTATCGTTTCAAAAGTTCTCTGAATTCCACATCTATGCAGAATTACTGTCAAAAAATCTGATGCATTCTCTGCAAATACAGTACTCCAATGCAACTGTGTATATTTAGCCATTTTTTCAGGATGAGCAGTTGAGTTTCTTACACGAGAATATATGCGAGAATATATTCTTCTGCTAATGATTAATGTCAGCATTGCTGTCTACTTTATATTATTATAAAAACGTATACAGAAACTGGAATTTTATGCTTAACCGATGATGTGTGAATGAAAATCTTCTAATACATCCTCTCTATATTTATATAGTCTATACTGAATTTTTAGGGGTGTGTATATGAAAAAATACATCTACTTCACGTTATTTATTTTACTAGTTGTACTGATCATCATCGGCTTCTCCGGATCACAAAAAGGTGATAATGCTTCTCAGGCTCAATTAAATTCGCCGCTGAACACCCTCAAGTCAGCTTACCAGGATGTTGCATGGGGAACTAACGTCCAGAAGCATTTGAAGATACTTAAAACAGATCTGGACGGTGTATCTAACGCTACAAACAATTCTAATTATACCATGCTCGCAGTGTATGCACAATACATAGTAAATGATACCCAGATCGCCATTCAGGAAAATGATCAATACACCGTATCTCCCAAGCTCCAGGATGCGCAGAATGAATGGAGGTTGGCTCTTCAGGACTATAACTCTGCAGGTCAGTTTTTGTTGCAGGGAGCAAATGAAGCGAAAAATGGTACTGTAGGAGCTGAGAATTTCCAAAAGGCCGGGACACTTCGCAGTTCCGGTACAGACCACCTTCAGAAAGCGTCTGAATTAGCAGGAATAACATAACATATTTCTTTTTTGAGATTAGGTGAAAGTATCGAAAAACTGCTGCCCTTACGTAGGGCTCTGTTTTCTCCTTCAATGGTCGTCATTTTTAACTTCAGCATACTTTAAATGATCATAAAGAAAATATACTTACATAGAAAACGCTGCCCGAACAAAGACATGTTCGAAAATTTCTTTTTTCCTTGAAAAAGGTGGAGCAACGAAGATTAGCTGTTTTTGGCTCTTATACAAGAGGAGAAAAAAGCCGGAAAGCGATACAGATATCATCCAATCGAATTTTAAATAACGTAAAAAGAGAAAAAAGATGTAAAATTGAGAGTTTGGTTCAGACCACTACAATATTAAGTTTGAAGATCTGTTCCTGGCATGTTTCTGGCTCCCAGGATCTTTTGTATATTGCGGTTACCTGCTGATCTCCTTTAGTCACACTTTCAATTCTCCATAAGCGAAACCCACTGGTACCAATAACTAAATTATTTTCCGAAGGTTCAAAGGGGTGGTATTTATCCGAGAGCTGGCTAAGTCCATTACTCAGCTTGAGTTGCCAGGAATAGCCCGTACTCGGATTTTCTTTAAGCTTCAGGAAAAAAGCGTGGCCTTCTTTAATATATATGGTATTTCCGTTGTCACTTTCGGTTATCATCTTATTTTGACTTTCTATGTCAGGTTTAGCACTTACAGCCGCTGGAAGCGTTGCTAGAACCCAGCATACAATCAAAACTGTTATCCCATATACAAATTTTGACACTGTACTAACCTCCACTCACAGCAATATATTTACTGAACTATCTTCAGGTCCACATCTTTATTTTTCATCTCTTTAACATTTAATCGGATTTCCAAAATCGGATTTCCAAAATCGGATTTCTAAAATTGGATTTTCAAAGCTTAGATTTATTCCGGTATATTATACTGCAATTTATACTGCAATCAATCAAAAGCATGGATAAAATCTGATAATGCGGATGAATATATAAAACAAGTAGAATAAATTATCCTTATAATAAATAATTATAGAATAAGTAGACAATAATTTACTACATTATAATGAAAGATATTCTTTTATAATGTGAAAAAATAGACTGTCAATATACTGATATTAATGTAAGAAGAGGCGGTATTATCCGGTTAAGAAAGAGGTTACCTCAAACAAATCTCGAAAGGCATTTCGAACTAATTGCAAATAACTGGATACAGCTACGTGAGCCTCAAAATCTTGTGCCTGCTATGCTCGCAGCAATCCCACTAATGATCCTGGGCGCTCTGCTTTCTTTTAAAATCCTTGATCTATTTTCGCCTTTCTCTTTAGCAGATTTTGGCATCACTCCGTCACAAATATCAGTAACAATAGACTTACAAAACTTTGTATACTTTATCGGGTTGAGTGTAGTTATTATTTTTACCCATGAACTTCTTCATCTTATCTTTGTTCCAGGTTTTCTAACTTCGGACAGAGTGTTTTTAGGAATTACTTATTTTGGTGGATTTGCTTACTCGGAAGAAATACTGTCAAAATCAAGATTTATTCTTATCTTACTGTCACCTTTTGTTGTAATTTCGCTAATACTACCTGGAATTTTAGGAACTCTGAATTTATTGAATCCTTTAATCAAATTTATAATGTTAGTGAATGCAATGGGTTCCGGTGTGGATATGCTGTCCCTGGTCCTTATACTAATCCAGGTACCTGCAGGTGCGTGTTTGACCTGCAATGGGATGAGAACTTACTGGAAAATAACAAATTCAAGCATTCCCGAAAGTAACTGAGGATGTATAATTTTAAAGTAGACAGTAAGTAGGCAGAAGGTAGACAAAAGATAAACAAAAGGTAGACGTAAGGTAAACAAAAGATAAACAAAAGATAAACAAAAGATAAACAAAAAATAGACAGAAGGTTGACAAAAAGTAACTAGGTAAATTTATTCCAGTCAGGATTTATGCACTTAAAGTATGAAATCAAAACTAGTAGACGTTTTTTTCTTAAACTTATATTCCAGACAATTAAAGCTTCAATGTTGGTTTTTCAGTTACTATAATCTTTCCAGGCTCTATAATTTTCCAGGTCGCCTCTAATAAAATTGAGTGAAAAAACAAGCACAGCGACATCATCCACAAGTCCAATTAAAGGAAAAACGTCTGGAATGATGTCAATTGGACTTATTAAGTACAGAAAAGCGAATATTAGCAATAATGCGGTTTTCTTTGGAAGCGGATATCTCCCTTTAAAAGAATCTAATAACATAGAAAACAATAGTCCTAAATAATACCAGATATTCCTGAAATCTGTTGAACGATAACGATAGTCTCTTACTTCTTCAGGAAAATCCAGGTCAGTGTCAGAAACTTTTTCTGGGCTAATGTTAAAGTGTTCAAAATTTGCGTCAATAGGTTTCGTTCTGAGATTATTGATTTTATCCATAATTATCCCCCAATCTTATATTACTTCAATTGTATTTTAATTATTACAGTTCTTAATTCTCAAGTTCTTCAATTTCCACATAAATCGTTCCGGAGTTGAGTGGTTTGGCGTGCACATGATAAATCCCGCTTTCTTTTACAGTAAATTCAGGGTTTTCAGGAAGGTAGCTCTTTCTTGGCTGTGTCAATACAAATGTGTTTTGGAGAGCAATATATGAATCTTTACTTATTGTCACATTTACTTTCTCGGGACCATTGGGGTTATCAATCCAGAATTTATAGGTTGAACCTTTAGTAAGGTTAACCTGAAAATCCGATTCCTGAGATACGGATTCTAAGAGAACATGATTTTCACCTACCTGAAATACGGTAGCTATATAAAAAAAAGCAATGAGTATATAAAGCGGAATAAGACTCCTGGATTTTTTGGATTGTTCTGGCATTTTCTCCCCCACTCAGTAGTTCAGATGTTCAGATCTTTTGAATCAATTCCTTTCACTGAGATTTCTTCTTAATGCATTTCTTTCTCTTACTGAGGAAGAAATCATAATTTCACAGGCAGGTCGGTAGAGACCAAAGGACTATATCACCTCTACCTCCAGTATCAGGATATTGAAGAAATTCTTCAAACTTCCATGCTTGCCAGCAATGCTTATGGATAATTGTAGATTCAGGCTTTACTTTGGGTCCTCTACAATTCGCAGTACAATCTTTCCGCGAGTATGTCCGCTTTCGCTCATCTCATGCGCTTTTTGTGCATCAGCTAAAGGAAGCACGGTCGTTACAATAGGCTTGATTTTTCTTTCGTCTATTATAGCTGCTATTTGAGCGAGTTCTTTTCCGTCAGCCTGGGTCATGAGCCTTTCTGCCCGAACTCCATGTTTTTGTGGTGTGTCTTCGGGAATGCTGGCTACAGTTGTCACCAGAAATCCTCCGGGTTTTAACACGCCCCAGGATCTCTCTAACGTATCTCCCCCAATCGTATCAAGTACTACGTCAAGATTACTCACAATCTCCTCAAACTGCTGGTTCCTATAGTCAATTACTTCATCGCAACCTATGCCTTTCAGGAACTCGGCATTTTTACTTGACGCGGTGCCGATAACGTATGCGCCCTTCCATTTGGCGAACTGGACTGCAAAGCTTCCGACACCGCCTGCAGCTCCGTGGATAAGCACGGTCTGTCCGCGCTCAAGGCCTGCAATATCGAAAAGCGACTGCCAGGCAGCCAGGCCAGCAGTAGGAATAGCAGCACTTTCAATAAATCCGATACTTTTGGGCTTTTGAGCTATCTGTGTAGAATTGACAACCGTGTATTCAGCATATCCTCCCTGCCCAGCAGATGCTTTACCAAAAACTTCGTCTTCAGGCTGGAAGGAATCAACTCCTTGCCCTACTGCATCCACAACACCTGCAACATCCGATCCCACAGTCATTGGCAAGGGCAGTTCCATATAGCCTTTACGTATCTTCCAATCTATTGGGTTAACTCCGGCTGCAAAAACTCTAATCCGAACCTCACCCGGACCTGGCTGAGACTCAGGAATATCCTCATATCTCAGAACTTCGGGCCCCCCAAACTCATGAATCCTTATCGCTTTCAAATTTTCACCTCAAAAAGCTTCTTTAACGAGTTATATCCATTTATTTCGTTAAGTGAGTTCTTTTCGTCGATGAGTTCTTTTCGTTAAGTGAATTTTGTTTCAATGTCCCCTATTTTCCTCCCCAATTTTCCCTAAATATACTGTCGATGTTTGTACATACTGTTTGGATATTCCTTACAAAAAGCTCGCTAAAATGCGTTATGGGGTCATTGCATTGATTATAACTAAATTAAATATAATAATAAACCTATAAATTCATTTTTATTAATTTTATTTAAATACTGTATTATATTTTCACCAACTTTCTTTAGTTTCATAATTTTTATACAAAATATTGAATAAATATATACTTATTGCGCTTCCTGATTATATTTAAAGAGTCAATAATTGTGAGTCAAGTCAAAATTCTCAAACTCGTAGAGAACAGTCCATAAATAGGCTGGTTTCTTACTTTGATCCACGGGCTATTCTAAATTTGGCTGTTTTATTGTTCACGATTTCTATCTTTTTGAGTGCACTTTTTAACTCCTGGGTTAATTTTTTATAACAGTACAAATTTTCTACATATGTTATTAGTTTCCAAAATTTATACAGTTCCTGCTGAAAAACGCTGTTCTTCTAAGTTATAATTACAGCAAGCTCGTCAGGACAATAAACCGAATAAGAATCAAAGTAAAAAAGATTTTTTGAGTGTTTTGTTTCTTTCGTCTTTTTACGACTGACCTCAAATTCTGGAGTTATGGAAACTATGAGCAATACCATACTACTCAGTCAAACTGATTTAACTAATCTCACCGATCTAATTGATTTAATCTCAATTTCCTCGGTTCTGAAACATCCTATAATACCTCGATAAATTCTCGATATCTGGCTATTAACTCCAATAATAGCTGTAAAAGCAAAATCTCACAACTTACAAAATTTTAATATGGGGAGCATTATGATGTATATAAAAGGAATCTTGAAAATTATTTTTTTAGTAATTTTCGCACTTCACCTGATGACTGCAGGAAATGCAGCAGCTAATGTGCTTTCTGTAAGTAACGACACTGGTCGGCCTGCAGATTTTACTACCATCCAGGCTGCTGTAGCTGCTGCAAATCCAGGAGATGAAATAGTTGTCAAACCCGGTATTTATGAGGAGAATATTGTAATTAACAAGAGCATATCTATCGTTTCCGAATCTGGAAATTTCTCCGATACTGTAGTCCGGGCAGCCGACGTTTCTCAAGATGTCTTCAGTATCTGGGCAAACGGTGTAAGCATTAAAGGTTTTGGCATAAGTGAATCTAACTCAGCAGGCATTCATATTTTTGGATTTCTCGATTGCCGCATTGAAAACAATAAACTGTTCAATAACAGTTATGGTATCGATTTATACATGATGAGTTCAGGCAACAATCTTGATAATAATGAAATTTCAAACTGTCTGACCGGTATCAGTCTTGGCGACAGTCTGTACAATAATTTGAGTAATAATTTAATCTCAAATTGTAGTAAAGGAATTTCATTTTTTGATTCCCCAAATAATTTCCTTGAGAATAATACCATTTCTCAAAATACAGAAGGCGTTTTTTTCACAGGCGAATCAAACAGCAATACCCTGATAGGTAACACTGTAATCCTCAACGAAAATTCAGGACTGCATATTTACGAAACTTCAAACAATCTGATTTATAATAACTGTTTCAATAATACGTTAAACGTAAAGTCCGAAATGGCTTCGGGCACAAATATCTGGAACACGACCAAAACCGAGGGTACTAACATAGCTGGTGGCCCTTACCTCGGAGGCAATCTCTGGGCAAGACCCGATGGGACTACGTATCCTGAAAAAGCCAGGGACATTGACCTTGACGGAATTTTTGATTCCCAGTATAATATTGAAGGCGCCGAGTTCATAGATTATCTTCCTCTTAAAGAATTTGAGCCGGCAGTAATTACTGTGAGTAATAGTACAGGACAGGTTGCGGATTTCACCTCGATCCAGGCGGCAATAGACAACGCACTTCCTGGTGACACAATCCTTATTTTCCCAGGCGTCTATGAAGAAAACGTCGATGTATACGTAACGAATTTGACCCTTATCTCTCAATCTTCCCTTCATGGGGACACCAGTGGAGACACCAGTGGAGATACTATTATCAAGGCAGCCAGCAGTCTGGACGACGTTTTCTATGTTATTGCGGATGGAGTGACAATTCGCGGGCTGAATATAGTCGGGCCTGTAGACTATTCCAGTTCAGGTATCCACCTTAATGGAGTTAAGTACTGTAATATCGAAGGCAACCAGCTCTTTAACAATTACATAGATCCTACTTTAAACATTTTCAGTGAGAACAGTTCCTCGATTCTCAGTAACTCAGGGTCGGCTGAAGGGTCCGGAATTCGTCTTGACTCTTCCAGCAACAATCTCCTGGACAATAATACAGTCTCAGGGAAGGAAATTTCAGTTCTCTTGCATAATTCCTCGGAAAATACGCTTCTCAATAACTCGGTATCAGGTAGTAACTACGGTATCTGGGTGGATTTTTCTAGCAATAATACGCTGGAAGGAAATATACTGTCAAACAATAAAATCGGTGCTTATCTGAAAGTTTCCAGCGGAAATGTACTTAACAACAGTAATGTGTCAGGTAGCACAAGCTCTGGCATCAATCTGTGGGATTCTGTAGGAAATACATTAAGCAATTCCACAGCCTCGAAAAACAGTGTTTCTATAGTTTTGAGAAATTCCAGCGCAAACCTGCTCAGTAATAACACGGTGTCGGATAGCAATTATGGTTTATGGCTGTACTCTTCGAGCAACGATAATAAGCTGGACGACAACAGGGCATTAAATAACCAGATCGGTATCTACGTAAAGACATCAAGTGGAAATATTCTTACAGGCAATACTGCGTTAAACAGCACTGGCTCCGGAATCAGTGTCTGGGATTCTGCCAAAAACACGTTAATTAACAATGCAGCCTCGAACAATTATGTCTCTATTTATCTGCAGAATTCCAGCGAAAATGAATTTTCCAACAACTCGGCATCCGGCAGCAGTTACGGGATGTGGATTGCCTTTTGCAGTAACAATAGCCTGAGTGATAATAACGTATCGAATAATATATTTGGTTTCTATTTGAAGAATTCCAGCGATAACAGGCTGTCAGGTAACCAGGCAAATTCAAATTCCAGGCACGGAATCTATATGGTTTCCTCCATGAATAATATCCTGGACAGTAACGGGGTTACTTCAAACTCGCAATATGGGCTCTTCCTTCTTGATTCGGGAAACAGCTCGATTTATAATAACTATTTCAACAACGTAAACAATATTTATCTGCAAGGTTCAAACTCAGGTACGAGCTTGAATACAACTCTGACACCGGAAAAGAATATTGTTGATGGAACTTACCTTGGTGGGAATTTCTGGGCTACTCCAAAAGGAGATGGCTTCAGCCAGACTCATGAAGATAAAAACGGAGACGGTATCTGTGATGCAGTTTATACCGTGAATACAGAGGGTATTGACTATCTGCCTCTTGCAGATTCTCGTGTCACAACCTAATCCAGAGTGCTGAAAAAGAAATTTCCTGAAAAATATCCTACCAAATCTCCTGACTGTCAGGTATATGGGCAGCAGGAGATTACTGGCACGACCGAAAACAGGGAACTGTACAGTTTCTCAGGAAGGTTAATAGGAAGCTGTACAGCTTCTCATAAGGATTATTCCGGGTTTTCTTCCAGAAACTTCTGAAACCACACAATATCAAAATACTTTCCAAACTTCGTTCCCGCATCTTTAAACCTGCCGCATTCGACAAATCCATGTTTAAGGTGAAAATTCAGGCTGGCCTGGTTTTTCGAGGAAGCGTTTGCAAGGAGGCTTTTCATATTCTTCTTTTTAGCTTCCTGACACAGGAAATCCAGCAACTTTGTTCCCTGGCCTTTTCTTGTGTATTCTGGCAGGATAAAATATGAGAGTACTCCGGTGTGCTGAAAATTAGGAAAGGGTAAATAAGGCCTGAGGGCTCCGAGACCGATCACTCTATTATCTTCTTCCATTACATAAAAGGGGTAACGCTCACTTTTATTCGATTCGCCTTCATTGTGTGAGGTTTTGAAAAATTCCGGTCCAACAGGGATTTCAAGGTAGGCTGCAAAACTATTATCTACATAGTAATTAAAGATTTCAAGCATTTCCTGAGTATCTTGTGGCGTAGCCTCTCTTATCACAAGGGATTTGAGCTGATCTCTTTCCTGCATATGCTATAATCGGAATGTAAATATTTAAACTCTTTTAGTTAGTTGCAGTACGAATTCTGTCAAATTCTCTTTTATCTGAACTCCTTATTTGTCATGATTTATATTTATAATTTATTATCAGTACGATTATATTTATATACTCATGCTATTGTATTACTCCATGTATTAGTACCCAAATCTACCCTATATTTCAGGCGGACTTTGATGTTTAAATAGGGGTCTAGAAGTCCAAAATTCGTGAGGTTCCATATAATTGGAATAATACCTCAGAATTTCGTCCTGAAAATAAAAAGTACAAGAGAATATATTTCACAATGTACATATACAGAAGTGAAAAATAGATGTTTGTTAAACAAAACAAAATTGTAGAACAGATCTGTGAAATACCGGTTACGCTTGGAGATATCTCCGAGAGCATCTTTGGGGGTATAAACACACAAAACGGTCTACTTCACAGGCTTGCCCTTCCTGAAGAGGGCGGTTCCGATTCATATTATCTTTGCGAAGGCCTCTGCAGGCCTGTATTTATAGAACCTGAAATTGTTTATCCTTATGTATCAGAAGCCTTTTCCGAAAAATTTGCATTTCGCCCTACATCTTATCGTTTCATGCTGCCTTATGAATTGTCCACAATGGGAAAAAAGAACGAATACAACGTAATTCCTCCCGAAGAACTCCAGACAAAATTCCCTATGGCTTACGGGAGAATTCTGGAATTCAAAAGAAAATTCCTCCACGACTCGACTCCCCTTAAATCTGCAGACTACAGTATAAAAGGCAGAAAATTTCTGGAATACTTTAATACTCCTAAGATTATTGTTACTGAAGGCTATCATCTGCAGGCTGCATATGATGCTGAAGGGAACCATATATTTGAGAACGGATGCGGCATTGTTCTTAAGGATCCAGGCAGGTATGCCTATATTACTGCAGTGCTTAACAGTCCGATTGCCAGACTCTTTCCTTCAATCTGTAAGTCTAAAATGGCATACTCGAGCTACACAGCTCCTGCAGTGATAAAACGTTTCCCAATCGTGTTTCCTGATTCCAGGCTAACTGAAGATCTCATAGATACTATATCTAGTTACCTTGCGTTCCTGAACAGGGAAAAGTATGCAAGGAATTACGGAGTGCCAGACTGGCTTCGGGAACTTA
>JAEWQJ010000032.1 GCA_023399215.1 Methanobacteriota archaeon
CCTGGCACTCGTTTGATACGACAGGCTTGACAGGCTTGAAACTGTAATCGATGTGCCCGAGTTCCATCGTGTCGGCACCAAAAGCACGCTCGTGCGTCATACAGCCTACTAAACGGCTTGAGGGAATTCCAACGCCACTATTCCCCTGGTCGCCGTCAAGCCTGATAGTACCAATATCGTGTGTCACAGGAATTTCCATGCCCTGTTCGACACTAACAGCCTTGCCTGGCATCATGAGGATCTCTGCAAGCTTGTCCATTTCATTGGCACTCAGTGCAGGGATTTCACCGAGATCGGCAGCATTTGCAGTCCCGGCTTCAATCTCCGCCATTATTTTTTCTTTGGTAAGGTAGACACGTTTACCGTCTCCCATACGCAAAGCGTATTCAGTTGCCATTTTTATCCTCCATAAGATCAACTTAGTTTAGACCACAAATTTTATTGACAAATTTTATTGATAATTGGTTTTCAGAGTAGCATTTCCTTTGCTTTTGCGACAGCTTCGCTTGCATTTTCAGCATAGCAGTCCGCACCGATTTTGTCAGCCCAGGCCTGGGTTGCAGGGGCTCCGCCTACCATAACTTTTACTTTGTCTCTGAGTCCTTCTTCCTTGAGAAGCTCAATTACAGCCCTCTGCCCCTGAAGGGTTGTGGTCATAAGGGCGGAAATTCCAATCATATTGGCATCGACTTCCTTTGCCTTTTCGATGAAGTTCCTGACCGGAACATCACGGCCAATATCGTATACTTCAAAACCAGAAGACTGGAGCATAGTGGATACTATGGACTTTCCTATATCGTGGACGTCGCCTTCGACCGTACCATTTACGATAACCCCCAGTTTCTTGCTCTCTGTCCCTGCAGGGAGCTCAGCTTCAAGAACTTTAACCCCTGCTGTCATTGCATCAGCAGCCATCATCACATGGGGCAGGAAAAGTTTCCCTCTCTCAAAAAGAATTCCTACCTGGTTCATGCCTGCAGAAAGACCTTTGTCAATGATCTCAGCTGGTTCCATGACCTCTTTTGCTTTATTAACAGCTGCGAGTACTGCATCTTTTTTACAGGAGATAACTGCATCAAAAAGCTCCTGAATAAGTTCATCTTTGGTTGCCATTTTTGTACCTCCACAAATGCCAGAAATTCCCTTAGTATTTGAAGAAAAAATGGAATCTAGCATTCTAATTGGATATTTATATATAAGTCCAGAATTATTTAGCCCAACCTGTAGAGTTTTTTCAAAAAAGGCGGGAACTTGAGTACTGCCTGTGCATTTGAAAAGCCAGTACGCTATGACACCCCTGATGGATATATCTCAAGTCATGAGATTTTTCAATGGTATTGAAAATTTCAACGGTTTTGCAGAACTAAATTTGTTTTTAAAAAATAGAGAACAGGATAATAAATTTATGGTTAATTTCACCATAGTTGACATATGAGCCTACCAGGTTCTTCAACCGGGTCAGGTTCTTGTCAGACAAACTTCTCTGTTTTTCCGAGTTTAGTAGATTCTGCAACCCACTTTCCGCAGCATGTCCTATCAATTTTTATAATTGTTTCTGACATTATTTTTTCTGAAAACTGCTCTGGTTTCTCAAACATGTGTTTTTGAAATATCCTGCAGTTTTCGACCTTTTGCCTTTATTGAAAATTTTCAGTATCCATATCCCGAAGTTTCGGTTGAGGTAACAACTGTAAATTTTCAAATAATTTTCTAAAAACGATAACATGAAAAATGTTATTTGGCATAAAAGTGCTTTCAAGCAATTTCATTTCTTTGCGCCTGTTATTCAAAAAATTTCATGTTTTTTTGAAAAACATCTGCTGAGAGTAAGGTTGATGAGAATATGATCCTTAATTCCATTTTTTGGTTGTTAACTTCTGCTCAAACTAACTGTTTCGGGGTATTGTTTCCTTTAATGAAATATTTACTAGTTTACTCTAACTTTTAGTTGCTAGTTAAATTTTTTTACAATGGGTACTTTTTTTAATTATGGTGTCTTAATGATTAATGGGAAGTCACTTGCTGCAGAGCAATTAAGGGAAGTTTATTATGTCTGTTTCTCTCAATCAGCACAATTATATCCAGAAAAATTCGGAAAGCTTTCTGGAATTTCAATCAAACTATTCGTCTGATAACTCTTTTTCTTCCGGGCCTTTGGAAGGAATAAAACTCTTCCTTGATATGGATGGAGTCCTTACGGATTTCACCGCAGCCTGTGAGAAGATCGGGGGCAATATGATGTTCTGGTACAGTACCGACAGAGAACTCTTCTGGAAAAAGATTACATCTGCAGGAATCGAGTTCTGGTCCGAGATGTCCTGGATGCCTGGCGGGCAAGAATTGCATGGTTTCCTTAGAAGCTCTGGACTTTGTCCGACAATCCTTTCTGCGCTTCCCGGACCTGAGAGGAAAAAAGCTTTAATCAATGCTAGAGAGGGAAAAATCAAATGGATCCGGAAAGAACTCGGCCCCTCTTATGCAGAAGCTGCAATTCTCTGTTACCGCCCGGAAAAAGCCTTACAATCAGGGTTTGCAAGGGTTCTTATTGATGACAACTCAGAGAATATCCGCGAATGGGAAGAAGCAGGAGGTATCGGAATCCTGCATAAGAACACCAGCCGTACGATCCGGTGTTTCACTAAGGTTCTTAAAGTCGAGCAAAAGTTCTGATATGCTAAACTTTACAGGCTAAACTTTACAGGGAAGGCCAAAAAGGCTTATGCTTCTTGATTACAGGCTACGATAAGAGCCACAAAGTTTTGCTTGTGGTTTTTGATATATTCTCCTTCCACATCTTTTAACCATTTTTTTCCTCCGTGAATTGCGTGGTCCCCACAGATAAAGAAAATCGTTCCTTTTTCCGCATTTCTATAAATCTCACCCAGGTTTTCATCCACAGCCTTTGCAGCCTTTTTCAGTTCTTCCCAGCTTTCTGCTCTGTGGGAAAACCGGTCAAGGGTTCTGAGGTGAACCGCCAGTATATCGGGCTTTTCTTTAAGGGCACGTAGCGCATAGTTTGTTATCTGGAGGTCATAATCCAGGATATCCTCTGAATTCGGGACTCCATAAAAGTCTTTTATCCTTCCCCTGAAACTTTCTGCACCTTCGGACTCTATGACTGCTGACGCTTTCATGCCTGCTCTGCAAGCCCATTCCATAATGCTTTTCAGTCTCGGGTTTTCCGAGTCTTTTGTCCTTTCAGTATAAATGTCCGCAGTCGAGTAGATATTATGCTCCTCAGGCAGGTATCCTGTAAAGATTGACGCAATCGCGGGGGAGGTTATTGTTGCCGGGGATTTACATCTGAAGAGGAGCCCTTTTTCGGCAATTTTACTCAAGTTTTTCATTATCGGAGTAAAATAGTTATAAAGAGAATACCCCAGACTGTCAACCACAATGATTACTGCTCTTTTGCAGCTTCTTTCCTTTGCGTAGCTCTCTACTTCCGGAATTGGCCTGCCAGTTGGCGGAACCATAGGGATTTTCAGTAATCTCGAGATCGTAGGGGCAATATCAATAGTGTTGCACTCTAAAATTTTCATAAGCTCTCTAATATATTATCTAGCAAGCTGGCTTATATGTATTTTCTGTATATTCACATTTGTACTCCGATCTCATACCTGCTTATGTACACTAAATTTTTGTATACTGGTAAGCTTAGAAAACAGAAAAACTCCAAAAAAACAGGCTATGTAGAAATCCTTAATTTAATGCAAACTATTTCCACTACTTTTTTATTTATATTGTACACTACCAGTTTAATTTTTATTTCTTTGACTTGATTATTAAACTTTCTTGCTTTTAGTATTTCTCCAAACTTCCTTTTGACAGCAGAGAACGTTGTTTCCGCTGTGTTCCTTTTATTATATTTGATTTTATCAAAGTTCAAATATGGCTTTCTTCTGTATTTTCCTCTTACTTTCTTCCTCTTTCTTTTTCTTACAGGTATAATTGAATCTGCTTTAATTTCTTCTCTAATCAGAACATGAATTTTTTCAGAATCATACCCTTTATGAATCATACCCTTTATCTAGAACGTAACATTCAGATTTTCTTGACTTATTTGATTGTCTTATCAGAGCTTTTGCGTGTTTGACATCATGATCTGTTTTTTGACTGATTTTCCATCCTAATATCACTTTTTTATCTGTATCTACTGCTATTGAAGTTTTCAGGAAGCTTCTTTGGAGCTTCCCTGTTCTTCTAGAGTAATAATGACTTGCAATGACTTGCATAAGAACTTGTAAATCCAGTTGCATCAATTGCTGTAATAAAAGCATTTTCTCCATGTGAATAAAATAGTTTTAGAGTTTTTGATAAAATTAGGTTACAATGACGAAGGGATTCTAGATATAAACTTTTGAAGAGTTGTGTAATGAGGAACCTTATCAAGGTCAAATTTTTCTTTTATATTACTCATGAAGTCATTAAGTTCGACAAAATAACGATAATCTGTGCTTATATACTCTTTCAGTAAAACAAGAACAAGAAACTGATGTTGAGTGTAAACACGTTTGGAATACTTACATGAGTAAAGGTTCAGTCTCCAGACTGAACCGTTTTAATACTGAGATAAATTTAATATACTTATTTGATGACAATAGAAATTGCTCCTCGTTTTTTGTGGGGACAAATGAATAAGGAGCATTTTTACAATCTCGTTTTTATTTTTGGGTAAAAACAGTATTTAGAGGATCTCTACAGGGCCTCAATCTGAATATAATATATATTTTTCTTTAAGGTTTTCTCATATATGTATATTCCTTTCTATAAAATTATTAAATAGATTCCAATTTTCAAGTCTCTGCCTTCTGATGCATTCCAGAAATCAAATAACAAGCTTTTTAATTTATTGCGTACTTCTATATTTACGAAGCAAAAAATGTAAATATCCGAAATATATTCAGAGCTTCCTGTAAGAGATTTTTAAACTACGGAGAACGGGATGTCCAAAGTGGTTTCAAACTCGACTAAAAATGGGAATGGCAGGCAGAAAGCCTGTAAATACCTGAATGAGGTAGCTTTATGTAACGCTCTTGAGATGGCAAAGGAGCTGATCTCGGTAATAAATAAAGTTCCTGTCACGGTTTTTCTCTGGAAGCCGGAGAAGTACTGGCCTG
>JAEWQJ010000033.1 GCA_023399215.1 Methanobacteriota archaeon
CGGAGCACAGGCTCTGCTTTCCTGCAAAACTCGCTTCGATCCTGCCTCCGGTTTTGTACATTGCAGCCTGTGTGAGTAACATTATTTGTTTAGGATTACCGATAACAACAACAACATCTGGAATAAACGTGGCTTTTTCCAGAGGAGAGTACAGGATAGCTTCTGTTGAGTGCGGCGGAAGCTTGGGAACTCTTTCAAGGGTACGCCTTGCAGCGCCCTGGGTGCTAAACTGTTTAAGTTTATTAAAATAAAATTCTCCACTTGCGACCTTTGGAGGCATTTCACCAAGGCCCATTGCGCCAGCGCCACCTTTACACATCTGGTCTTCGACAAGGGTATAGAACTCTTCGCCTGTTCTTCTCACTCTGTCAACCAGCTGGCAGTGCCTCATAGCTTCATCTACTTCTTTCATTCCTTCGGGAATTTCTCCTCCTTTAGGAATCAGCTTTACTGCAACAGGAGAAGTCTTCAGTTTCAGACAGTCTACAAGTTCTTGTCCATATTTATTTATCTCTTTTACATCCATGTTCTCAACTCGGGTTTTGAAACTTTTGTTACTCCTAAGATAACAATACTGTTTTAGTATTTTATAAGTGTTTTTAAAAGTCATTTGTCTAGTTGCCTAGTTCTGGGCAAATAAGACATGACAAGTTTTGATCAAAATATTTTTAAAATTTTAAGAGTCATCTTATCAGTTACGGACAAATTCCTGTCAGTTACAGACAAATAATACATGATAAGATTCGATATAAGTATTCCCGAGTTTATATGTATGCAGGTGATTTCTCACAGTACTACCATTTTTCGCCGGTTTTTTTCAGTACTTGGAATCATCCCAAAAGAAATACATGGGTTGTTTAGAATACTGAAAATTCACTCCAATTTATCAAAAATGATCTCTATCTTTCCCATGTCTCGAGCGAGATTCTTCGAAATCATACCATTTTCGAGCCAGCAAGCGTTCATTACTGCTGCCGGGACAAAACATGTAGGTGTAAGGGGCGCTTCAGCCGATTTCTTGCTAAGAATGTTTTCGGGACCTCCCATAAGGTCTTTCATTTCCATATCAAAATGTGTACCCCATTTTCGAAGTTTTTTACATGTAGATTTAATATGTATGTGTGTGCTCTTTCCCTCTTTAGTGGCAATTATCTTTGTCTTATGTCCACATATTGTATTCAATGAAATCTCTGTAACCATTGTTATCTCTCCTCGTTATTTCTCCTAAAACGTTAGGTCCTTTTTCAGTTAAGAATTTAAATTGGAAATTAATACTTCAACTTTAATCTGATCTGCAACAGATTTATTCACCTTAGATTTATTCACCTTAGATTTATTCACCTTAAATACATTCACCTTAAATTTATTTACCTTAGATCATTCACTTTATTTTTATATAATTTTTAGCATATGCCTTTTTTCTTCACCTGTACTTGTGAACTTACCATCAGATTTTTATTTACGACTCTCTAATTTAATATCCCTTTACAGATACAGGCAAGGTGTAAAATTGAGTTTTATTCTGACTACCTGATCGTAAAGTTCTTATACGATTCTATTTGTATTGATTAGTCCATAGCAAATATGCTAATTAAGTACTCCTGCTAATAAATTAATATATAATCAGAGCATAAGCGGTAATTATGCTTATACCCTGACACGATCACCAGACCAGGATAATCAGGATTACAGTATATTTACAATCGGAAAGTATAGAATTACAATAACAAAATACATAAATAATCATTAAAGATAAGCATTGATTATAATTTCAATACACGATGAGGTTTTAATATGAGATGGCAAGGTAGCTCCAGAAGAAAAGTGACCGGTGGGAAAGTTATTGCTGCCCGCGGAAAGCGCAAGTTTGAAATGGGCCGTGAGTCTGCAGAAACCCGTATAAGTGAAATAAAGAGGAAAAACGTTCACACTATGGGAGGCAACAGGAAGGTAAGACTCCTTCAGTGCGATATTGCAAACATAACCAATCCCAAAGATGGAAAAACCACTTCTGCTCCAATTGAGACAGTTCTCGACAACGTTGCAAACAAGCACTACATCAGGCGTAACATTCTGACAAAAGGCTCAGTAATAAGGACTCCCCTTGGAACCGCTAAAGTTACAAGCAGACCAGGGCAAGACGGAGTTGTAAATGCTGTATTAATTGAATAAATAAAATATAATTTATCCCCGAGACAAGAATTGTTTGTCAAATTCCCTTAACTTTGTGCCGGTGACCAACATGAATGAAAAAATTCGACATATACTGGAAATTCTTGAGAATGATGCACGAGCGAGTCCAGAGGAAATAGCATCCCTTACAGATATGTCTGCAGAGGAGGTTTCCCAGGCAATTGCAAAACTTGAAGACACTGGAGTTATCCGGCACTACAAAACCATAGTTGATTGGGATCTGGTCGGGGAGAACTACGTTTATGCCGTTATTGAGCTGAAGGTTACTCTCGAGCGCAATCAGGGCTATCAGGCAATTGCAGAAAGAATCTACAAGTTTCCGGAAGTCAGGTCAGTCAGGCTCTTATCTGGAAATTATGACATATCCCTTACTGTTCGGGGGAAATCGATGAAGGACGTGGCTTTTTTCGTAGCAGAGAAAATTGCAACCCTTGATCAGGTACAGAGCACTTCAACCCACTTCGTACTGAAAACTTATAAAGAAGATGGGGTCATCCTTCATGAACCTGAAACGATTCAAAGGCTACCAGTATCATCTTGATACTAGCCGGTTCAGAACCTGATATCCCTATCCGATTTTATATTTCACAATACATATATACTTTTTACAGGGTGTTTTGCTTGAGACCTTCATGTGATCCTTCGAAGTTTGTTGCCGACGTTGTGAAAGAAATTCCTCCTTCGGGAATACGCCGTTTTTTTGATCTGGTTTCCGGACTTGAAGATGTAATCTCCCTTGGTGTAGGAGAGCCTGACTTCATTACTCCATGGCATATCCGTGAGATGTGTATTCATTCTCTGGAAAAAGGGCAAACCTCATATACCTCAAATTACGGGCTTCCGGAGCTCAGGGACGAACTTGCCAGAACTTATTACAGACGTTATGGCCTGGATTATGACCCTTCATCCGAGATACTCATCACAACAGGTGTGAGTGAAGCTCTGGATATAGCGGTAAGGACAGTGGTCAACCCTGGCGATGAGGTTATTATCGTCCAGCCCTCTTATGTGGCATATGTACCTTCTGTTGTTCTTGCAGGAGGTAAGCCAGTTATCGTTGCCACCCACAGGGATGATGAGTTTAGCCTGACTGCAGAAGCCCTCAAACCTGCAATCACGGACAAGACAAAAGCAATAATTCTCAACTTCCCAAATAATCCAACAGGAGCGATCATGACACAGGAAGGTCTCGAGGATATTGCTGACCTGGTTGTGGAGAACGATCTGTTTGTTATCTCGGACGAAGTTTACGAGTGCCTGACCTATGATGGCAAGCACGTTCCATTATCTTCCCTTGAAGGCATGAAAGAGCGGACTGTTATGCTTAACGGTTTTTCCAAGGCCTATGCAATGACAGGACTAAGGCTCGGTTTTGCAATGGGCTCTCCAGAGATCATCCATTCAATGATGATGATCCATCAGTACTGCATGATGTGTGCTCCCGTAACTGCTCAGGTAGGAGCAATCGAAGCACTCCGTCATGGTAAAGATGAAATGGAGCGGATGGTTCGGGAATATGACCGACGCAGGCACTTTATTGTCAGGGGCTTTAACAGGATAGGGCTTGAGTGCTGCAACCCTAAAGGGGCATTTTACGCCTTCCCCTATATAGGAAATACCGGACTCTCTTCCTCTGAATTTGCAGAGCGCCTTCTGGATGAGAAGAAAGTCGTTGCAATCCCCGGAGATGCCTTTGGAGAGGCAGGTGAAGGCTTCCTGCGCTGCGCCTACGCAGCTTCCACAAATGATATTAGAAAAGCGTTAGATAGAATGGAAGACTTTGTGGACGGGTTAAAGCAGTAAACTTAACCGAGTTCCCCGGACATCTTTTAAAAATTTTTTGTTAAACCTTATTTCTAAACCTTTTTTTTCTAAACCTTTTGTGCTCCCCTGTAATTAGTTGACATTTTAATATATCTACAACTTAGTAAGTCATTTAATATCTGTTTCTCTTTCGTAATTCCAGATTCTTCTGCAGATGTTTTTTTGTTTGATTCTACTCATAATTTGTTTTTGGGACGAGTGCGCTTATTTTAACGAGGAAACTTATTTTTGCCGTTCATCATCTCGATTACCTCCTTTTTTGTTTGATTCATTTTTGAGATATTTCTCAAACCTATGACTTCTGAGGCTGCCGATTCAGTTAGTTATATATATAATTTCCAGACTCAATTAGTGAAGTCTATGAAACCAATTATTCCTGAGGACGAGCGCTCTAAAGAACCTCTTGATACTGATAGGGTAATTTATCACCCCGATATGATAAGAGCCAATGAATGGGTCCTGAACGAATATGAAGCTCCGTATAGGGAACTATGTATTTTCGTGCCCTGTGCTAAAAGGAAACCCTATCATGAAAGTCCCTCTCACAAAAAATTCGATCGAATAATCTTCGGGATTGCAAAACCTGAGGATGTACATATAGTAACCTTCGGAACCTGTGGAATTACCCCCAGGGAACTTGATACTCAATACCCATTCATGCATTACAGCTTTATGATGGGTAAATGTAACGTGGCAAAGATTAAACGAGATTTTATAAAAATGGAAAGCGAAAGACTTGCCGCTTATCTTGAAAAGACAAGGGATAATTACAAACACAGAATAGCTTACTGTATCGGAGACTTTCGGACTGCAATGGAAAAAGCCGTAGAAATAGTTGACATAGAAGTTGATATTGTCCCGAAGGAGTCTACAATCCAGACTATGCTCCAGCCTGAAAAACCCTTTATTTACAACAGCCTCTCAACAAGAGAATACCTTCAGGACTTATCAGACGCGATTACAGATGCTCTTAAGCTCCCAAGGAGAAAAGTAGGACTTAAAGAAGATCTATCGGTTGATGACGCTGACTGGTATGTCCTGTAAATATTGAAGGTATGGCACGTAGCATTATTGAAAAGCTGCGAATCTCCCATACATTTTTTTAAATTTCAGTATAAAAAAAATAAGGAAGATATCAGAAGAAGATTTTTATTAAAGAATTATAAGAAGATATGTATGCAATCAGTCATTTTCAGTTCCTGAGTTTTCTCCTACAGAGAGCATAAGCTCTCCATAGAGCAGTTTTTCCAGTGTTTCGGCTACATACTTCCTTTGCTGGTATTTCTGGATATCCTCATGCATCCTGAGGTCAGAGTCAACCTGAACTCTTACGAGTGCAAAGTGAAATGCTTTTTCATTCTTAATCGGCGCGGTATAGAAAGCTTCCAGCAGGTAAGGGAGTTTGAGGGGGTCTTCTATAACTTCACTTAAAAGCAGCATTTCTTCAGGAATATCCTGGTAATGTGAGGATATATCTTTTTTTCCGGTAATAAGTTGCAGGTTCTTTTCTGAATATTTTTTTTCAAGGATAATAATTTCACCAATAATACTTTCCCACCTCTTACTCAAACTAAATTTCGGGTCCCCTTTATTAATTTCCGGGATTAACTTTTTGAATTTCCTTATAGATACACTTAATTGATGCCCTATAAAAGGAAATAGGAGGCTTCAGGCCAGCATTCCCTTTACGATAGTGTCAATAGCATCGTCTTCTTCAAGGCCGCGGGCCATGAGGGTTTCAACTTCTTTTTTATCCACACATCCAATTGCAGCCTCGTGGGTTACCTTGGCCAGAGGATTATCAACACGTATAATCGGGACAGCTTCGGCTTTTGCATTACCCTGGAGAACCTCCAAACAGTCCACGTGTCCTCTGGATCTTGGTGCATGACCTTCAGTAATTCCCTTGAACTCCGACTCCGCATCTTCAGTAATAGCCAGTCGACTTTTGATCACACTTCTGGCATTTTCCCCATTAAGAGATACTTTTTCCATAATTTTTATTTTGTCGTCTTTTTTCCCATAAACCTTGGTAATCATTTCACAGACAGAGTCTTTTTCGGCATCCACATCATAGTCGAATTCGAGAACTCCTACTCTTCCCGAGATCAGGGAGAAATTATTGAAATAACTGCCGCCTTCCTCTATCTTTACATGCGCCTTCGGGATTACCTGAGCTCCTCCATGTGGCCCGTGGAAGTGAGTTTCTGTGTACTTTAATGAAGCATTCTTCCCTACATGCATTTGAGCTTCCATTCTATGAATAATCTTTACCGCATTAGGGAATGTACAGTGAGCGAGGAGTTCAACAGCCGAGTCTTCTTCGGCTACAAAATTCATATTTATTTCCTGGAGCCCGTCTTCAGGAATAAGCCCAAAGCAAAGGTGGACAGGATGTGGAATTTTGTACCCTTTCTTAATGGTCAGTTTAACGTCCACTCCATGTTCGGTCTCCTGGGGTTCGAGCACAATTCCTTCGATCCCATTTGCATTAAGCACTTTATTTCCACTTATCACAAGGCTTGCAAGCTCATGATTATGCAGGGATGCAGCATCTCCTCCAGCTACCGAATAGGCTGCGTCCATGTCTTTGATTTCACTGGGAAGCGTATTAAGAGTTATATGAGTCATTTTTCAGGCCGCCTTTTGTGGGGATACCCTACTGTCGCAAGGTATGCACCTGTTTTTGAAAAATTCACTGATTTCCAGAGGGTCTCCGCTCCTGAGGATAACCCCTTCACACATCAGGGATGCTTTATCGGAAGCGGCTGCAATTTCCTTCCTGTGTGTAATTACAAGTACCGAGGAACCGTTTTCTTTGAAAGTTTGGATCAGGTTTACGATTTCCTTTAAGGAAACAACATCAATTCCGGAATCAGGCTCGTCGAGAATAGCAAGCTTCGGTTTCATTGTAATTATGGACGCAAGTTCTATGCGTTTTCTTTCGCCTCCACTGAGCGCCTCTCCAACTTCCCTATCCAGGTATTTTTCAGGCTTAAGATCAACTTTCTTCAGGGCCTCTTTCAGCTCTTCTTCAGTAACGCCTCCGTTGCCTTTTGCCCCGATTGCCAGATAGTCCCTGACTCTCAGCCCTTCAAAACGAGCAGGTTCCTGCCAGGCAAGGGTAATACCTTTTTTTGCACGTTCGGTTATTGAAAGCTTTGAAATATCTTCCCCATTAAAGATGAGGCTGCCTTCCTCGTGTCCATAACCCTGGAGTCCCATCAGGGTATAGGCAAGGGTACTTTTTCCGGCACCATTTGCACCGATAATGCTGTGAATTTCCCGGTCGCCTACCTCAAGATTAACCCCTCGAAGGATTTTCTTTCCATCACGGCTCAGCACCAGGTTTTTTACAGATAGAATATATGACACCTCTATAAGTTTTTTAGTCTTGGCCCTGCAGCAGATCCTTGCAGTGCTGCAAATCCTTAACGGTATTTACGTTTATTGCTAGTTTGGGATTATCAAGTATCAGATTAAAGTCTTCCTGTTCATTTCGGATTTGAGAACTGTCCAGAATATTAATTCCGGCGGGTACTATCAGCTTTCCATCCTTGTTAAAAACCGTATCTGGCCTGATTCCGGCTCCTTTGCAGATATTGAGAGGAACATATACCGAGAGCGCAGGTTTTCCTTCTTCCCTATATTTTTCGATTACAGAATCGATAAGATCAGGGCTTATAAGGGGAAGGTCTGACATAATAATCATTACAGGCCCAACCGTTTCTGCGGTTTCGACCGCATGGATCATGTCCCCTACATAGTTTCCGCCAAAAGTCCTGATTGTGCGAACTTCTCCTTTGTAGCGTTCCTGAATCATCATTTCTGTCCTTGGGGTAACAGGTGAGATCGCTACGAAAACCCTGTCTATATTCTCTGCGGCCCTGAGGGTATCTATCACATAGGCTATAAGTGGTTTTCCAAGTAATTCAACACAGGGCTTTTCACCCATTCCAAGCCTCTGTCCAAACCCCCCTGCCATTACAATAGCGTCCATTTAAAACCTCCCATATATCCGTTCAATGATAGTTGCAGGAGAACTGCGATAATAATGAGTGCAGTTACCCGACCAATTTCGTTAGCAGTACCAATTCCGTCGCCATTTAATCCCCCAAAATGGGCATAGCTTCGGTTAAGAATCAACAGAGCCACCAGGCAGGCTCCCAGATAAGGCAACAGTCCTATCCACCCAAAAGGCAGAAGGCAAACGATGGCCCCGAACAAAAATCCAATCAGAAAATTCTTTCTGGTTGCTCCCTTTATAGTCATGGCTCCCAGGCCAGGATAAGCCTGTTTTTCCTGCGGAGGTATTGGCTTTCCAAAGGCAGCAATAGTTAGCATGGACTGTTTTGCACTGACCTCTGCAATAAACATTGACTCAAACATTAAAACCGGAAGGTTAAGCCCGAAAACGGTGGAACCTTCTTGCTGAACTGCCCTTATCGAACTGTACAGAGTAAGTAATAAGAGAATGCAGAAGGACACGCCTCCTGTCCCGATGGTCGTGTCTTTCAGGGCCTTGATTTTTTTTTCAAGTGACCCGTGGGCCATAAAACCGTCCCCTATATCTGTGACTCCATCGAGGTGATTAAAGCCTGTAATATAATATATGAATCCCATTAGAAGGGCTGCAAGCACAGGTCCAGGAAATATTACCTGCCCTATGAATGCAACTGCCCCTATGAGAAGCCCGAGTACGGCTCCCACAACGGGATAGAAGTAGATTTTCTTCATGAGTTCGTCAATTCCTTCCATGCTAATTCCCACAGGAATAGTGGACAGGAAACCAAACCCAGATTTAAAAGCAAGCAAATATGAATTCATCGCGCACCGCCTGTTTTTCAATCCATTCCTTCTTTTAGTCCGTCCCTTATTTTAGTCCGTCCCTACAAATTCCGCCATACCTCTTGAATACATATTGGAAGACACGCCTCCTATAAGGCCCCCGATAACGTCATCCATAAAAGGCCCAAGCTTTGCAAGGATTCCAGGCTTCTGTTTGTCAAACCTGACAAACTCAAAAGCGCCCTTGGAACCGCTGATATAGGTTGCAATACTTGTGCCGAGCACTTCGTCTGCAATTATAAAAGTAAGGTCCTTTTCATAAGAACTTTTACTGAGGTTCGGAAGGGTTCCTGCCCTGCCTTCTCGCTCCAGCAAGACCCCGGAATAGATTAGAAGGCAGAGGTTTGGATCCGAAAGTGCATACTTAAGTTCCCTTTTAAATAAAGCGTCGGCTTTTTCCCGGGTCTCAAGCCCTGGATGGGGAACAT
Organism: Methanobacteriota archaeon; assembly: GCA_023399215.1. Taxonomy (GTDB): domain Archaea; phylum Halobacteriota; class Methanosarcinia; order Methanosarcinales; family Methanosarcinaceae; genus Methanosarcina. Next base: position 9,294 of record JAEWQJ010000033.1, read on the forward strand.
ACATTTCCAGAGCCGTATCAGCAAGATCCTGAACACTGATGCCTTCTTCAGCAAGGACATCGAGGATGTTGACTGTAGCTTTTTCTTCTACTTTCTCAGGCTGCCCTTTTTTCAGGTCTCTTTCCTCAATATCGGATAACTTCATATGATCACTTCGGGGTTATTAAAAAATGATTTTATTAGCTTTCGAAAATCTTTAACGCTATACACTGGCTATTCTCAGAACCCATATTTCCATAAAGGATTCAGATTATCTCAGAGGCTGTCTTAAAATTCAAATCATTTATACAATTGGATCAGCGAAGGAAGGGTCACGGATACAGGTATATCCCTGATAAATGAATTACTGCCGCACAGGCAACAAGCAAGAAGCCTGAAGCAACTGCTATTAATTGGGATACCCTTTTTATATCTTTTACTTCGGTCGGGGGATATAAGGCCCCAAGTATATAAGTATCGGGTTTTTCAAGTTTGACTCCGAGCGCTCCTGCAGTAGCTGCCATGGGATAGCCGGAATTGGGGGACGGAGTTTTCATTCCATCTTCAAGAGCACTCTTGATACTGTTGATGGGGGAAAATTTCCCTTGCTTTTTCGGGAGCAGGCTCACTATAAAGGCCGCCGCAAGAATGAATATAATGGAGATGCGGGCAGGGATCCAGTTCAATACGTCATCGGATTTCGCTGAAAAGTATCCAAGTTCCCTGTAAGGTTCGGTTTTGTACCCAACCATTGAGTCCAGAGTACTTATGGCTTTAAATGCATATGCAGCCACAAGTCCGAATTTCCCAAAGATGGTATAATAAAAAATGGGGCTCAGGATGCCGTCAACATAGTTTTCGGATACGGATTCGATAACTGCGGAAGACATCTGGGTTCTGGTAAGTTTTGAAGTGTTCCGGCTGACATATATTGGGAGCAGTTCCCGGACTTTATCAAGCCTGTTTGCTTCGAGATGCCCATAGATCTCCTTTGCAGGGCCGAGCAGGCAGTTGACAGCAAAGGTGGCTTTCAGGAAATATGCCTCTATAAGAAGGGCAAGCACCCTGGGAATTCCTGGAATGGATGAAATGTAAAGCACGGAGTAACCCAGCAAAGCTGCGAAAAAGACACAGCAGAGAGCCATTGCAACTCCGTAGGCTTTCCTGTGAGTCTGAGGAGCCGCATTTATTAAAACATTAATTAGTTTTCCTATCCACACAACAGGGTGCACGGCAGCAGGCGGCTCCCCGAAAAATATGTCTATAGCGGCTGCAAGCAAAAGTACCAGAGCAAGATGCCCGCTGTCTGGTACAATCATAAAATAGGCTCCATCACTTTCTTCCAGGCAACTTTCACGAGTTCGTCCGTATCTCCTTCCTGCATAAGGCAGTCAAGGACTTTCTGCGCAGTTTCCGTCTTGTGAACCAGATGGCAGTCAACACAGCTCCAGATTTTTCCGCTTCTTGAACTCTGGATCCATTTTCCTCCTGTGCGCTCATCTTCACAGGGATAGAACGGACAGAAGCAGAAGGTACAGTTCTGGCCTTCAAAGTGGCAGGGATAGTATTCACATGTTTTCCTGCCCCCAATACCTTCTTCAGAAGCCTTTTCAATCACATTCTGAAGTTCTTGTTTTGCCTGTTCTCTACCCCACTCGGTAATTATATCCCCGACTGCAGTAATTAGCCGATCGTTTTCTTCGGCAGTCCGGACTGCAAGCCTTATGTAATTCTTTCCAAGGCCGCGGAGGGAAGAACAGTCCCTTATAAGGATTCCACGAGCTGCCATACGTGCAGTTAATTCCGTTGAATCAAGCATGAATTTGCTGATATCAACCAGGATAAAGTTTACATTCACTTCCCCGGCTTTAAAACCCCTTATCCGGTCGAGTTTAGCTTTAAAAATCTCTCCGTCTTCCCTGATCATAGCCCTCGCTTTTTTCAGGTACGGGTTTTCAATTCCGCCTTCAACATTAAGAAGGGAAGTTGCTACAGTGTCTGCCACGGTTCCAAGGTTCCAGGAAAGCCTGGCAGTATCCAGGATTTCAGCTACTTCAGGGGAAGCTATTCCAAAGCCCATCCGAATTCCCGGGATTGCAAAGTCCTTTGTAAGGGAACGCATGACAAAAACGTAATTATTGTTTACTGCAAGGTCTGCAACACTCTGCGAAGGATCTGAAAGCTCGATAAAAGCTTCGTCCACGAAAAGAAGGGTTTTATGCTGCGTGCAGCGTTCCGCAAGAGCTTTGATTTCTTTTCGGGTACGGAGTTTCCCTGTCGGGTTATTGGGATTGCAGATGAACAGGATTTTTGCTTTTTCCAGAAGCTCGTCAGGAAGTGTTTCGACTTCGTCCTGGCTTGGGTACTGCAGTTCTGCTCCCATAATCCGGCACTGCATTTCGTATTCTCCGAAAGTGGGCCAGGGTAGAAGGACAGTATCTCCTTTTTCAACCACGCATTCCACTACAAGTCTAATTATTTCCGTTGAACCGTTACCCGGAATAATATTCTTTGGGCTGACTCCAAGCCCTACGAACTTTGCAGCAGCCTCTCGAAACTCAGAATACCTGTTGTCAGGATATTCGGCAAGTTTCTTAAAACCAGTATTAAGAATCTCATCAAAGTTCAATCCGCTTTCCGGATGCTCAAAAGGGTTTCCCAGAGGATTAAAGTTTGCACTGAAGTCAAGAATTTCACTTTCAGGAATCCCATAAGTTTCAGATGTTTCCTGAACTAACCCTCCATGCCTGCAGGGCTTCAGGTCCAGTAGATGTTTCCTTAAAGGTACACTTCTTTGCTCGGACACGGTAATCGCAAATATTTAGTGTGAATCATGTATATTAATCTGCTTATTATATTATTCAACGTAAACTTGCCTTTATTTGCTTTACAATTGTTTGATGGCGAAAAAATATTCATTTGGAATCCAATCTACTTTATTTTACAGGATAAATATATTAGTTTTAGATTAAAGCTTTCATTTTTTGGTGGCTTTAGATAGCATCGAAAAAGTAAAATAGATTGCTTTTAACTAGTACAGTCCAGAAGCGCTAAAAAGCTCCAAAATATACCTTGAAGTAAAATTAACCTTAAAGTAAAATTATACCTTAAAGTAAAATTATACCTTGAAGTAAAATTATACCTTGAAGTAAAAACTCTAAATTAAGCCTTAAAATAATTGTTTTAAATTTGATTATCAGGTGCATTTAAGAATGACAGTTAATAGACCAAGAGGAACCCGGGACTTTTTACCTGCCGATACTGCCCGGAGAAGATACGTGGAAAGTGTTATGCGAGATGTTGCCCGCAAATGGGGATACAGTGAAATCATTACGCCCACGTTTGAACATCTGGACCTTTTCACTCTGAAGTCGGGGGAAGGAGTCATAGGGGAACTCTACAACTTTACGGACAAAGGAGGCAGGGAAATGACCCTCAGGCCTGAGCTTACTGCTCCTGTCATGCGCCTGTATATAAACGAACTTCAGCCTTTCCCAAAGCCTTTGAAATTGTTCTACTTTGAGAACTGTTTCCGCTATGAGCGTCCCCAGAAAGGCCGTTTCAGAGAATTCTGGCAGTTCGGGGTTGAACTTATAGGAAGCGGAAAGTCCGATTCCGATGCCGAGGTTATTGCCCTTGCCGACGCCATGTTAAAAGCCGCCGGAGTGAAGGGCGACATGAAGCTCGGAAACCTTGCGGTCATACGTACACTCTTGAGAGGGCTTGAACCCGAAATTGTGAGCAAGGTCATGCGACTTGTGGACAAGAAAGAGTATGCTGGCCTTGAAGCCCTGCTTGAAGAAATAGGAGCCGAAGAGCAGCTCAAGTCCGACCTTTTCCACCTGATAAAACTGGAAGGCAAGCATATCCTCCCAGAGGTAATAAAAATCGTAGGAAATATCCCTGAGCTTGTAAGCTTTGAAAAGACCCTCAAGCTTCTCGATGCATACGGGGTCGATTATTCCCTTGACTTCGGGATTGCACGCGGGCTTGACTACTACACAGGCATGGTTTTTGAGGTCTATGCCGAGGGGCTCGGAGCTCAAAAACAAGTCTGCGGTGGAGGCTCTTACCAGCTTATCAAGCTTTTCGGAGGTGGAGATGTGCCTTCAACCGGCTTCGGAATAGGCTTTGACCGGATTATGGAAATCTGCCCTCTTACCCCGCCTGCTCCTAAAACCCTTATGCTGATCTCGAAACCCGATCTTCACCTAAAAGCGATAGGTTTTGCAAATGAATTAAGGAAGTACGTGTCGGTTCATGTAGACCTCATGCAGCGTAATTTCAAAGCCCAGCTTTCCTATGCAAATACCATCAACGCCGATTACGTGGTTATAGTCGGGGAAAAAGAACTTGAAGTCGGAAAACTGACTCTGAGGGATATGGTTTCAGGAGAACAGGAACTTCTGACGCTGGAAGAGATTATTGAGAAAGTTTGTTAAAATCCATAGCAAACCATTTTTCTACTTTTTTTCAATTCAACATTTTTTTCTTTTAAGTGAGACATATTACTGTTAGTAATATTTAGATGTGTTTATAAATACCCTCTATTAAATAAATAAATAAATAAATAAATAAATAAATAAATAAATAAATAAATAAATAAATAAATAAATAAATAAATAAATAAATAAATAAATAACTTATTCATTTTCTCATTATAATTCAAAATAGCTCCAGAACTCTACACCAGAAAACAATTGATCATAAAAAATACGATAAAAATTTGGATATAAAAAATAAACTGAATTTGCAAGTTTTAATCTCATTTACTCTCTTTTCGTAATTTGTCTTGATGAAAAAAAGCCTAAAAATTAAAAAACAGGAACATTATAGGTCAAAACGTTGCTGTTAATTTCTGTGTCAACAAAATGGGTTGGTTCAAGATTTCACCTTTATATTTTAATTAACAAGTAACTTTCCAATATTAAAATCTTTAAAAATGGTACTAATTATTTTTGTAATGGGTCCTACAAGTATAGCGGAAATGACTGTTCCTTCTCCCAAACCATTTATACTTCTAAAAGCAAAAAGTGAAATGACAATTGCAGTTAGAACCAGTGTACAATCAAACATAATTTTTATATTCCCGAACTCTTTTCTCGTTTTATTAGCAATTGTTTTTACCAGGCCTTCTCCAGGATTTATGATTACATTGGCAATAACTTCTAAACGTATTCCTAAAGCAAGAAGAATGCAACCAAGCAGTAGAAGAATGATTTCTTGAGAATAAAATTTTGAATTTACGAAAGAAAATATTTTCATTCCAAAATCTATGAAGAAACCAAAAATCGGACCCACCAGTACCTGAAGATATTGTTCCTTTGGAAAATCTGTTTTTAGTATCAATATTTGAATAAGTATGAACAGGAAACTTACTAAAAAAGTGGTTACTCCAAATGTAAGAGGAAATATCAAACTAAGTACATATGAGACGCTTGCAATTGGAGACGTCCCCAAGTTTGATTTTGTGATTAGGTCTACTCCTAATCCCATAAAAAACAATCCGGCTACTAAAACAAAATATCTTTTAATCATTTTAAAGTTTACCAATTCTGATATTCTCCTAAAAATAGGCATCATGCCCCGTTTTTTTCAAAGCTTGGGCTTTATAGAAAACTTCTCAAAATTAACTTCAATAGGCTGAAAAACAAATAAGTAAAATAATCATCTTATTCGCTCAAATTCACATAAATTAGTTGTTTCTGAGGATTTCTACAAAGCCAAAGTTTGTGCTACGTTTCCTGTAGCTATTCCTTTTTGTTTATATATGTTTTTAGTAATCCAGTATTCGTTTACCTAAAAAGGCAAGAAGAAAAATCCCCTCTCCTCAAAGCTACAAATGAAGGATAAGAATCTTCAACTTCGCAGATCAAAAAATATAGAATTATACGTTCTATAGCCTATGTTAAATCAATCTCTTTTTGCGTTTATGCTGATGGAACAAGCCTAAAAATATAGAAATGATTACAAGAAATATTGATTACAAGAAATATTTGCAAAGTTTAAGGTTTACTTTGGAAATCCGAATAGTTTTAAGCTTGCATTAAAAAATTTAGTGAGGGTTTGATTACAATAATACAATGGTTCTTAATTTTTTCTTGAAGAAAGTAAATAAAAAGTTATTTTTAAATTTAAATTTTATATATTTTGAGATAAAAATATGATTTGAAGGTTTATTCAAATCCAAAATTTTAGCTATCTAGCTAAAACAATAAGTAAAGGGGGATCATAATGAAAAACTTATTTGATTTAACGGGAAGAGTTGCTATCGTAACAGGAGCTTCCTCAGGGCTTGGAGTGGATTTTGCCAGAGCTCTGGCAAATCAAGGTGCAAATCTTGCTTTAGTCGCACGCCGGGAAGAAAAATTAAAGGAAGTACTGAAGGAGATTGAAGAACTTGGCGTAACCTGTCGCTATTACGTCTGTGATGTACTGCAGACCGAGCAAATTAAGACTGCTGTGGAGCAGATAGAAAAAGACTTCGGCAGAATTGATATCCTTGTAAACAATGCTGGACTTGGACTTGCTGACGCTGCCGACAGAACAACCGATGAAATGTGGCGCAAGATGATTGATACTAACCTGAATGGGGTTTACTTCTTTGCCCGTGAAGTTGGGAAAGTAATGTTGAAGCAAAAATATGGGAGAATTATTAACATTGGCTCAATTCACTCAACAGTGGCAATGAAAGAGTTGCCGCTTACAGCTTATTGCGCAACAAAGGGCGGAGTTTTAATGCTCACCAAAGCTCTGGCAACTGAATGGGCAAAAGACGGAATTACTGTCAATGCGATTGGGCCTGGTTATTTTGCTCTTGGAATGGCCGAAGGAATTGACACTGATCCAAAATCTGCGAAAATAATTGAATATATGTGTCCGATGGGACGCGCAGGAAGGTCTGGAGATCTGGATACGACAGTGCTTTATCTTGCATCCGATGCATCAACATATACTACAGGTCAAATAATCATAGTTGACGGCGGCTGGACAGCACTTTAACTCAACATTATATAAATAAGTTGTATAAGTCTTATAAATCTTATAAGTCTTATTTCTCTAGTTTTTCAACCAGATATTTTAAAAGGGTCCCTTAGTTAATTCTTTTTATTTTTATTTTTAAATTTAGATTTATTCTTATTTTTATTCTTATTTTTAAATTTAGATTTATTCTACTTCGATTTTTACCTGGAAATAATCTTTTTATTCTCTATTATATAGAGATTACAGAAGTAAATTCTTTATATTAAATGAGCAAATTTTTATGATAACTATTCAGGTTAGACTTTAATTACCTTTACGTTTCATTGAATTGGGGCAGGTAAATGTTCTACAAGAAAGTAAATAAGAAGATAGCCCTTTTAGTTTTTTTAATAATTGCCACTATTGGAACATGGTTTATTCTCGATGTTATTTCAATCGGACCAGGGCTGCCCCCTTCAGAATCAATGCCTAAATGGTACATACCTGGAGCCTGGAAAGGAAATGTGCATAGCTGTACTTCATTTTTTCCGCAGATTTCCCCTTACTGTAATGCGGGAAAATATTCTGGTGGAAAATTCATAAACGTCTGGTATTTTGACGATGAATCTGAATTTTTAAAAGGGGAAGATACCCTTTATCGTTATCTGGAAAAAGACGGTAATTTGTCCCAACAGAAATTAAATATTAGTGCAGAACTTAAGGAAGTAATTCGCAGGCGTGAAGCTAAAATTTCATATAGCGAAACTTTTGGGCCTCACTCATTTAACACAACAGAGTATGAAAGCCCTGAGACTTCGGGATATTTTCTAGTGTACGAGAGACCTTTCCTTAAAGGAAGAGAAGATTATTTCATAGCTTACTACGGAATCATGGGTACAACGAATCTCACTGAAAAAACACCGGCTCTGAAAAAGTTAATTGCAGAATCTTATTACATGTCTAATGAAGAAGGAAAGGTTGATGATTTAATGGCAGAGGATAAAAAAGGAAAGAACAACTCGTTATTTTCCGGGTTCTGAGAGTATTTTTGCAAAAACTAAAACCTTATTTTTCTTTTTAAAACATTTTAAAGTTTCATAATCATTTTTTTTCGGTATTAACTGAAATTGGATTCTCATTGAAGCTTATAAACCTTTAAAGTTTAAGATTCCTTCAAAAATGATTTTTTAAAGGATAATATCTTTTACTGTGTAAGTTCTTGCTCGCTGGACCGTAAACCAAATCATTTAATACCATGAAGGCAATTCCCAGTTATAATCTTCTTTTACCTAGTAATAGAAGGTTTCAAAAACGTTTACGAAAGGCTGTAACTCGTCCACTCAGTGGATTTTACAATTTTTAAAAAATAAAATTGAATCTTATACGAAATAACAAGTATTTTTAAAGAAGACCTAAATTTGGCGGTATTTTAAGAAATAAAACGTTATACAACGTGTTGTTTCAAAATGTTTTAAGGCCTTATATTTTCCCTAGAGCTTAAAGAAAAAATAAAAATTGTATTAATGGAGGAATAGGCTTGAATAAACAATACTTATCAGGTTTTGCTGCAATTCTCATCGCGCTTCTCATAATTGCTCCGGGCATTGCAGGAGCAACACCTAAGATTGGTTGTACTGTCACAGGTGGATATGAGAATGTTACGGCTTGTCAAGCTAAAAGCATACTCGAAGATAAGGGAGCATTCCTTCTGGATGTTCGTACGCCTGCAGAGTATAGCTATTCTCATATTGAGGGTGCGACATTAATACCACTAAAAAATGTGCCATCACATGATCCTGTTAATTTGTCAGACGACCAGTTACTGTCTAACCGGATGAATGAACTGCCAAAAAACAAAAACACAAAAATCGTTGTTTACTGCTATACCGGGAAACGGGGTAGCGTCGCAAGTCAAATGATAGCAGATGCCGGTTACAAGAGTGTATATAATATTCAAGGCGGCCTCACAGCATGGGTAAATGCCGGATGTCCAGTTGTAGTTGTAATTGATTCTGCAACGTGGTCAGCTAATTATCCTCATTATGTGTAAGAAATGAAATAGGCATATTCTCGGCTTTTGTAGAAATCCTGTGATTTAGAAATTACCAAATACTTATAACCAGAGGTACAAAGTTAGAGCTCAGTTATTAACATAGGATTTCTACATAGCCTGAATTTTATACTTTGGACTAATACAGGTGAAGTAAAAACTGATTAATGTTAAATATTCAACTGTCTGGATGTCAGCATATGAAAGAATTTTGGGATAAAACAGATTCTTTTTTATTTATGATTTAAAATAATAAAATAGTATTAAAAAATTTGACTCGAATTTAAATATTAATTATATAAAGCGTTGTTAACCGAAGGGTTTTTTAAGTTTGACTGTGTAAATTAATTTATTTGTCACAGATTTGGGCTTCTACCGACGTTGCTGTTCGTTCCATCACCCATCTCTGTGATAAATACCAGATGAAATGAAATTCTTCTTATTATATTTTACTTCTTTGGTCAGGTTATCAGTTTCCAGATCGGAAAATCCAGTTGTTTTCATTTAAAAATAGAGCCATTTTAAAGCAACAGGAATTGATTTCTGCAGTCTCAGTAGTTCCTATTTGTCTACTTTTAAAGTACAATAAATTTTTTATACTGTGCCTGACTAAGTTCATTATTCACGGAATTTGCTTTTTAAAAAAGTTAGGGGGAGGTTTACGGCTACTAAATCTATAATGGATTTCTTTGGTCAAGCTTTCTTTTTAAGAAAGGGAGGGGGCAGTTCATGGCTACTAAATCTATAATGGATTTCTTTGGTCAAGCTTTCTTTTTAAGAAAGGTTGCGGCTAACAAAGCACCAGAATTAGTCGGTCCGATTAAAACTGACGAATCCGCAGTTATTTCGCTTCCTTTCAGGCTTACGGTTTCAGGCATCCTTTTTGCTGTGATTTTACTCATCTCCTTCGTTTACCTTTATGATTTTATGGACGAAGCAAAGGAAAAAGCAGCTCTGGACGAAATTTCAAGGCTTACGGCTGCTGCCGAACAACTCTCCTTACGTGGGGAAGGAAGTGAAGTTTCCCTGGAGCTCAGGCTGCCTGAAGGCGTAAGCGTGGATTTCGGGGCGCTTTCTGGCAGACAGGGTAAATGGCCTGCGGACGCGAACAATTACTGCGTCCACACAGGAGAGAAAAGCACTTTCTATTATTCGGATGCCTCTTTCTCAAATTCTGAACTTAACGGGCCTGTTCTTCTTGGTTCGGGCAGGCACAGGCTCCTGCTCTCAACAAAGCTCGAACCAAAGTCCAAAAGGCTATTCGTGATTATTTCCGAGAATAGCACTCTTAATAAAATTTGACATATAGGAGAAGATCTGCTGTGAGGGATTTTGCTCGCGATGACTCTGCATGGGCCGATTTCTTGATTTCAAAAGCGGCTCTAATTCTTGCAAGCGTTATCCTTTTTGCGGCACTCTTTAATCTGGTTGCCAGTTTCAAGGAGCTTGAAACCCGGGAAAAGCTTGATTTTCTTGCCCTGGACTTTAAAACTGCAGTAGATGAGGTCGGATCGGGCAATTCAGGATCAGGTAATTTCCAAGGGGGAGCAGAGTCGGATTTTCAGGGGGAATCTCAGGATGAATCTCACGAATCTTCCTATTGTTTCAATGAACAGAAAATTTTCAGGGATTTGCCTTTTGCGGGAGACATAAAGGTAAGGGTTTCTGGAGAATATGTTTGTCTGGAAGCCGAGTCCGGAGAACGGAGTTTCAGGGCTGTAAAACCCTTCGCCTTCAGGGTTTTGCCTCTTAACGAATCTACCCTGCACAAAAAACTTAGTGAGGAATTTGGAGCTCCAGGCAACGAGGAAAATCCACTTACAGCCGATTATTCTAAAATTGGGGCTTTCCTCCAGGTATTGGGAACCAAAGAAGCAGTTTTGAGCCCAGGTGAAAATATCTCATTAAAGAAAGAATTCATTTATGTGAAGGATGAGGAGGAGGTATCTGCTTTTGGCTGTGTCCTTGTTTATCAATAACTTCCTGTTTATTGGTGATCTGCTCGAAGCTCTACTCAAAAAGCGGCTCACAACTACAGCTCGGCTCAAAGATACCTTAAAACCTGCAAAAAAAACGTGTGTATTAATGTCCAGGGACGAACGCGGGGTGCTTGAACCTCATACCGATCTACTCTCCGTAGCCCTTGCAGTGATAGGTTTTATGGTTTTTGCAGCCCTGATGTCACAGACCTACCTTGGATACGAAGACCGTTCATTTGCTCTTGAAAATTACGAGACCGCGTCTCTTATTGCCGAAAACCTGGCAGATGACCCTGTTCTGGAAGCGGAAAGCTCAGGCTTGCTTTCTGCAGCTTCTCTTGACATACTTTCGGGCCCGAATGGAGCTAATGAAAGAGCAAAGATTTTTGCAGCTTTTTCCGGGAATTACAAGTTTCTGGTTGAAGTCCGGACAGGAGACGGTCAGTGGCACTGGCAGATCAAACCGGACAATGCCGAGATTGATGCTTTTGCCGACGACCTGGAAAAAGTTGCAGCCTCTGTGCCCGTCGTTATTGAACTGAATCCTGCAGAATCGGCCCCTGGGATCCTTACTGTGGTGATTTATAAGACAAAATGGAACTGAAAAAGAGAGTCAGTAAATGAGAAAAGCTGGATAGAAGTTAGAAAAATCGCATAGAAATTAAAGAGCCAGATAAAAGTTTGAAAAGTTATTTGGAAGTTGAAGAATCACATGGAAGTTCGACAAACCGCGTGAAAACTCAAAAAGCTGGATGGAAGATGGAAATTAGAATGAACCTGAAAATGAGAAATACGGCATGAAAGTGAGAGAGACTGTATGAAAAGGAAGAGAAACGGGAAGCCCATAAAGAGAAGCAGGGCATTAAGAGTAAGAGAACAGGATAAGGTAAGATATCCAATAGTTCCTGAAATCCCCTTGCAATTCCCAAAGAAAAAAGGCAAGCTAATTGCAGAATGCTCAGGTTATTTCACAGTTTTTGATGCCCTTTTTTTACTTGTTCTGATCTCGCTTGCAGGTATCCTGCTAATGCCTTCCATGCAGGCAGAAAAACAATATCATGCAGCCGGATATGTCACGTCTTCGGAACTTGATGTTTATCTGCTTGAGTCACTGCTTTCCTGTAAACTCGAGGACTTCGAATACGAAATATCTCCTCTTGCAGCTCTTAATATCTCAATACCTGAAAACTCGGTTGTGGAAAATTCTTCTCATGCCCTCTTCGGGAAAGAACAGAAACACAGGACTTTTGCTGACCTAGTTACGGACTATCTTGCTCTTTCCCTTGCGACCTCAAATAATGATTCTTTAGTTTTCCTGAACCCTCTTGCTGCGAACTATTCTTCCCGGGAAGCGGAGGTTATTTCAGCATATCTGGATCAGAAAGCCGCAGGAAGGTTTTCCTACAGGTTTGAGGCTTACTGGCACCCTGTAGAAGCTTTTCCTGTACAAAGCGAGCTTATTATTGGGGAAGAGCCTCCTGCAAATGCAATCCGACAAAGTACAAAACTTTCCATGCCTATCTACTCCGGCAATCCTTCAAAAGCTGCATTGCTTGATTCTGTCAACGACTCCGTGATTGAAGCTTCTCTGAACTCTTCAGATGAAGAAGCCAGTAAGATACTCTTCCAGGCTTTTAATGCTTCACTTGACGCAGCAGCCCTGGAAGGTGCAGAGGTACTTACCGGGCTGCTCTTCCCATCGGATTATTTTGGGTCGGGTTTTGGAGAGGAAAATGAGGAATCTTTCCAGACCCTGATCTACGGGGTCTCTGAAAATCCTGTAGAGAGAAAGTCCGGCGAAGAGGCTTTTGCGGCATATTTTTCAGATTTACTTGAAGCCGGGTTCCCGGTTGATTTCGAAGCTTTCTCTGAAAATGCATCAACAGCCGAGCTCTCTTTGCTTGAAGACATAATGACAGAGTATATAAAAAGTGAAATTCGAAGCGAGCTTGAAGGTGAATTTTCAGATGAGGTCAACGAAACAGTTTATTCTATTCTTGAAGCTGAAAACCTTTCAGAAGCCCGTGCTCTTCGCGATGCGCATATCGAGTCTGTTTACAGGCAAATAAATCCGGGTGGGGCGCGAATAGTTTTGAGCTTCTGGAACTCTGCCTCATGAACCTGAATAGATTCTGGAACTCTATATCGTGAACCTGGATATATACTCAGATAAGATGTGCTTATGGAAAACGTTTACCATTGAAACTTTTCAATCTGAAAAGAGCCAGACGCCTCCCTATCCGACACAAAGTATATATGTTATAGTGCGTGTTCTAGTGATGTTTTTACCGAAAAACTTACGCTTTTCCAGGGATTCCTGAAAAGCCACGCAGCAGTTTGCTGTGGCGGATTAAATCTCCCGATCGATGTGTTGGTCCGTTATAGTCGGTAAAGATATAACTTCAGCCCGAAGAGTTCTCTTCAGGGCATCGATCAATTGATATCAGGAGAATTATTATGGCAAAAATGCATACCAAAAGAAAAGGCAAGTCAGCTTCCACCAGGCCAATCAGAACCGAGCCGCCTGAGTGGTGCAAGATCAGCGCAGATGAAGTTACTACAATCACTCTTGACCTCTGGAAACAGGGTGTCTCCACTGCCGAAATCGGAATGACTTTAAGGGACCGTTACGGAGTTCCTGATGCCAAGCTTATCACAGGCAAAAAGATCACAACCATTCTTAAGGAAAACAACGTTTATCCGAACGTTCCGGAAGACCTCACCAACCTGATTGTGAAGGCCCTGGGGCTCAGGAAGCACCTTTCTATTAACAAGAAAGATGTCCACAACAAGCGTGCCCTTAACCTTACTGAATCCAAGATCAGAAGGCTTGTTAAGTATTACCAGCAGGAAAAGGTACTTCCGAGAGACTGGTTCTACAAACCTGAAACTGCAGAAATGATGATTACCAGGTAAAACCTGGAAATCTTTCTCTGGTCGGTTTTGCCTCTCTGGCAAACCGCACCACTATTTTAAAATCTACTTTTAATCTTTTCTTTATCATTTTACTCTTTTCTTTTACCTTAATTCCCTGGCTACTTTTGAAATTGTTATATACTCATTCTCTTGAGATAATTTCGTACTTGTTGCTGGTTTTTACAGGTTATGTACAAGTGCAACTTCAGGATTTCCAGGAACCACACAGCGCATACCTGCAATCTCCCCGATAATTACAGGCAAGCCATACACCTCCTCGATCACCTTAGGTGTAATTACCTCGGCGCCCCCTTGCGCGTGGACTTTCCCCCCCTTCAGGAAAATAAACTTATCTGCGTACCTGAGGGCCTGGTTAAGGTCGTGCATTGTCATTATGGCTGCAATTCTGTGCTCAAGGACAATCTGCCTGATAATGGTCAGAATCTCAACCTGATTTTTCATATCAAGGCTGCTTGTAGGTTCGTCAAGGAGTAGGACTTTTGGCTCCTGTACGAGTGAACGTGCAATTGCGACCTTCTGGAGTTCACCTCCGCTCATTTCATCGATATATGAAAGGCGGAGTTTTTCCATGGAAAGTAACTTGAAGACAGAATCGACTATTTGAAGGTCTTTTTCGGTAACATCCCATTTGATATGGGGCCGCCTTCCGAGCAAGACTGCATCAAAAGCTGTCAACCTCCCGGTTTCCACCCGCTGGGGAACATACCCAACAAAGCGTGCGATCTCCATTGTTCCAAGGTCAAAAAGGTTATTTCCATCAAGATGAACTGTTCCTCCTTTGGGGCGGAGAATTTTGTTAAGACATTTTAGAAGTGTAGTCTTACCAACCCCATTAGGCCCAAGGATTGCTACAATTTCTCCTTCCTCGATGGAAAAAGCTATTTCATGGAGAATTTTACGGTTGCGATACAAAAATTCAAGTTCCTCTACTGAAAGCATCATCGTTTGTACCCCTTAAGAAGTAAATATATGAAGACAGGTGCTCCCATGAAAGCCGTAAGAATAGATACGGGAAGCACATATGGCGATATTATAAGCCTTGCCGCAGTGTCTGATGCCAGAAGCAAGATTCCTCCAAACAGAGTAGAACCGGGTATCAGGTATCGCTGGTCATCTCCTATGACCCTTCTGACCATATGAGGACAGACCAGTCCTATAAACCCTATTACCCCAAGAAATGCAACAATCACTGCAGAAACCAGGGCTGCTATTACCATGCCTACTAACCTTGTCCTTTCCACATTGACACCGAGACCCTTTGCGGTCTCATCGCCTGCATCTATGGCATTATAGTTCCAGCAATTAGCAACGAAGAATATAATTGCAAGCAGCACAACGCCAGTCATTATCTCAAGTTCAGGCCAGGTTACTCTTCCGACATCGCCAAAAGTCCAGAAAACGACTGCTGCAAGCTGGGTATCGTCAGCAAAGTACTGGAGGAATGCAGTGCCTGCGGTAAAGAGGGAAGAAAGCGCAACTCCTGCAAGTACCATTACCTCAGGCGAAGCCCCCCGTATACTCGAGATTAGCAGGATCACTCCTGTTGCAAGAAGGCAAAAGAAAAGGGCTACCGTTGTTGTCAGGTAAGGGTTGTTGATTGTCACAGCATTTGCAACTGTAGACTGCATTTTTCCGGTACCAAGAACCACAACAGACACTGCAGCTCCGAAAGCACCGGCATTTGAAATTCCAAGCGTGAAAGGAGACGCAATGGGATTACGTAGTATAGACTGCATTGCAACCCCTGCAACCGAGAGTCCGGCTCCTGCTACTATTGCAGCCAGGGCTTGAGGGAGCCGGATGTTCCAGATTATTAAATCCCATTTTGTAGAAACGCTGTGCCCCGTTATGGTTTGCAGCACTTCATAAGGTGGTATTGTCACCGCTCCTACCGAGATCGAGTAAATAAGCATAATGAAGAGGAACAAAAGCCCCCCCATTATCCAGAAATATTTTCTGCGTATGTACACAAGATAATCTTCTGGAACTGCTCCTTTGGCGAAATGCACCTTTTTATACCCTCCGTTTTATTTCAGAATTTGTTTAAAGCACATATTACTGTAATTTCCATTCAGATCTGAAAATACAGGTTTACCTACGAAGAAAGTGTATATTTCGTCAGCTTTTGCTTCCGGATCGATATCTTCAAACCTGTCCGGATAGAGCACTTTTCCGATAAAATAAGCGTCTGCAAGTACGGACTCATAGTTGGTGCTGTAGAAGTTATAAGGGATTACTCCATAGACTTTTTTATTCTTCACAGCCGAGAGTCCTGCAAGGGATGTATCATTCTTCAGTTCTCCAATTGCACCTTCGTCATCAAGCTGGAGGGTACCAACATCGATAAATATATACTCGGGGTCCCAGTCTACGAGTGCCTCCTTAGCAATATCCGCATGCTCTGTGCCCATTCCGGCTGCAACATTCTTTGCATTCACCCAGAGGAATGGAGAGTAAGCAGGTTCTGTAGCGATTATTCCATGAGCTCCAGCCATACCGACCCCGCCAATATAGGCAGTTTTTCTTTCAGACTCCGGAATGTCGGCAGTCCTGTTTTCAAGATCCTGCATAGTAGCATCGATATAATTGATTACTTCCTCTGCTCTTTCCTGTTTACCTACTACCTTGCCCATTATCCTCAGAGAGCTGTACACTTCGGCTTTCTGTGTCTCATTACTCAAAGACCCGTAAGGTAATGCGACCACAGGGATACCGGTTTTGTCCTGAAGGGTGTCGGCTTCAGTGGCAGTAGGTGCCGCTGCCTGTCCAATCATACTGGCTTTCAGAATAACCTGAGGGTCAACTTCAATGATTTTCTCCGGGTCATCTTTACCCCTGCCCTCTCCAATCAGGGGATAGTTTTTGAGCTGGGGATTCGCATATACATAAGGGCGGCCCTCGTTTTTGTTTTCTTTTATCTCCATGCTGTCGACCCCTACTACGTCGTCCTGAGCTTGCAGGTATACAAGGTAGCGCAGGCACCCGGCTCCTGAGCAAACAACTCGTTCCACATTTTCAGGTATGGTGACTTCCCTGCCAAACCCGTCCGTGAGTGTAAACGCTCCAGATTCTGCTGCCTTATCGGCGCCTGAAACTCCTGAAGCTTCTGCTGAAGCCGATCCGTTCTGATCCATATCAGATGAGGACTTGTCCGCGCAACCTGAAGCCACTACCAGGGCAGCAATGAGAAGTCCTATAAAAATAATTTTATATATATTATTACCATAATTTAATTTCATGTTACATCCCTTTATGATCAAAGAGTAAAAGTATTACATAAAATTACCGAAATTCTCTTAGTTTAATATCCAATCCAATTAATTTTTTGAAAATGATGAGTTATTGTGACTTTTAAATCCAGATAAGGATAAACTTATGGTGTAACCTTAACTGACTTGCTTTTAATTATTGAATATGAAAAACTATGATAATGGCTGTTTTTTGGTAGATCAATGCCTTTAAAAAGTTAACTCCGTGAAAAATTAATTCAGTGAAATCGGAATTAAAGAGTGAGATAAAATAAAGGAAATAAGATAAAAACACAACAAAAATAGGGTAAAAATAATTTAAATGTATATAAAATTGTATGAAGTAATTTTTGAGCAGACTTCGGAACTAAAAATTACTTCATGTAATCTTTCGAAACTACAGATTGGTAAAACGAACTTTCTTATACCTTAATCATAGTGGAATCGATTTGAACCCAAGGTTGTCGTACTGTCCATTAATTTCAGAGAATACAGGTTTACCAAGGAAGAAGGTATAAATTTCGTCGGCTTTTGCTTCCGGATCGATATCTTTAAACCTATCTGGATAGAGCACTTTTCCTACAAAATAAGCGTTTGCAAGTACGGACTCATAGTTGGTGCTATAGTAGTTGTATGGAATCACTCCATAGACCTTTTTATTCTTTACAGCCGAGAGCCCTGAGAGAGACGTATCATTCTTAAGCTCTCCAATTGCTCCTTCGTTACCAACCTGGAGAGTGCCGATATCAATAAATATGTACTCTGGATCCCAGTCTACAAGTGCTTCTTTGGCAATATCCGCATGATCTGCACCCATTCCGGCTGCAACATTCTTTGCATTCATCCAGAGGAATGGTGGATAAGCAGGTTCTGTTGAGATTATTCCATGGGCTCCAGCCATACTCACACCACCAATATAGGCAGTCTTTCTTTCAGATTCCGGAATGTCGGCAGTCCTGTTTTCCAGGTCTTGCATTGTAGTATTGATATAATTGATTACTTCCTCTGCTCTTTCCTGTTTGCCTACTACCTGACCCATTATACGGAGTGAACTGTATATTTCAGCTTTCTGCTCTTCGTTCTTTAAAGAGCCGTAAGGGAACATGACAACAGGAATGCCAGTTTTATTCTGAAGCGCATCGGCATCAGCACCATTGCTTGCTGTCGACTGGCCACTTGTGCCGGTTTTCAGGATGACCTGGGGACTGATGGCAATTATCTTTTCAGGATCATCTTTGCCTCTGAACTCTCCAATTAGGGGATAGTCTTTAAGCTGCGGGTTTGCAAGAGCATAGGGACGACCTTCAAACGCGCTTTCCTCTTTCTCTAAGCTATCAACCCCTACTACATCGTCCTGAGCCTGCAGGTATACAAGATATCGCAGGCATCCAGCTCCCGAGCAGACAACCCGCTCCACATTTTCAGGTATGGTAACTTCCCTGCCAAACCCGTCCGTGAGTGTACGCTCTCCAGATTCTGCTGCTTTATCGACATCGGAACCTCCTGAAGTTTCTGATGGAGACGATCCATTATCACTAGATGTGGATTTGTTCGCGCACCCTGAAGTCACTACAAGGGCAGCAATGAGTATTCCAATTAAAATAACCTTAAATAATTTATTATTATAGTTAAGCATCATGTTACTTTCCTCCATTTTTAGAGAGTAAAAGTATTACATAAAATTAACTAAATTTTCATAATTGTTATTAAATTTCAAGAACTCTCTTAAAATGAAGAGCTATTATGACTTTTAAAGCAGATAAAGATGAATTTACGATGTAACCTGAACCAGCTTTATCTTCATTGTTTTTAATTAATGAAAATAAGAATCTGTGATAATGGTGGCTGTTTTCTGTTGAATTGCCGCCTGCAAAAGGTTAACTCCGTTAAAACTGAGAAGGTAAAACGGAGCTAAAAATAAGATAAAACTAAAAATTAACACAAAAATTATTATTTAATAGTTGTCTTGAAAATTTAGTTATTGGTCACATATTCCTCTGAATCGCCATATGTTGATGAAAAGCTATCAAAGATTATGCTCAATAATTAAATTGTCATGACAAAAGTTTAATGACAAAAGTTTATTATTTTACGATTTCCAGGCTCATATCTATCCATCTTGATTTATGGATAAGGGAGCCCATAGAGATGACATCTACTCCTGTTTTTGCATAGCCTTCAAGGTTTTCCTGGGAAATTCCTCCGGATGCCTCCACAAGAACTGAGTTTCGAAGCCCTTTTCCGCTAAGTGTTTTGAGGGTTTTTTGGATAGCTTCAGGCTGCATATTGTCCAGCATTATAATATCAACTCCCAGTTCTGCAGCGAGCACAGCGTGTTCTACAGACTCAACCTCGACTTCTATTTTCCGGGTGAAGCTGGTTTTTTTTGCGGCCTCAATTGCGGCTTCTATTCCCATCAGTTTGACGTGGTTATCCTTAATCATAACCGAGTCCGAAAGGTTGAATCTATGAGTATCTCCCCCACCTGCAGCTACAGCCAGCTTTTCGAACTTCCTCATGCCTGGTGTGGTTTTTCTGGTGCATGCCACCCTTGTAGTCTCGGAATACTTCTTTACCGTATCCATGCATGCCCGGGTAAGAGTGGCAATCCCACTTAGATGCCCAAGGAAATTCAGAGCCAGTCTCTCTGCCCTTAGAATAGATACTGCTCCTCCCTTTAGCCTGAAAATGATCTCCCCTTCTTTGAGGCGATCGCCGTCTTTAAGAGTGGTTTCAGCCTGAATTCCAAGATAGCAAAAAATTGATTCGGCTTCTTTAATTCCCGCAACAGTACAGTTTTCCTTTGTGAAAATAATAGCTTCTGCAGGTTTGTCAGGCACAATAGTGCACGAGACATCATCGTATCCCAGATCTTCTTCTATAAAGCTTTCAACCTCTTTGATAAGCATAAGTTTTACCCCGCTATTTAATGTTACCAGGATTTATAAGGGGTATGGGCATTTTAGGGTGTTATATAACTAAGAAAATAATCTCAACAGAAGGCTTTAAAAGAGGGAAAAGAATACAGTACCCGATCCTCAGACTTTTAAAGCCGGAGATAAAAATCTAAAGATCAAGGTTTATTGATCATTTACAGGAGCCTGAAATGCTGAAAATAGGAGTTATTGGTTGCGGATTTATTGGTGGACAAATTTGCAAGGCTATTGACAAAGGAGTTATTAATGCGGAGTTGTATGCTCTCTCCGACTCTTCTAAGAGCAGAGTCCTGGAATTGACAGCCTCCCTGAAAAGGTACAGTCCTGCCTCAATGACGATTGAGGAACTACTGCAAAATGTGGACTTTGTTATAGAAAGTGCCTCTCAAAAAGCTGTCAGGTTAATAGTACCGCAGGCTCTTGAAGCTGGGCGCGATGTGATGGTTATGAGTGTAGGCGCTCTTGCGGACGAAGAACTCAGAGAAAGGCTCTTCAGACTTGCAGAGCAGAATAACTGCAAGCTCTATTTCCCTTCAGGCGCAGTTGCTGGTATCGATGGAATAAACTCCGCCTCAGCAGCGGAAATCTCATCAGTTACCCTTACTACCAGAAAACCGCCTATGGGCCTTGCTGGGGCTCCCCACGTTGAAGCCCTGGGAATTAAGCTTGAAACAATCGAAAAAGAAACCCTGCTTTTTGAAGGGCCTGCCTCGGAAGCGGTTAAAGCCTTCCCCGCAAATGTGAATGTTGCAGCCACAATAAGCCTGGCAGGCATAGGCTTTGAGAGGACAAAAGTAAGAGTAATCGCTGACCCTACCCTGTCCAGAAACGTACATGAAATAACTGTAGAAGGCGAATTCGGAAAACTTTCCACAAGAGTCGAAAACCTCCCCTCCCCGGAAAATCCGAAAACCAGTTACCTTGCAGCCCTTTCTGCAATTTCCACTCTAAAAAAGATTCTTAGCCCTGTCCAGATCGGAACATGAATTGACAATAAAATACTTGAAGTTAATATACTGTACCATTTTACTTATACAGTAAAAAATATTATATGTCTTACTGGTTCATTGAGCGAAAGAGTACGGACTTTTACTTATAAATTAATCCACTTGAGCAAGCGTGGCGCCACTTGACGATGCCAGCCAGGTCGTCCGACCATGTCGTTTTCGATCAAACCTTTTTTCAAAAGGTTTGCGCTCAAGCAGTTTTTTTAAAAGGCTTGCAGGACTCAGGTGGTAACTCGTAGGCTCACAAAAAATACAATTCACAAAATATTATTCACAAATATTATATAGTGCGGGAGAGTTAAGCACGTAATCTTTCAGGAGCAAATAGCATGCGTGCAAAAAGAGCGCGCTGGATGGAATTTCCATCGTTGTACTCCTTTTTACGTTCATTCGCCTGTTCAAGTATTATATTTAAACTGGTTATTTTAACTTAAGCTTCAATCTCATACCCGGATACCTATCCGGACTTTATTCCAAAAACTTATGGTGGTCCCATGCAGCAAGCAGAATTAATAGAAAGGATCAAAGAACTCAAAATAAAACGAAATGCAGTTATTCTTGCTCATTATTATTCCCGTCCTGAGGTTCAGGATATTGCAGATTTTGTTGGAGACTCTCTGGGCCTCAGCCAGGAGGCTGTCCGTCAGACTGCTGATGTTATTGTTTTTTGCGGCGTCCATTTTATGGGAGAAAGCGCTGCAATTCTCTGTCCTGATAAAACGGTCCTCCTGCCAGAAATTGATGCCACCTGCCCTATGGCAGACATGGTGAATATTGAAGGTCTTAGGAGAGAAAAAGAAAAGCATCCTGATGCCGTGGTGGTCTGCTATGTTAACAGCTCGGCTGCCATTAAAGCCGAGTCTTACATCTGCTGTACGTCTGCAAATGCCGTTGAGGTGGTAAACTCCCTGGAGGCTGATGAGGTTATTTTTGTGCCTGATAAAAACCTGGCTGCCTATGTAGAATCCAGGACTGACAAAAAAATAATTCCATGGGAAGGGCACTGTCCAACGCACCATCAGGTCCTGAGAGAAGATGTCCTGAAAATGAAGGAAAAGCACCCAGAAGCAAAGTTTATTGCACACCCCGAATGTCGCCCCGAGGTTCTGGAACTTGCAGACCATATTGCAAGCACACGAGGGATGATAATGTATGCAAAAAACTCTCCTGCAAAAGAGTTCATTATAGGTACGGAATGCGGACTCCTCCACGGGCTACATAAGGCAGCTCCCGAAAAGAAATATTACTGCGTTTCGGAATTTGCCTGCTGCCCGAGCATGAAAATGGTTAATCTTGAAAAAGTCCTGGTCTCTCTTGAAAAAGTCCAGCATGTAGTCACTGTCCCTGACGATGTGAGGATCAAAGCAAAAGAAGCACTTGATCGAATGCTCGCGGTAAAAATTTGATAAACATCAGGTGTTTTAAATCTGTGAGATTCACTTTATTTCAATGATGGAAAAAATAGTAAGAAGTAAGTGAGAAGAGAATCTCACATACTTCATATCACTTACTTCATATCACTTACTTCATCTAACGTACATTTCTCAGATCTTTTTCTTAAATATGCCATATCCAACAAGAAGCATGAAAAGCGGTAAGGAAACTGCCATAAGTATCCTGGCTGTTCCCATTGGATTCTTAATTCTACTGCTATTATTTCCTGCATTTCCGTAAAGAGCTGCTTTTCCTTCGCTTCCCAGACTTCTCAGGGTTTCCTGTATTTTTTCTGCCCCACTGACTTTCATTGTATTTTGCCCGGTAGATTCCGTAATTGCAAAGAAGGAATAGCCAGGTGTTTCCGACTTAAAGTAAATATAATTTTCATCTTCTCCAACTTTTTCCGTGTAAAGTGGCTGCCAGTTACTATCATATCTTTGAAGGACTACCTGAGCCTCACTGATATTATTATCTTTGATCCATGCTTTCTCAACCTTGAACTCTACAAATCCACTTTTAATGGAAGTAGGAAGCCCTGCTCCGTCATCTCCTACCCAGATATTCACATATTTGTATACTGTGCCTTCAGGAGAGGTCTGGACAAGGGTGGATCTGTTTTTAAGTTCTTCTACAACTGTTGTTGTTTTTCTGAATGTTTTCTTAGGATCAAATTCAATATTTACAATGCATGTGGCATTTTTCGTAAAATCAAACTGGACAGGATAACCACTCATGATACTCATGGTAGAAAGTTCCTTTACAGCAATATTGGTTGCTGGCTCGCTGGATACAAGACTCATACCTGAACTAGAATCTGAATCCTCATTTCCAGCATCTGAACTCCCGTTATCTGTACTTTCTGTATCTGAACTTTCGGTAACTGAACTATTAGTATCTGAACTTGTGTTATCCGAATTTTGGGTATCAGAATCCCCGCTATCTGAACTTGTGTTATCCGAATTTTGGGTATCAGAATTCCCATTATCTGAGCTTACGGCATCTGAATTTTTGGTTTCTGAATTTCCAGTATCTGAATTTTTGGTACCTGAGTCACCGCTACCTGAGTCACCGCTACCTGAGTCTCCACTACCTGAGTCTGAATCTCCTTTGCTAGAATCTACGTTATCTGAACCGGAAGTTGAATTTTTATCATCCGAGCTAGTGCCCGAATTTCCATCGTCTAAGCCTGAATCGGAATTACCATCATCTGGGTTAGTGCTTGAATTTCCATTGTCTAAGCCTGAATTGGAATTACTATCATTTGAGCCAGAATCGGAATTACTATCATTCGAACCAGAATCGGAATTACTATCATTCGAGCCTGAATCGGAATTACTATCATTCGAACCAGAATCGGAATTTTTATCATCTGAGCCTGAATCTGAACTTCCATCACTCAAGCCTGAGTCTGAACTTCCATCGTTTGAGCCTGAATCTGAACTTCCATCACTTAAGCCTGAGTCTGAACTACCATCACTTGAGCCAGAATCGGAACTATCATTACTTGAGTCAGAATCAGAACTACCATCATTTGAGCCAGAATCCACTTTGTCCGTGCCTGAATCTCCGGTACTCGTGTCTGAACTTCCACTATCTGAGACTGAATCTCCTGTATCTAAACTTCCACTATCTGAGACTGAATTTCCTGGATCTGAACTTCCACTATCTGAGACTGAGCTTTCATTGTCTCCTAGAGCATGTACCATGCCGGGAGCCATTCCAAGGATTGTTAGCATTATCAATAGTATATAAAATAGTGAATTACAAAAACCGGCTTTCATTTTTTATTTGCCTCCACCCACACGTCCGTAAGCAGAAATGTCTGGTACACAAGTAAGTTATTGACAAGTAACCATGTAATTTATAGAAACAATATCCAAGGGTTTACTTTTGTAGATTTTCCCAATAAATTGTTAGTTTAAAGTTGTTAGTCTAAGACATATTCTTTGTTCCAAGCCAATGTTTTAGTTTAGTAATAGCAGAAGCAAAAAATGACTTAAAGGTCAGGAATCACATTGATTACATCTGCCTGTTTCTTTGAAGCTGGCTAATACTTAACAGATATCAAAGGGAAGAACGGCAAGAAATAAACTTTGTTTTACTTAATATTATCCTTTCAATAAATATACTCATAAAATTACATGACATCATATATACAATTTGAGTCTTCCTGCCAAGAAGATATCGATCAGATCAGCCTCTTGAGCCAAAACCGTTAACCCACAACCATTGGCCTGCAACCGTTGAGCCGCAACCGTTGAGCCGCAACCGTTGAGCCGGTTGATCACGCCGTCATGACGTTTTAGATTTAGCAGTGGTTTTCGGTCAAGCCTTTTTTGAAAAGGGTTGTGATCACGCCGATATGGTTTGGGGATAAGGTTATCAAACTCAAATATTTCTCTGGTTTTCGGTCAAGCCTTTTTTGAAAAGGGTTGTGCCACAACCGTTGCGCCGATTGATTACGCCGCTGTTTGAGAGTTTTTCGATCAAACCTTTTTTCAAAAGGGTTTTCAGTCAAGCCTGTTTTCAAAAGACTCGCAATCGCACCCACTGGGTGACCCAAAACGAAGTTTGAGTAAATCCGCCCTTCTGGGCTCGTTAAGAATGTAGCCTTTCTTGCCCATAAGTCGATCCTCTTGGTTCAGCTTATTATCTTCATTATGATTCAGCCCTCTTGAGCGAAGCGAAAAGGGCTCCGTCCTCCCGAGACGAGACTCGGGCAGCGAAAAGGACTCCGTCCTCCCGAGACGGGACTCGGGTGACGGGACTCGGGTGATGGAACTCGGGCGAGAAAATCCGATACCTTTAATACTTTATAATACTGCTTTGTTGTGATGTCGGCCAGCGTACGCACATATCTGGAGATTATGAGATACGAAAACTGCCTCATGGCAGGTTTTGCAGCTATAATTGGAACACTGATAGCTTTTAATATCCTGGCATCTAATGCCCCCAGTTCTTATAGCCCTGAAAATTTTCCTTTCTTTTTATCAGGCCTTGTATTTCTTGTCGTATTTTTGGTTGCAGGCGCAGGAAATGCCATTAACGACTATTTTGATGTCAGGATAGACTCAATAAACCGCCCTGATAGGCCTATTCCATCAGGCAGAATGAAGTTAAAAGAAGCCCTTTATTTTTCGTATCTCCTGTTTGCCTTCGGGACGCTTCTGGCTTTCTCAATCAACCCAATTTGCGGGATTATTGCTTTATTTAATTCACTAGTGTTAATTTTCTACGCAAAAACCCTCAAAGGCACTCCTCTTTTGGGAAACATGAGCATAGGCTACCTCACCGGCTCAAGTTTTTTATTTGGAGCCTCGGTTTTTGGACTTGAAGGACTAAAAGCCCTTTTTGTGCTTTTCCTGCTTGCAGCTCTCGCGATTACTGCCAGGGAAATTGTAAAGGACATTGAAGATATGGAAGGCGATAAAATGGAAGGGGCAGATACCCTACCTCTTCGGGTCGGGGCAAAAAAAGCAAGTTACCTTGCAGCACTCATAGGTTTTCTGGCCGTCATTTTTAGCCCTCTTCCTTACCGTCTGTCGATGCTTGGCCTGCATTATCTTTACTTTGTTCTTCTGGCAGACCTTGGGTTTCTTGCAGCGATCTACCAGCTTCTTGTTCGCAACAACCCTACCAAATCTTCAAAAATGTTCAAGATTGCAATGTTCTTTGCGCTCATTGCTTTTATTGCCGGGGTATAAATTATTCCCAGGCAAAATTTTTCTCAGCATACAGGACATTTTCCTGCAACAAGTTCCATGGAGAAAGCCTGTATATTCTCAAGTTCTTTTTCCATTACCTCAGCCACTTCTTTTTCTACCTCGCTTGCAGATCCTTTCTTCATAATGAGCTGGGCAGTTGCAATCTGAGGCTGGTCGATTGGAGTTCCGATTTCACTCAAAAGCCAGACATAAACTTCTGAGATATCAGGCACCTTACTATAGATCTGCGCTGCAATCCTGTGGGAAAGAAGGTTGTAAACCTTTCCTGTATGGCTTACAGGATTTTTACCTGCGGCAGCTTCACTGCTAACAGGGCGATTTAGCGGAATTATTCCGTTTACGCGGTTTCCACGTCCTACCTGCCCACCATCTGCATCTTCTGCAGAAGTACCGGTTACCGTGGTATAAATCCCCTGCAGCTCCCTGCCCGGAATGTCCAGAGTATTAAGGGAAACTGTCGGTTTCAGACACATGCAGCCCTCAAATTCAGACCTTGCTTTTTCTGCAAACCCGGCAGTAAATTCCTCAATCCGGTTGTGTAACTCGATTTTCTTTTTAAAGTATGCTTCTTCTGATTCAACAAACCTGTCCACTAGCGGCATTGCAACGGTCAGGTGCATATCTTCCCTGTGCCTGAGCCCCATAACTTTTACATCTTCTCCTGATTCCGGATATTCCTTTTTGAACTTTCTTGAGTTCAGATATCGCTCGCATTCGAAAACAAGCTTCTCAGTGGGACTTAGAGGGGCATATCCAACTGCTGCAGAAGTGTCATTTGCCCCGAGGATCTCTTTTCCCCTGCTAAAGATATCCGTAAGTTCTGCAGAACCTCTTTTTAGCTCGATCTGGTAGATGAGATTTTCAGGGTCCACAAAGCGGAGATTATCCTGGAGCCATTGCTGCGCCGTACTGACCGCAAGCCCGGGAACATCGATTTCTATCCCCTGCGCTTCAAAAGTAGCCCTATCCCCGATTATAAGTCTCATAGGACTTACAACTCTGCCTCCACCCAATTTTCCCTCCACTTCCCCTGCAACAAGCATACCTTTGTCTATATTATAGTGCAGGATATTCCCGAAAGTCTCAAGGTACTTCTGGCTCAACTTTACTGAAATTTGTTCCATTATGGCATCACAGATATAGTCCGGATGACCCAACCCTTTTCTTTCTACAACCTCAACTCTCTGGCGGTAAACTTCAGATGCTTTTAATTCGTCTATAACTATATTTCTCAAACTCTTACCCCCCAAGTATTTAAAAAACACAGTTCCTCTAAATGCAATTCCCCTAAATGCAGTTCCTCTAAATGCAGTTCCTCTAAATGCAGTTTCCCTAAATGCAGTTCCCCTAAATGCAGTTTTTTTAAATACTGTTTCTCTTAGATACAGTCTCCTTAAAGGCGCTTTTCATTAAAAGTACGATTTATTAAAAAGTACGGTTTCCTTAAGACATAACTCCTTTAAGGCTTGATAAAATTGGTGTCTACTATTCCCCACTAAGACTCATAGCTCGAAGCATTGCCTGAAGGTAATTCCCCTTATTTAAACCTCCAGCTTCTTATCGGATTAAATTTCAAGCCTCTACTCTGACTAATTTCAAGTTTCTCATCTGATAGTGCCCGGATATCCATTAATCCAGGCTTCGATTTTGATTATTATTGATTTTTGAAAAATCAAAGTTATTAGATAAATTCTATTTCTCCCGACGGTCCTTCTTTGCTTTTGTCTCTGTTTTCGGACTCTGGTTCATTTTCATTTTCCGGAAGATGCTTCAGGTACTCCTGTATCATCATGGGAAAAACATTTGCAGGTACAAAGCGGACTCCAAGCTGTTCAGCCCACTTTTCAATCCCGTAATCGCTTGCAATTACTGCAGCATCAAGCTCCTTGGCAAGGATAAGAACATCAATATCAGGAGCACTATCAAGAATTCCATATCTCAGGGCAGCTCGATATTTGTTCCGGAATTTGCCAATGATCCCTCCAATTACTTCCCTCTCAACCTCTTCCTTATACTCTTTTTTCTTGTTTTGTGGATTTTCCATAAAGAGGCATTCAGTAGCTGCCTCCCATATCGCGTCCTCAGCTACTCCCATTCCCCGGTTAATTCTTTCCCGCATATAGGCAACATATTCATGAAAGATCTGAGAAGTTACGCTAACTCTATACCGGTCAGGAGATTTTTTTACAAGCCAGGTATCTATTTTAGCCACGACCTCCCTGTCACAGCCGTTGCGGCTTGCAAATTCGTACATCTCTTTATATACTGACGGATAGGGCACGTAGCAACTTATCCCGAAATGCAGACGAGCATCGGCTATCAGGTCAAGAATCGCTTTCATTCCCTCGCAAAGGGAAGCATAACCCATAACCTCACGCGTCTGCAGGTCCGTTAATGCTGTAGTATCCAGCACAAATCTCTGCTTAAGCATTTTTTCGAACCCTTTTGAGTAATCTTCGTTATCGTCTTATGTATTGATCAAAGATGAATAAAATTCTTTGTTTTATTCCCTTTATTTTCTTCCTTTATAGCTTTTAAATTAGTAACTTCTTTTCTGTTGCTTGATAATCTCCATTCTACTAACTACTTTTATTTTGTTTGCTTGATGATTTCAATTCTGTTTGCTTCATAACTTTATTATGACCATTAACCACTTTCATGAAGATAATACTATATTTTTATTTTTCTTTTGTTTTTGTAGTCCGCCATTTATTCGGAAAGCCCCCTTACTCTTTGCTCAAAATAAATAACTGCAGATAATTTTAATACACATATTTTATTTTTCTTCTGATTGTGTGGTCCACCTTTTATTCGGGAAACCCCCTTACATATAGATCAAAATCAATAACTGTATATAGCTTCAAGACCTATATTTTCATAGGGAAGTTTAAAACCAGAGACTAGAAAGCGGTTTAAAATGCATTTTTGTAAAGTGTCTTCTAATGTTGTTTCGATTCAAATGCGAAAAATATTTTCGAGATGACATAATAAAAAACGTTTTTTTGTTAATCCGTATTGTTTGCTTTTCCAGCTCTGGATCGATCTTCTCGAGGTTGATATGCTGGCAAGACAACGCCAGCAGATAAAACACAGCTTAACGGTGTGAAAAACAGCCCGATTTGTTATAAGTATGAGTAATAAGCTGAAACTGGGGAATATGATTTGAGTGCAAACACGGAGACAGTGAAGCCTTGTGTAGGCTCAGCACAGGGTTTGGTGAGAAATCCTCTGGACATAGGAGGCAACACAATGAAGGAGCATTGTAATATTTGTGGTCGGGAACTGCTGGAAGATGTACTGGTTGTGGACACCAGCCTGGATATGAAACCAATAAAGTTCAAAGAGGTTCATGGAGAGAAGTACGATCTGATATGCATTGAATGTGCAATTGATTCGGTTGAGAATCCACCGTTCATATGTTCGAGATGCGGACAACCAATCGAATTTAATGAAAAATTCTATGTATTCAGAGAGGCAACCACAAAACCAGGCGGCCCCAAAGTTGACCTTGAAGAAACATGTCTCGATGACAAACACATCTGTAGCACATGTTTTGGTGAGATCATGAACCCTGAGGGTGAAGAAAAAAGGGTCTAAATGGAAAAACTTTCTATAAACATCATTCAGTCTTCCGAAACTTTGAATCCTTGGACAAGAATTGGGGTTCAGTTCCTGGAAAATCTCGCCAAGATAATACAGGACTGATTCTTCAGTTCTGTCACCCGTTTTTTATAATTTTTGGTTTATATTGTATTTCTTCTCTATTTGTTAGAACTTCCTGTTAGAACTTCTAGATTTAAAAACTTTTTGAAATTTTTTAAGGCTTGCCCACATATACGTGAACTTAATTTTATAAAGCATAAATATTAATTTTATAAAAATAGATAATATTGACCTAATAAGCGCAATCTGACATACAAAATCTGATGAACTGAATAACTGATTTCGAAAGGCCTGAAACTCGATTAATTTGTTTGGTTAACTTGTTCATAACCCTGGGGGTAAGTAATTGAACGGAAGCAATGTGATCGAAATCCAAGATACGACATGGGGAGAAATGGTAGAAAGCTCTAAAAAGCCAGTTATTGTAATGTTTTACAGCCCAACCTGCCCTTATTGCAAAGCTATGGAACCTTATTTTATGAACTATGCAAGGGAATTCAAGAATTCAGCAATTTTTGCCCGCGTAAACATTGAAACAAGTCCCTGGACTGCTGAAAGGTACGGAGTTCAGGGCACGCCTACGTTTAAGTTCTTCTGTCACGGAAGGCCTGTATGGGAACAGGTAGGCCAGATTTATCCTTCCATACTGAAAACTGCAGTTGAAGATATGATTCATTACGGAGATGAATGCATAAGAAAAAGCACTCCAGTTGGTCAGGATATTACAGGATACGCTTGAATCAACCTAACGAAGTACTAGAGTAAGAGTATTTTTCAATCTTTTGAGCTCTCAAGTAAGGCTCTCAAGCTTTTGCATTTTTCAGCCATAATTTTTTCAGAGATTTTTCTCGTATAACTTCTTATCTACAAGTCCATACTCATCAAAGGCTGTCCTGAAGCTTGTGAGAATGCTGAGGGTTGTGCCAAGCAGGGTTGAAACATATTGTGCTATCATGATGGTAATCTGATACTTAATGGCAACTAGAGGGCTTGCTCCCCCAAGGATCTGTCCTGTCATCATTCCTGGCAAAGTGACGATCCCAACGGACGCGATATTTGCTAAAGTGGGTTTTACTGCAGCCCTTAAACTTTTTCGCAGGTATGGGAGAACAGCCTCATACATGCCCGCCCCAAGAGATAAGCTGTAAAGATAGCGGTTCTCGTTTCGCTTGATATCGCTATAAAAGTCACCCATCCCTACCACATTTCCTCGAAGCGAATTTCCAAGAAACATACCCGCTATAGGGATCAGGTAGCGTGCGTCAAGAAGATTCTCCAGATTAATAACGAATTTATTGAAATATAACAGAACTGCCAGGCTTGAAAAAGCAATTGCTAAAATGATAGGTGCAAAGAGTTTTTTTACATTAAGACCAACACTTTTTATTGCCGTGTAGGACGCAAAGAAGATCATTATTCCTACCCAGGCCAGGTTTAAAAGCCCGTTATTCAGGTTAAAAATAAAGTTCAGAAAAATACCTGCTAAAAAGAGCTGGATTGACATCCTGAAGACAGCTTCCAGAGTGCTTTTTTCGAGTTCAAGCCGGATTTTCCAGCTGATGAAAATCGGAATTGCAAGTAAGAAAAAACAGAAAATTAAAGAGGTGTAGCTAATATCATAAATGGGCATTTTTTCAGTCTTCTTGGGTTTTGTTTTTTGTTTATTGATTCGTTTATTGATTCGTTTATTGGTTCGTTTATCTTTTTGTTTATCGTTTTGTTCACTGTTTTGTTTACTGTTTTGTTTACTGTTTTGTTTATCGTTTTGTTCACTGTTTTGTTTATCGTTTTGTTCACTGTTTTGTTTACTGTTTTGTTTGAGTGTGTTTCTGGAAGTTTCTCAGGAACTGGTTTCAATATTTATTGTTTTCATCCCGTCGCGTTCCCATTCCCTATCATGGGAGACGATCAAAAGAGTCCAGTCTTCTCGGGCAAGGAAATAATCTGCAATCTTCTTTTTTAATTTCGCGTCAAGAGCGGAAGTAACTTCGTCAAGCAAGTATATGCTCCTGTTCAGGAGAAGGGCAATGAGAATTCCTATTCGCTGCTTTTCCCCACCCGAAAGCTCTTGAAAATTCTTCTCAAGAATATCGTCTTCCAGTTCTAGCTCCCGGATAAAAGCTCTCAGTTTTTCATGGTCTAGTTTTTCTTTATTTGCCCTGTATGAAAAGATATCATCTAAGAGGCTTTTGACCTTTCCTTCCCCAAGGTCAGTATCCTGTACTACATAAGCAATTTCCTTTCGAGCCTCCCAGCAGGTTTTTGAATCGATTATCCGGTTCCTGAAATAGATAGTGCCTTCCGAAGGCTTTGTAAAACCAAGCAGTGTTTTTAAGAGGGTGGTTTTTCCTGTTCCGGACTTTCCCCGCAGGAGAATTTTTTGGTTTTTCTTTACGGTCAAGTTGAAACCTGAGAGTATCTTTCTGTTCTCAAAAGAAAATCCAATGTTTTCGTATTTAATCAGTTCGTTATTTAATGGTTCAGCGGACATGTTCTTAAGATCTTACCATGAAGGTATTAATATTACCTGATTATATTCTAGCCTGATACTTTAAGTTATTAATCTGATATAAAATACATAACGATTCAGAGTTCTTAGATTTTCAGGCAAAATTATATTCTAGACCAATGGTCTCGAATAATGTATGCACACTTTAAAAATGAATGTATAAAGAGAAAGTTTATCATATACTATGTGTTTTCAGGTAATTCAATATCAGCTCAAAAATAATCTGGAATTGATAATTCTCAAAAAGATAGTTTTCAAAGAGATAATTCTCAAAGATATGGTCTATCATATCTTTTAATGAGGGAAATCGAATGGATTGTAATACTCCAAACAAAAAACTTTCGACCCCAATCAAAGCTGCAAAGATCAAACCCGACATGAGTGTTGACGATCTTGTCAAGGAATACAGAGGCTGCGCCTTTGGAGCAGGCAGGCTGGCTGAGGCCGTAGAAATCTATTATGAAATGCTTGCTTCCGAAAAAACTACGAAATTTTTCGGGCTTGCAGGTGCCATGACTCCTGCAGGCATGAGAAACGTTGTTGCGGATTTAATACGCGACGGCTACATCGACGTGCTTGTCACTACCGGAGCTAATATGGTGCACGACACTGTTGAAGCTCTGGGACTTCATCATTATAAGGGCACAGACTGTACAAACGATATCCAGTTACGGAATGAATGCATTGACAGGATTTACGATGTTTATCTTCCTGACCAGCACTTTATAGGTCTTGAGGAATTTTTACAGGGTGTCTATGCCGGACTTCCTAAAGAAAAACTCTCGATCCGGCAGGTGCTTACTGAGATCGGAAAAAACCTTGATGATGATTCCTCTATCTTGAAAACCGCAGCAGAGATGGGAGTACCTGTATATTGCCCTGCTCTTCAGGACTCGGTAATAGGGCTTCAGGCCTGGCTATATAAGGAAGGAAACCCTCTACATGTTGATGCATTTGCTGATATGCACGAGTTTATAGAGACCTGCTATGCGGCTGAGAGTGCAGGTGCCCTGCTCATTGGTGGAGGGGTTCCCAAAAATTATATCCTCCAGTCCATGCTTGTAACCCCAAAATCTTTTGACTATGCAATCCAGTTAACAATGGATCATCCTGAGACTGGCGGTCTGAGTGGGGCAACCCTTGATGAAGCCCAGTCCTGGGGAAAAGTAGGAGAAAATGCAAAAGCCGTAACCGTGTATGCAGATGCAACTATTACTCTCCCGCTTATGGTTGCAGCTGTGCGTACACGCCTTTCAAAGAGGTGATTTTATGGAAAAGAAAAGCTGTCTGATCCTTGCCCTTGATGTTTCCGACAGGGAAGAAGCTCTTAAAATTGCAGAAGATGTCTCGGAATTCGTGGACGCTATAAAGGTAGGCTATCCTCTAATACTTGCTACCGGACTTGGAATCATCAGAGAGCTTGCAGAGTTTGCTCCTATAATAGCCGATTTCAAGGTTGCCGATATTCCAAATACCAACCGTCTAATCTGCGAGCATGTCTTTGAGGCAGGAACCGATGCAGTAATTGTCCAGGGCTTTACAGGCCGGGACAGCCTTGATGCCTGCATTGAGGTCGCTTCCGAATACGGGAAAGACGTGTTCGTGGTAAGTGAAATGAGCCACCCAGGAGGAGCCGAATTCCTCCAGCCTGTAGGAGAAGCAATCGCAAGAATGGCAGCCAAAGCAGGAGCTTTTGGCCTTGTTGCACCCGCGACCAGACCGGAAAGAGTGAAGGCGATTAGAAAAATTATCGGTAACAAACTTACCATCATCTCGCCTGGAGTCGGCGCTCAGGGAGGAAAAGCTTCTGATGTTATTGCCGCAGGCGCAGACTGGGTAATCGTAGGAAGAGCCATTTACAAAGCAGAATCTCCAAAAGAAGCTGCCTGCAAGATTGCTGCTGAGATCGAGGCCCAGCTCAAGGGAGAAAACTGAAAAATATTTTTTAAGATATATTTTGTATCTTCATATTTTTTTCTTTTTTTCTAAAAGATATTTCTTATATTAACCGCATATATTATCTAAACATCAATTATCTAAACATCAATTATCTAAACATCAATTTAGTGCCTGTGATGAAAAATTTTGCTGATTTCGTGATGATCCCTATGAGTCCTGAGGCACCAAAATTGAGTACCTCATGAATTAAATACTAAGAATACCATTTACTTAGTATGTTCAAATTAGTGGATGCTGAAAACTTCCTCAGGTCTGAAGAGCTTTCAGAATGTAATCGGGAAATTTTGAGTAAGTATTTCAGATATTTGAGGCATGAAGGGAATAGTGAAAGAACAGCTTTAAACCATATGGAAAATATGATATGGGTAGCGAAGGCTCTTCATGAATGTGATTTGGGGAAACTTACAGAGGATGACCTTTATCTCTTTTTTGATGCTTTAGAAAACTATACTTACAAAGATAGGGCAGGAAAGGTAAAGAAATATTCTGATCCGACAAAGGAGACTCGAAAAGTATCTTTGAAGAAGTTCTTAAAATGGAACAAAAATTACGAGCTTCACGAAAAAATAAAATGTAAGAGACTCAAAGGAAAGAAGCTTCCTGAAGACATCAAGTGTAAAGAAGATATTGTAAAAATGATTGAAGCAGGTAGCAATAGTCGGGACAGAGCCATTATAGCTTGTTTTTATGAGTCTGGTGCCAGAAGAGGGGAACAACTGTCTGTTAAGCTCAAAAACGTAGAGTTTGATGAGCATGGGGTTGTGATTACCTTCCCAGAAGGTAAGACAGGAGCTCGGAGGGTTAGACTGGTTTTCTCCGCTCCATACCTACGGGAATGGATAGATGATCACCCTAGAAAGGATGACAGAGATGCACCTTTATGGTGCACATTGGACAAAAAAGCTGGCCTTATGTCAGCTACCGGGCTTGTTAATGTATTCAATCGATGTGGGGAAAAAGCAGGAATTGAGAAAAAAGTCAATCCTCATTCCTTCCGCCATGATAGAGCAACTCACCTAGCCGCAAATTTTACAGAACAACAACTCAAGATGTATTTAGGTTGGTCTCCTACATCGACCCAACCAGCTACATACGTTCATTTGAGTGGAAAAAATATGGACGACGCTGTTTTGAAAATGTATGGCATTAAAACAAATGAAGATGATACTGAATTCTTGAAGCCTGGAGTGTGTCCCAGATGCCATGAGCTAACTCCTGTAAATGCAAGGTTCTGTCTTAAATGTGGATTGCCTTTATCTAGAGAAGCTACAAAAACAGTGGAAACCATAAAAACCGACTATATGCAATTTTTGGATCCAGAAGAACTTCAAGAAATGAAGGATGCAATAAAACAAGAGCTTGAAGAAAAGCTGAAGGAGATGATGCTTAAAGCCGAAAAATGATTCCTGTGAAGTCTAGAAGGGATTGTTATTTTATACAATCCCCATTTTTTTTCTGCATTTTTCGTAATAGTCATCATAAAGGTTATTTAACTTTTCAACTGTGACACCCCATTTTTTTATCTCAAAACCGTTACATGAAGTGATCTCATTTATCTGGGACACGAATTTTTGTTCTTCGGGATTGTCACCACCGTCTATAACGTCTCGCTGATAGAAATGGTCGAAAATTTTATCGAAGATTATACTCGTTTTTTGAATCTGATTGATTATTATTTCGAGTATTTTATCTGGCAAGTTTACCAGATGTTTTTCCATTATTTTTTCAAATATTTCGTCAGACATTTTGTTCAATACTTCCTGATTTTGCAAGGACTTTTCAGATAACTCTTCCAGCCTTTCTGAGAGTATCTCATACGACATTTTCATAGATAGTTCTTTTATAATCCTTTGAGTCTTTCCGTAGGAGTCTTTCTCCCCCAATAAGAGTTTTATTCCTTCCAACATTCTTTTGAATTTTTCTTCTGATATTGCGTTATTCTGAAAGCTTTGTGGAGTATTTTGATAAACATCAAAATTCACGGAGTCTTCTATATATTCGTCAGCAATCGGCCAAAAGCTAGGAACTTTCTGAATCCGTCTCATACACTCAGAGTAAACTTCTCCAGTCAATCTTTCGATATTTCCTTCGATTTGACGTTCCGAACTGAAGTATTCGTCCGACGGGGGAATTTTAGAAGCTCTGGCACATAATGTTTCAATGTCAGTATCCAGACATTTATTGAAAAAAGAAACAGATAATGACAGTTGAACAAACGCTTTTTTTGCAATCATTGGAACTGCGATGAAGTCAAAATCCTTAAGGGCGATGTTTACAGATTTTTCATATTTGTTCAATTGTATCTCAGGGAAAAGAGACATGATATTTTTCAAATTATCAATTTTTGTTATATTCCACTTATTCTCAAAACCATCCCTCATAGGATCAATTTTTTCTATACAATTATTGTTTTTTAATTCATTCAAGTGATTGCGGATGTTCTTCTTATTTTTTATCCCGTATTTTTCTCTTAAATGTGTTATTATATCTGTTACTGATACAGCGTCATTTTTACTGAGAATATACGAAATAATTTCAGATTTTGCTTCTCCTATGGGTAAGCGATCTCCTGGATTTCTATCTTCTTTTTTTTCTACTTGTACCATATGTAAATACATATGTTAAGATGTATAAATTCCTTACTTTCATCTCTTAATGAGATGGTATATGTTTTGTTTTTCATACCCCTAGGTATTACATCATCTAAGGATATTTTTTTACAATCTCAAAACATATGTGTAGAATAGAGGAAAGACAATGTTAATCTTTAGAAATAGAAAATTGCAACAGGTCAGAGGTTCATTTTTTGTTCCTTTGCCCCCAGAATGGATCAGAAGCAACTTAATGAAAAAAAGTGATTCTGTGAAAATTGTACTGCTTGATGATGGAAACCTTAAGATTTGCCCGGTTCCTGCCACCCGCCAAGATGAAGGAACCGGAGCACCGATCACAACTTAAACAGGAGTGCCCGGCAATGAAAAATATGATTCAAAGTAATATATCATTTTTGGAATGGACAAGGCTGGTAACTACTCAGCATCCTGACATATTGGAGCATATGAGGAAGAGTACTGATCCACTGGATCGAGCTATCGCAAAACGAATAATGCAAACTGCAGGAGTGGAGTGGATTAATTAAAACGACAAATTGCGCGAATAAAGCATTTAAAAGTCCTAACTGGCAAAGGTCACGAAGCGAACGAAAGCCGTATACCTGGCAGAGCGAAGCGACTAAGGAAAAGGCCAGAAGGAATCAACGTAACAAATGACACTCATAAAATAACAATAATAGAAAAGTGTGTAAACAGACGAGCTTCTGTTAGTTGTCCAGACTCCGAAGCCTGCCTGACAAGTGCCCCCCGATTACGAGATTTATGTAAGAGGCATATAAGTTGGAATTGGCCATCTCCTATGTTCAACTCCATGTTATACTAAGACCTTTTATTATAAAAATCTTTTTCAGGTGCTTGCTTGCGGTTGTCTGTTTTCTCCTTTTCCGACTATGATTTAAGTTAAGGTGATTAAAAATGGAAAGATTTGCAGACATAATGACAGTAGCACAGATGATCAACGACCCAACAGCAAGACTTAACTTTATGCTTAAAGAGAACAGCCTACTTCCTGAGAACGAACAGCTACCAGAAGAAGACGTTAAAATACACTCAGAAATTATTTCAGATGCTCTAGAAACATGTAATCCAGACTTTAATGAAGAATCAATGATCGAGCTGATGCGTTCAGTAGAAATACCTGATAATAAAAGAGACAGGTTCAGTGCCGCTCTTGATTTTGCAAAAACTTACCTTTCACGCTTCACCTACAGTCAAATTGACGCATTCATCACCGTAGATATTTACGACTATTTTAAGATTTCAGTGGCAGAAAGCAAGCTCATTTCAACAAAGATGAAGTCAATCTGCTCTGAAAACACACAAGTAAGCTATAAAAAAAGCTACAGCGCAACACCTAAAGAGGAAAAAGAGTTTCCGCAAGACGTTAACAGCGAACTTGAAGATGCTTGGGAACTGTACGTGCTCCCCAATGCAGACAAGGGAGAGTATTCAATAAATTCAAACGGAGTATTCAGAACAGAAACAGTAATGAGTCCTGACGGTGATGAAATTGATAAAGTGATAACAGTTTGCAGGACACCGTTTGTACTTTGTGGAGTCAGCAAGTCACTCACAGGAGAGGAATCATTCTATAAAATTAGATATGCAGACAACTATGGAAACATAAAAGAATACTGGTCAAGCCCAAGTGTTTTAATGTCAAAACAGGATCTCAAAAAAGAGTTTCTGTTAAAGAACATAAACTGTCCCGAAGCCGGAAACATCCTTAATGAGACTGTAGACTATGTAAGTAACTCAATAAGGGGCATGGCTCAGTTTTTCAAGAAAGAGTTCTCAGCAAAGCAGTGTGGCTGGACTGAAGACAAGACAATGTTCGTGCTTGGAAACAGGGTTGTAACAAGAGAAGGAATAGTACCAATGCTCAATGTTGGTGACTCCACAGGATTCGAAGCACTAGAACAGAAAGGAACACTAGAAGGATGGGTTAATGGTGCAAGAGGAGTATTCATCCATGAAATCGTAAGGTTCAGGGCTTATGATACAATGTCAGCAATTATTAACTATGTGCTTGGTCTTGAATCACACGTAACTGATCTGTATGGAAACACATCTGCTGGAAAGACGTTTATAACTCAGTTATGCCTTTCAATGGTTGGAAGAATTGATAAGCTTACACTCAGCCCTAAAAGCACAAGGAATGGAATCTTTGTAACTGTAAGGGACTACTCAGACACACCTTTCCTCATTGACGAAACCACTGGCGAGGAAGATAAAATTAAGGATGTTGTGTATCAGGTAATTGGCGGAATAGCCAAGATGAAGAGCACTCAAGATGGTCACAGGGATGGAGGAGAAGTTTACCGCACCACCTGCATGACAACTGGTGAGAACATGCTCAGAGATAGCCTTGATAACGCTGGTCAGATGTACAGAGTAGTTGAGCTTAAAGCTGACATTCCTGTAATGAAAACAAGAGAAGTTGAACGCATCAAGAAAGAAACTGCTGAAAACTGTGGACATGTAGTTGACCTGTTCATAATGAAAGTGTTCGAAAAGAAGGAAGATGGGTCAATATTCAAGATGTACGACACATGCCTTGATGAACTTCCAGCTACAGTTGACAATGTTCAGGGAAGGTCAAAGTCTGTATTTGCAGGAATCATGGTTGCAGGGAAGATCCTTGAAGAAGTGTTTGCAGAGATTGGAATTGCTCCAATGGATGCCAAAGAAGTAGTCAACAAGTACTTCACACTCTGTATAAAGGAAAGACCTGTTGAAATGGAATGGGTAAGAGCACTCAGACTTGTAAACGATTGGGTAAACATCGAGTACAGGAACTTTGCAATCTGTCCTAAGTCAGGCACCGTTACCAATGAAGGTGTAAAGAGGTGCGGGTACATTGATGAAGATTTCATAGACATCATCGGATCTGCCCTGACTCAGAAACTCAAAGAAAATGGAATGAAACCTACAAAAATTAAAGAAGATTGGATTGCAAACAAGGTTATTGTCCCAAAAGACAAGGCAGGAAACCTAACCTTCAAGAGGAATGGAACTACAATTGGGGGAGTAAGGATATTCATCAGTAAAATGAATGAAGTCCTGGGCCTGAACTTTGTCGAAGGTGGAATTGAAGATGTACCTCAGACAGAAAGCGTCAAAAAGGTAGTCAAGACAGTCAGATTCCTGACAGAAACGCAGGGTTCAGCTAACATAGACCTGATAAAGCAGATTGTTAACGATACAAGCGAAGAAATTGACAGTACTCTGTGCATTCTTACAAAGAATGGAAACATTGAGAAGCTTAACAGCACAACATTCAAGATTGTCTAAAAACAATCTAACCTTCTTTTTTTTCGACTTTTACCTAATCAACATCATAGGAGTTGCGCCACTCCTGTTGTTGAAAACCTGCTCTTTTTCCAAAATCATGACCCAAAACTGAAAAGGTCATGAAATTTAATTTCAAAATCATGACCGGAATAATCGGTACCAACAGAAAACATTGTAATACTTTTTTAGCAAGTTGGTCATGACTCAAAAATAACGAATTTTCAATATCTTAAAAGCTGTTTTAGAGTTCAGGTCATGAAAGTCATGGAATTTTTGAAACATATAGAGAGATATTTGAGAGGGGAAAAAACAAAATTATTTGGGGATAGAATATTTTTGTTTTTTTTTCTGAGATTACGTAGCGTATATTATTTGTATATTTCATGACTTTCATGACCTTAGTGTATATAGATACTGTTTATGGCTAAAATAATTTCATGACCGTTTCATGACCCAGTGACAACTGATACTGAATCAATTTCATGACCTATTCATGACCAGAAAAAGTTTAAGAAGTATATTACATAGAAGAGTTTACTGATACAGGAGGTGCGGAATAAAAGCTGAAAACAATGATATAAGTAATGGATAAACCATCAAAACCCTGATGTAAGTTAGCTAAAACAATACCAGCTTAACCATTTTATTTAAATTAATGCATATTTATAATTAATGTTTTATGAATAAGTTTAAAGCATTATGGGAGATCATTCAACGGGCTTCGCCCTACTCGCGCTCCGGCTATGCACTGTCACAGGAGTTGCGGAATACTAGCTTGCATTCAGGAATTCGAAGTGACAACAAAAGGAATTCGAAGTGACAAAAGGAATTCGAAGTGACAACAAAAGGAAGTCCACTTGTCTTTCACAAGTCAGCATTACCTTCCTACCGCAGGAGGGGCGTTAAATCCCTGGGGGTGCGGGGGAGAATAACCAACATCTTTAGGGTGTGACTTTATGAGAAGCTTTTCATGGAGTTTAATTAAGAAGGTTAGTATAATTTGCCTTTGAATTTTATGAAAACCTTTCAGATTGTCTAAGAATGGCTCAGATTTGCTTCTGTGGGTACAACTTAATCTGGACAACTCTTATGACAAGATGTTGACAACCAGAGGAGTTGCGGAATAAAAGCCAAAAGCAGTAATATAAGTGCTGAATAATAGCCAAAAACAACACTTCAGTTAAGCATAAACAATAACATGCTCAACATTTTTATTAAATTAAACGTATATTTATAAATCGCGGTTTATAGATAAGTTTAAAGCATTATGGGAGATCATGCAACGGGCTTCGCCCTACTAGCGCACCGGCTATGGGCTGTCACAGGGGTTGCGGAGTATAAACCTGCACTCAGACTCAAGTTCTATTCCGGAAACAAGGTTGAGTCAGAAAGCTCACCTGTATTTCCAGGCCAGCATTACCTTCCCACAAGCAGGAGGGGCGGAATACTCAATGCAACTTAGACTCCGGCACAGGTTCCTATTCAGGAATTCCAGGCAGTCTCTGCTGAGTGAAAAATGCAGGAAACGTTCCGCAGATGTTGTAATTGCAGTATTTTGTGCCAGAAACTTGCCTTCTCAGTGCCAGGAGGTGCGTTACACATCTGATTCTGATGCATGAAACTTCATTCAAGATAAAGGAAGCATTGTGTTTTCATCAGTAGTTGCTGTAATTTCAGCATTGGCTGCCGTGTTCTCATCATGGATTACTGTAATTTCGTCAGGAGTTATGGTTGTTTTCGTCAGTAATTACGACTGTTCTCACGCGCCGCCTATTGTGTATGTGGCGCTGCTAAGATAGGGCTCTGGAAGAGATTAAATCGAATCTTAAAAAGAAGGGTTTTCTTCCCTTAGGTGTGGCGGGAATAGATGCACAAAAATACTCTTAGTTTTATATTTATACTATTTTAAATGGGTTTTAACTCATATATTTTTCTATGGGTATAACTGCCAGAAAGTGTGTGAACTCCTTTCGGCGAGCCTGAGATTAAGCTGAAACAAGGCTCCTGAGTTTAGGTTTAATTCAGGAGTATAAAGTCTGGCAGAATTCTCTATTCGGCCCCCAAAAAAACCAAATAATCGAAAAACGAAAAAATGCAAAAAGATAACAAGTAACATTAAAACTCTAGTTTATTTTTTATACCTTGATATATAATAATAAGTTTATTATGGCTCGAAAAACGAAACTTTCACCAGAAATGATAGAGCTTACGAAAGAAAACATAAAGCTCGGAATGTCCTACAGTTCTGCTGCAGCAGCTATAGGAATTACTTATGAGACCTGGAATAATTGGGTAAAACTCGGAAGAGAGGGAAAAAGTCCTTATGCCTTTTTCTATGCAGCGGTACAGGAATCAGAAGCAGACTTAATGCGGGATTGCCTGACTCAGTTAAGAAAGGCTGCTTCTATGGGTAATCTCGAATCTATTAAGTTTTTACTTGAAAGGAGATTCCCGCAGGATTGGAGCAAAAAGGATAATATAAACATTCAAGCACGTTCTGAAAATGTGAATGTCAACGTAAACCCGAAGCTGAAGCAGGAAGAAACCGAAAGGATCAGGCAGGAAATTCTTTCAAAACTTGCGAAACCTGTACACGATGCAGGAAATACCAATTGTTAACACTGCTGACTGCTGGCAAGATTGAGAGCATCCAATGTAGGATAATTCTAACCTACATTTTTACGGTCAACTATTCAAAAAAACCTATTTTTTTTGTTTAAAAATTTCAGCCAAATATCGCAGCAAAGAAAATTTCAGAAATACCGGATTCGGTTTCAGTTTGCTTCATTATCTTGCATTCCGACTTCATCCTGCAACCGGAACTCAACCTGGATTCCGACTTCAACCTGCAACCGGAACTCAACCTGGATTCCGACTTCATCCTGCAACTCTATTTTCAGCTATATCCGTGACACATGGCTTTTGCTGCGTTTATATGCTCACACAGCAAACCGGCCAAAGCAGCGCTAAAATGCAGGAAATTTACCGATGACGATTATTTTCCTCAGCAAACTTGATAGATCCAGACTCTCTGATCTCTCAGAGATGAGACTGGGCTTATTATTAGCCTGTCTGCAAGGTGTTCAGTATGGCTAGACTGTGTTATTGCCTTTATTAAAAAGCTTCTGTAAAGGCTTAGATAAGGTGTAAGTTCACAGATGAAATCAAGAGATTAGATCATAAGAGAAAATGGAGAAGCAGTAAGAAAATATGTTTATTCGGGGATGTGTACAATTACTGTGAGTTCCTGGCCCTCTAATTCCTTGCCCACAGAAGACAGGCGCCCATTATTCCCAAAAACGCCAGTAAATACACGGTCATCAGGCGTAACCATAAGGTTATTTCGTTCCTTGTGTCCGACTATAATAGTTACTTCCTTGTTTGCGTATGCTGTCTTTTTAGGCATAGGGTATCCCTTAGAATCCACTTTGAAATATTCTACTTCATCATGTCTATTAGGGATCAGCACCATACTGCACATTATTTTCATGGGTACAGTATTAGACGGTCTATTAGATTCTCCAGTCATAT
Organism: Methanobacteriota archaeon; assembly: GCA_023399215.1. Taxonomy (GTDB): domain Archaea; phylum Halobacteriota; class Methanosarcinia; order Methanosarcinales; family Methanosarcinaceae; genus Methanosarcina. Next base: position 53,123 of record JAEWQJ010000033.1, read on the forward strand.
TCTTTATATAGTAGACTTAAACTTTATAAACTTTATGACGCCAAAAGGGAAGTAATCGACTTATTTTCTTTCTTTCGCAGGTGCGTTCTCTTCCCCTCGTACAGAGAAAGGAGATCATTTAGATCACCCCGTGCCTTGCAAGAATCTGCCTTCCTATCTGCCATTGTTGTGCTATCCTGCAAGCTTCCTCATTTGTCAGGTTGAAAGGCTCAAGAATTAAGTAAGCCTCGGATATTGTTGTTGCTCTTTCGAGTGCTTTCTGAATTTTCTGCCATTTTGTTGCTCTTCCTTTTCTCTGAATCATTCTACTACTCCTTTTATCTTATCTAGTCTTTCTTATTCAATACCAAAATTAGGCTTAAAGTATATATAGTTTATGACTAAAAAATGGATTTAATTCACTATAAATCTATATTTAAAGTGCTTCATTTGTCTCATATTTATGTTTTAGAACTATGCCATACTTAAAGGAATAAAGTTTATATACTTTAAGCCCGTTTACTTTATTGTAGTAACATAAAAGGAGCGCAACAAATGAGAATTGAAGACCTTAAAATTGGAATGGCTGTCAGATACGAAAACCAGAAGTGGAAAGGCACAGTAACAGGCATTAGAGCTTCATACAATGAAGCAGTTGTAGTCTTTGAAGGAGACGGAGCAGATGAGTTTATAGAAATCGGTTATCTGAGGCCGTTCTAATCAGGCCTTTTGATCCTTTTTATGTTGTGCTCGGGAAAAGGTGAATGAATATGAGAAGAACTGTTTATGAGATGATTTTCGCAAGACTTCAGCAGATGGGAATTATTGACGAATCCGGAAAAACACAGGCTGACTATATGAAGTTTGTAAGCTCCGGTTTAATGCCTCTAAATGTGGATAAGCTCACATATGATACAATCGCACTGGCACACAACGGGAAGCAAAACGGGGATGTAATGGCTGACCCTGATATGGAAGTAAGAATTTATCCTGATCTAAAAATGGCTGAAGCTCTCACATTTAGAAATGATTACATGGGGATCTATCAAGAAGTATATCCAGAGACTGGGAAATATTATCCAAAACTCAAGAAAGAGCTTAATGAGTTTCTGAACAACTGGCTCAAAACTATGATTGAGATTCAAAGGTATCAATTAGCAGTATAAGAGGGGAATGAGCCGGATAATCCTGGCAAAAATCCCTTTAGGATGATTGATATTTCAGAAGGGAAAGACACAAACCTTTGATTTTTCCTTGAATTTTTGAGGCAGGATATACACGCTTTTCATGGATCATTCTGAAAAACGAGCATTATCGCCATATTTGATAAAAGTAGTTAGAGTTTATATTGATTCTGGTTTTCAATAACTGACATCCCAACCTGATTCTGCTCAAAGCAAAATCAGAACTTCTAAATATGGAGACAAGGTCATAATGTGCATATTCATTTTCAAATGAATACTATTTATAGTATATTAATCCAATTTATAATAAATCCAGGGCATATAAAGAAATATTTATGCTAGCGTTTTGGAATTAAAATCAGGTAGAAATTGATCATAGAAAATGCGCCCTCGTACAACGTCTTTGACAATGGAAATGTACTTATTAAGAGGATCAATGATTTCATCAAGTTAAAAACAACAAAGTTTGTGTAAATATGAATAAATTGAAAATTAACACTTTATCTCGCTTTGGATTCTATTTCAAAAAAGGTGGTGTACATACCGCCCGTACAATGATGCTGGAAGATCTAAAACTCTTACTATCATATGTTAACAGTCCAGATGCTTCTAAAACTGATTATCTCAGGGCCATCGAGGAAGACAACTGCTTAGGTAAGCGCTCTGGAAGAACCAAAAAGCTAACAGCGGAACACCTTGTAGAACTATATTCACTCGACCCATCAATTACTATTTTTCGAGCTATGAAGTATTTCTGGGAGCGAGATACTGATGGTCAACCCCTTCTGGCTTTAATATGTGCATACTCACGGGATGCGCTTCTTAGGATGAGTGCTCCTTTCATTATGCAGTATAAGGAAGGAGAAATAGTCAATCGTGAAACCTTGGAAGTATATATTGAAAAAAAATTTCCTGATCGCTTCAGCAAAGCGACTCTGAAATCGCTGGCTCAGAACCTTAATTCCACATGGACAAAATCCGGTCATCTTATAGGAAGAGCAAAGAAGGTACGCTCAAGAGCCAATGCAACTCCAGGATCTGTTTCTTACGCTCTATTTCTTGGATATCTAACTGGAGTTCGAGGAGAAGAGCTATTCAGGACAGAGTATGCCTGTCTTCTTGATTGCTCCATAGACCGTTCCATCGAGCTGGCTGAAGAAGCCTCTCGTCGTGGATGGATCGTTTTCAAGCGGATAGGAGATGTTATGGAAGTTTTATTCCCAAATCTTCTTACAGAACAGGAAAGGGAGTGGATTCGTGAGCAAAATTAAGCGACTTGTACAATCATACCGAAGTTATATCGCAATTCCATGGAGGAGAGATGCGGCTGCAGCTCAGCGTGTCATCTTCTGTGTTTATAATGAAAGTGATGAACTCCGCCTAAGGGCAGGAATTGATGAATTTCAAATTGCTACCCGTGATTTCGGTCATGGATGGGCTTTGTTTGATCTAACAGACACGTTTGCCGATTGGCTTGCTAAACAACGTTATGCAAAAAAATACTTTCAGCAGCCCCATCTTCTCAATGGACTGATGCATCGGTATCTTGCCTATATCAAGCAGGAGTTTGAGAAGTTCCTTGAGGTTAATTCGGTCACCGAAGAATCAGTAGTAGCTTTAATGGGTGTTGGTTCACTTTTCGATTTTTTAAAGGTAAAAGATGTGGTAGAAGAGCTAGCTCCACTTGTTGAAGGTAGGCTGTTGGTTTTCTTCCCAGGGAGCTACGAAAACAACAATTACCGTCTACTCGATGGGTATGACGGGTGGAACTATCTTGCAGTGCCAATTACTGCAGACAGAGGAGTTTAAAAAAAGGAATCGTTAGAGTTTTCCAATAATATTTCGTGTTAAAAATTTTAGTTTTTCTATTCCCATCATTAAATTATTGAACAAGTAAAGAGTTTATGGAAGTCCTCAGAGGCATTTTAGATGAAAAATAGAGAAATATACCAGAAAGATCCGGCCAGTATAAAGCTTGTAAACGAGGGTGTAGCTTACGTAAATGACGATAAGACTCTCCAGGCGATGAAGGTTCTTCGTTACGAGCTGGATACCTTTGTTTGTGACGGACAATATCAGAAGGGCTTGGAACACATTCTGGAAACTTACCTCCGAAATATCAGTGAAGCGCAGCAACCAGGAGTTTGGGTCAGTGGCTTCTATGGATCAGGAAAGTCTCACCTGGTGAAAATGCTTCGCTCTCTGTGGGTAGATGTGACCTTTGATGATGGAGCTACTGCACGCAGCATCGCCAGTCTCCCAAAGAACATAAATGACCTGCTAAGAGAACTCAGTACCCAGGCAAAGCGGTACGGTGGACTTCATGCAGCTTCCGGTACGTTGGGAGCAGGTTCAAGTGAGAGCGTCCGACTGGCACTTCTCCGCATCATCTTTAAGTCGGTTGATCTTCCAGAGCAGTATCCAGTGGCCCGTTTTGTGATGTGGTTGAAGAACGAAGAGATCTATGAGACTGTACGTGGCCATGTGGAGCAAAATGGGTACGATTGGGATGAGGAACTGGACAATTTATATGTGGCTGAAGGTCTTCATGCTGCACTCATCCAAGCCAAGCCCAATTTATTTGCATCAACTGAGACCTGCGCAGAAATTCTCAAGAATCTTTTTCCTTATGTCAAGGACATCAGTAGCGACGATATGATCAAAGCTATCCGTCAAGCTCTGACAAATGAGGGGAAGTTCCCGCTTACTCTTATTGTACTTGACGAGGTTCAGCAGTATATAGGCGAAAGCAGTCAGCGTTCTATGGATGTCCAGGAAGCTGTGGAAGCCTGCTGTAAGAACATTGGTGGCAAGCTCCTGTTCATCGGGACTGGGCAAACAGCAGTAACCGGAACGTCAAACCTGAAAAAGCTGGAAGGCAGGTTTACAGTTCGTGTTGAGCTTTCAGATTCCGATGTAGACGCTGTCATCCGCAAGGTTATTTTGGCTAAAAAACCCCAAGCCATTTCTACTATTGAGCAGGTGATGCAAACCAATCTGGGAGAAATCTCCAGGCATCTTGCAGGAACGACTATTGGGCACCGACAGGAGGATATTCAATATTTTTCCCAGGACTATCCAATCCTTCCGGTTCGCCGCCGTTTCTGGGAAAACACCTTGAGAGTGCTCGACCAAACAGGTACGGATAGCCAGCTTCGTAACCAGCTCAGCATGGCCCATAAAGTAATTCAGACCAAGCTCGATGATCCTCTGGGACACGTTGTCACGGCAGATTATCTCTATTTTGATTCTGCAGATAAATTGCTTCAATCTCGTGTTATCCCCAGGAAGGTGCATGAGAAAACAATGAGCTGGATTAAGGGCTCCGAAGATGAACGGCTTATGGCCAAGGCCTGTGGCCTAGTGTTCCTTATCAATAGGCTTGCCGGAAGTAATAACGAAATTGGAATCAAGGCGACTGTTGACACTCTTGCAGATTTGATGGTGGAAGATCTATCTCAGGGCAGCAGTTACTTGAGGAGTAAGCTCCCAGGTCTTCTGGACAACTGCGAGCTGCTAATGAGAGTAGGAGATGAGTATCGTATCCAGACCGAGGAAAGTGCCGCCTGGAACGATGAATTCTTCAGTCAGCGGAATCAGCTAGCTAATGAAGCTCATCGCATCGATACTGAACGCGATGATCGTATTCGCCGCAAGTTCGGTGATACTGTTAAAAAGATTTCTCTAAAACAGGGTGTCTCTAAAGTCTCACGTGACGTTTATCCAATCTTTGATGCACAGTTGCCTTCAGACAGCAACAAGAAAATCTGTGTCTGGATCCGGGATGGTTGGAGTATAGATGAAAAATCTATTAGAGTGGATGCGTTGCAGGCTGGAAACCAGTCTCCTACTGTTTTTGTCTTTATCCCTAAACGTTCAGCTGATGATTTGCGTCACCATCTCATCGATTACAAGGCCGCCAGTGCTACCTTAGATAAGAAGGGTGTACCCAATACGCCCGAAGGAACAGAAGCTCGTGCTGCTATGGAAACAACAAAGCAGAGCGCTGAAGGTCAGATTAACGAACTGCTGAATGAAGCTTTTTCTGGAGCCCGTGTATTTCAGGCGGGTGGAAATGAAATTCTTGGAAATAACTTGCAGGATATGATACTTGAAGCTGCTGGAAATTCTCTCCAGCGACTGTATCCCCAGTTCCATGTCGCTGACCATACTGGGTGGGAAAAAGTATACTCCAATGCCAAAAAAGGTTCCCCGGATGCCCTGAAAGCAGTAGGCTACGAAGGTGAACCAGCTACAAACCCGGTATGCAAAAATATTCTGGGATTTATTGCAGGTGGCAAGAAAGGTTCAGAGATCCGCAGCCATTTTGAAAATGAAAATTTCGGATGGTCTGGAGATGCCATAGATGGTGGAATCCAGGTGCTCCTAGTAGCAGGTCTCATAAGGGCACAGGACGAGCATGGTCAGGGTATTGATCCCAGGGAACTGGAACGAAAAGCTATAGGCAAAGTTATATTCAAGGTAGAATCGTCCACGGTGACAACTCCGCAGAGGCTTCAGGTACGCAAACTCCTGCAAAAGATGGGTTGCCAGTTCAAACAGGGCGAAGAACTAGCAGTTATACCCGAATTTCTTCAAAAGATGAATGGATTAGCCCATCGTGCTGGGGGTGAAGCTCCCAAGCCAGAGCTGCCAAATATCTCATCATTGGAAGAAATTCGACTGGAAGTCGGAAACGAACAACTTCTTTCTCTCTATAATCGTAAAGATGAACTCACACAGGCTATCGATTATTGGAATAACCTGGCTGAGCGTATCGAAAGGCGCTGGCCTTCCTGGATAAGTCTCCAGGAACTACTTAGGCATGCGGGAGAAATGAAAGCTGTCCAAGAAGCACGTCAGCAGGCTGAAACTATCGAACATCAACGCCTGTTACTGGCTGAACCAGACCTGATTCAACCTCTTGTTAAGTCTCTTGAAGATGTTTTACGCAAGGAGCTGATGGCTCAACAAAAGCGCTATGCAGATGAACTAAAAAAACAGAAACAGCAACTGGAAGCAGATTCCTCCTGGAAGGAACTTTCTGAGGATGAGCGCGGGCAACTACTGATCAAGTGTGACATTACAGAAGTCCCGGGAATTACTGTTGGCACACATGATGAACTTTTGAAGGCACTGAAAAAGTATCCAATCAATTCTTGGAGCGATCGGATTGATGCCCTGAGCAATCGTTTTTCCAAAGCACGAGAGCTAGCAGCCAAATCCCTTGAACCGAAAACCCAGACCATCGATCTCCCACGCCGCACCTTCAAAACCGAAGATGATATTGATGTCTGGGTTCAGGAAGTAAAAGAACAGATCAAGACAGCCCTAGGCAAAGGCCCAGTTGTGATTCGGTAATTGATTAGGGGGATTTGAGAATGAAGCCTCTTGAAAAAACATTACGAAATAAACTCGAAAAAACTGTGAAAGAAGCCAGGGATATTGCCGAAGCCGCTGCCAGGGCATCATTGGAACAGCTTGGTGTTGGTGAAGCTTCTCCTTTTTCCTATCTTTCTGAAGATCAGAAGGAACTTCGTCGTAAACTCCGTGCTCATGGACGACAGCTTGGGGATCAGCGTAATCCTGAAACCGGAGCACAGGAAATCAGCCGGCTTGTCGAAGAAGTAGCCTACGAACACTGGCACCGCATGTTATTTGCCAGGTTCCTGGCAGAGAATAATTTGCTCATGTATCCAGATCCAGTTGATCCTGTTGCTGTGACTCTCGAGGAGTGCGAAGACATGGCAGCCGACGAAGGCGCGAGAAATGGATGGGAATTAGCTTCCCGTTACGCTTCCCGGATGCTTCCACAGATTTTCCGACCGGATTCACCTGTATTCCAATTTATTTTGCCACCAGAATATCAGCAGAAGCTGGAAAGGTTACTGGTAGATCTGCCTTCCGAAGTATTCACAGCTTCTGACTCTCTGGGCTGGGTTTACCAGTTCTGGCAGGCTAAGAAGAAAGATGAAGTTAATGACTCTGAGGTAAAAATTGGCGCTCGTGAACTTCCTGCTGTCACACAGCTCTTTACAGAACCTTATATGGTTAGCTTCCTTCTTGATAATTCACTCGGCGCTTGGTGGGCGGCACGTAGGTTAGGTATGGAAGATTTTAAGACTGCAACCAGTGAAGAGGAACTTCGGCAAAAAGCGTCTTTACCGGGTGTATCATTAGAATATCTGCGTTTTTTTAAAACAGGGAAAGGTCAATGGATCCCGGCAGCTGGAACTTTTGACGGCTGGCCAGAACATTTGAGCGAACTCAAGACTCTAGATCCATGCGGTGGATCAGGACACTTTCTTGTAGCTGCTTTTCTTATGCTCGTGCCCATGCGTATGGAAATGGAAGGACTCTCTCCCAGGGACGCGGTCGATGCGGTTCTGCACGATAACCTTTATGGCTTGGAGATTGACCAACGCTGTCTGGAACTGGCAGCCTTTGCCCTTGCCCTTACTGCTTGGCGTTACCCTGGAGCGGGTGGATATCGACCTCTCCCAGATTTTAATATGGCTTGCTCGGGTCTTTCCATTAGTACCAAACAGGAAGACTGGTTGGCACTAGCAGGCGACAACAATAACCTGCGGATGGCTCTTGAAGAATTATACAAGCAATTTAAAAATGCACCCATTTTAGGAAGCTTAATTAATCCCAAGGCGGGCCTTTTTAGAGGTACCCTCATAGAAATGAAGTGGGAAGATGTTGCTCCATTGCTCAACAAAGTACTATCTGAAGAAAAAGACGACGAAAAAACGGAAATAAGTGTGGTAGTTCAGGGAGTAGCAAAGGCAGCCACACTCCTTGCGAAGAAATATCACTGGGTAATTACCAACGTACCCTATAAAAATACCTCTGAAATGGTACCTGAAGCCAAAGACTTTTTTGAGATATATCATTCTGAAAGCGCAGCCGCTCTAGAGACAGTCTTTCTTGATCGCTGTCTTGAGTTTTGTTTTAATGGAGGAAATATAAGTATAGTATTACCACAAAACTGGTTATTTCTTACTACCTATCGGAAATTCCGCGAAAAATTACTTAAGCATGAGTCTTGGAAATTAGTCACAAGGTTGGGCCCAGGAGCTTTTGAAACTATTAGTGGAGAAGTGGTTAAAGCCATCTTATTTAGCATCAATAAAGGTAATCGGAAAACAGGTTGTGACCGTTTATGCGATACAGAAAGTATTGATCAGATCTTTGGTCTTGATGTATCTGAATCTCGACAACCTTCTGAAAAAGCCCATATGCTACGAGTTAGTGATTTGAAAAAAGTAAAGCAAAGTAGTTTATTAACTCAACAGTCTATTTTTTGTTTTGAAGATCGTACAGATTTAGATTTTTTTGGTGGCTATATAAATACTGGTAAAGGAATATGCACCGGTGATTCTCTTCGTTTTGTTCATAAGTTTTGGGAGCAACAAAATTTAGGAGCTGAATGGGTTCCATTCAGAACATCTGTAAATAGAACACTAGAATTCTCTGGATGTGAAAATTCGCTTTATTGGCAAGGTGGGGATGGTCAATTTGTAAGATTTGTGGAAGAAAGATTGGGTGGTAATACAGGTGCTTGGATACGAGGAAAGGACGTTTGGGGGCATAAAGGTATATCTGTTAGTAGAGTTTCTGGGTTAGCTGCAACTTTTTACCTTGGAGAGTTCTTTGACGATAATGCTGCAGTACTTGTTCCCAAAGAAGAAGAATATCTACCAGCAATATGGTGTTACGCAGAATCTGGGGAATTTGAAAAAGATGTTCGACAGCTTAATCAAAAATTGAGTGTCGATAACACTTACCTAAAACTTATAGGATTTGATATTAATAAATGGTCTCAGATTGCTGAAGCTAGGTTCCCAAATGGCCTTCCTAAGCCTTACTCTGAAGATCCTACACAGTGGATCTTCCATGGACATCCTGTAAAAAGTGATGAGTCTTTACAGGTAGCTGTTGCCCGTCTACTTGGTTACCGTTGGCCCGCCGAACTGGATGCTGAGATCGAGCTCTCCGATGAAGCGAGAAATTGGGTGAAAAAGTGTGGTAATCTGACTTCATACGCTGACGAAGATGGAATTGTCTGCATACCTCCAGTTAGGGGAGAAGCCTCTGCAGCCGATCAGCTTCTAAACCTGCTGGCTGCCGCATATGGTGATTCATGGAGTAATGACAAGCTCTCGGAATTACTAAAACGAGTAGATCATGCGGGTAAACCATTGGAAACCTGGCTGCGTGAGAAATTCTTCGCTCAACATTGTAAACTCTTCCAGCATCGGCCATTTATTTGGCACATATGGGACGGTTTAAGAGATGGTTTTGCAGCATTAGTTAACTATCATAAATTGGATAAAAAGCTGCTTGAAACACTGATTTACACTTATTTAGGGGACTGGATCAGCCGTCAGAAACAAGATATAGCAAATGGTGTTGATGGCTCACAGGAAAAGCTTGATGCAGCTGAGAGCCTGAAGAAAAAACTTGAACTTATCCTTGAAGGCGAAGCCCCTTACGATATTTTTGTCCGCTGGAAACCCATTGAAAAGCAGCCTATTGGTTGGGATCCCGACCTTAATGATGGAGTACGTCTCAACATCCGACCATTTATGAGTGTTCCTGATGTGAGCAAGAAAGGTGCAGGTGTTCTCCGGGACAAGCCTAACATCAACTGGAACAAGGATAGGGGAACAGATGTTGAATCAGCTCCTTGGTATAACCTTGGTCTTGAATATGGAGGCAAAAAAGGTGACCGCATCAATGACCATCATCTGAGCCTGAAACAAAAGAGAGAGGCAAGGGTGGCTGCAAAATGATCAAATCCGTAAATAATTACCCTATTTCTCAACTTTTTGATATTGAAGCTAATGTTGTATATACCGTTCCTCGTTACCAGCGGGAATATACCTGGGGGAAATGGGAATGGGAAAAACTCTTTGATGACATCCTTGAAAATGACAATGGTTACTTCCTCGGTTCCATCATTTGTATCAATCAAAGTACTGACGCTCTCTCAGTTCAGCAGCTTGAAGTAGTGGACGGTCAGCAGCGGATGACTACTCTGTCGTTGCTTTTTGCTGCCATTTACTCATGCCTGAAGTCAAATAAGGATCTGCTTACTGAGGATCAACAAACAGACTTACTCAATCTCAAAAGAAAGCTGGTTCTCAAGAAGGACGCAGATCAGATACGTGTGATCCCTCAGGTTCAGAACCATAACAAAGAGGATTATCTTTCTGTTCTAAATGAAGCTGGGGTCGTCAAATCCTTTAATATTCCTCCCAATGCTGGAAACCGGAGGATCTTCAAGGCTTATCGGTATTTCCAGGAGAGAATAAATGCTCTCTCTGGCCACTCAGAGGAAGAACTGGCAGCTATTATGGGATTTGGGGAAAGAGTAAGTCTGGCAACATTGGTAAAGATTGAAGTAGAAAGTCACTCGGACGCTTACATACTGTTTGAATCATTGAATAACAGAGGTGTGCCACTAACACCTATTGATCTCATCAAAAATAAGTTGTTAGCTAAATTGGAGCAGATAGACCCTGGGCACATTGACCAGCACTTCAATAACTGGAACTATCTTTTGAATTACCTGGGAGACGATTATACAGTTCAGGAACGGTTTTTCAGACAGTATTACAATGCCTTCAATAACGAATTCAAACCAATTATCAAAGATGTCCAGAATGCTTCGGTAGCTACACGTTCAAACCTCATTAAGATCTATGAAAAACTAATCGTGAACGATGCAAACGGCTTTTTTGAAGAGATTCTGCAGGCTGGTAAATGTTACTCTTTTATTCTTAATCCAAAACAGGAAGAATGGTATGCTTCTCTTTCCAGGTCATTAAAAGACCTTGAACGCATCCAGGGTGCTCCTTCTTATCTATTTCTTTTATTCGTTTTTCTCAAAAAGGAACGCTACCTTCTGGACGAAATGCACCTAAATAAAATTATCCAATTGCTCGTCCGTTTCTTTGTGAGAAGGAATCTTACAGATACTCCTCCGACAAGAGATCTAACCCGCCTCTTCATGAATCTTATTAACAAAATAGATGGGCTGGAAGGCGATGAAATTGTTAGGATAGTTGAAAAGGAACTTGTAGCTGTTTCCGCTAATGACGAGGTATTTCGTAGACTTCTTGAAGGGCCGGTTTATTCAGAAAACTCCGAAGCTGTTCGTTTCATTCTTTGTGCATTGGAAGAAAAAGTCAAGACACGAGAGAGCATGGTGGATCTCTGGGCAATGGAAGGAAAAAGATACGTTTGGACTATAGAACATATATTCCCCCAAGGTGAAAACATTCCTCAGCCGTGGATAGATATGATTGCTGAGGGGGATAAAATAAGAGCTAAAGAGTTGCAGGCAAAATATGTCGACCGTCTCGGAAATCTGACAATTTCGGGGTATAATAGCAATCTAGGGAACAAAAGTTTTGAAGAAAAAAGAGACCGAAAAGATAAACAAGGGCGCTATATTGGATACCTAAATGGCCTCTACCTGAATGAAGATCTCGTAAAAACTGATAAATGGAATATCAAAAGCATCGATTCAAGAACTTTCAAGCTCGTTGAAGAGACACTAAACCTTTTTGCCCTGAAGGAGAAGGAATAAATGCATGTCATTGACCATTTTATCAAAAAAATTCGTCAGGCTGCAGTCTACAATTCGGACGTGCAGGTAGCTCCTGCCTGCATTTTATGGCCGGACAGCGACAGGCAATGGGAGGCTGTAATTCCTAACCTGCAGAATGAGCTGCCTGAGCTCTTTGTCCTTGGTGACTACTATCCTGAAAAACGAGCAGGGCCTGCTATCTGGCTGCGCTGTGTTGTTGCAAATAAAGTTGATGATGTTGATCTACCGAGTGATAGGACACCTATTTTCTACCTTCCGGGTTTCAGCCGCCAAGACATGCGAGCTGTGGAAAGCTGTCCTGACCAGCTAAAGCCTCTGGTTTCACTCCAGTACCTTGGAGCGATCTGGTCGCAGGTCAATGCCAAGGATTGGACTATCCTCGCTTTCCTCAAATCTGACCAGGGGGGCATGGGCCTGGATGTCGCTCTGGACAACGACACCAAGAATGCCATGCAAATGGCTCTTTGCCCTTTGCTGGATGAAGAGGTAGAACTCCTCAAAGGTAAACGTCTAGACAAGGACTACTTTAATGCCTTACTTACTGGAGGTGACCCTGTCCGTGACTTGCTTCAATGGCTTGATCATGGGGATACCTTCCATGATGAACATGATGAAAATGAATGGAAAGCTTTCGTGGAACTTTGCAAGTCTCAGTTCGCTTTTGATCCGGAAAAAGATGGAGTTATTGTTGGAGCGACAAAACTGGCTTGCCACGAAGGATCCTGGAATCCTGTTTGGGATAGATACCGAGAAGCTCCTAAAAGATATCCTAATATCCCTGCTCAAATACGCAAGTGCAAACCACCTAATGGAACAATCCAGTGGCACCTAGGGGGAGGCAAATTTGATGGCTGGCCACAGTGGAATGAAACCCAAGAGAATAAGCTTCGCACAGATCTAAGTGCTCTAGAGAGCATGCCACCTCATGAAGCCCGTAAAAAGCTTGCAGAGCTTGAAAACCAGCATAATTCAAGACGCAGTTTGGTGTGGGCGGAGTTGGGTGAAGCTCCTCTTGCACGTGCTATGGAACACCTTTCTGTTCTTGCCTCTACCACGAATACCGCTCTGGCTGCAGGTTCCGTTGACGACCTCATGGCTGGTTACACGAATGCGGGTTGGAGAGCTGACGATGCCGTGATGAAGGCTCTTGCCTGCGTGGAAAAAGAAGAAGATTTTGAGGCAATTAAAAAAGCAATTCAGTCTATTTATATCACTTGGGCTGAAGAATCCGCCAGATACCTGCAGAAGATTGTAGAAAAATCAGGATATCCAGGTGGCAGTGCATCCAGCTGCAAAACACTTCAGTACAAAGATAGGGAATGCGTCCTGTTTGTAGATGGACTTCGATTTGACACCGCTAAAAGGCTTGTGGAAATGCTTGATTCTCAAGAATATAAGGTAAAAGAGAAAACAGTATGGTCAGCTCTTCCCAGCATTACAGCAACGGGTAAGCCTGCGGTGACCCCTGTGAGAGATAAGATAAAAGGCGAAGATTCCAATACTGACTTTGAGCCCATTGTTGCTGAAACGGGTCAGTCCCTTAAAGGTGGTTACCATCTGAAAAAGTTGCTAATTGATGGAGGATGGGAGATTTTAGAACGCTCATCGAATGGCAATGTAAATGGTCGTGCCTGGTGTGAATTCGGCAACATTGACCATGACGGTCATGACAGGGGATGGAAACTCTCCAAGCATCTTGAGAGCACATTGAGCGAGATTCAGGACAGGGTAATTCGTCTTCTTAAAGCTGGGTGGAAGAGTGTCCATATAGTCACTGATCATGGATGGCTTCTATTGCCAGGTGGACTACCAAAAATCGATTTACCCAGTGTACTGGTAGAAAGCAAATGGGGACGCTGTGCCTCAATCAAACCTGGTGCCACAACAAATGAAAGGCTATATCCCTGGTACTGGAATAGCAATCAGTATTTTGCTCTTGCAGATGGCATTAGTTGTTTCCGTAATGGTATGGAATATGCTCATGGTGGTTTGAGCCTCCAAGAGTGCCTAACACTGGAACTAAACGTTTCGTCTGGAGTATCGAAGGTTTCAGCTGTTTCCGTGGAACTTACGGATATAGTTTGGAAAGGGCTGAGGTGCACCATTGCCGTTGATGGAGAATTCTCTGGGTTATCACTTGATATTCGCACTCAACCAGGAGATTCGTTTTCCAGTGTGGTTCTGAAAGTAAATCCGTTGAAAGACAACGGAACAGCTTCTGTAGTTGTTGAAAGTGAAGAATTGGAAGGGGTCAGTGCAACTATCGTTCTGCTTAATTCTAATGGTGAGCTTGTGGCCCAAACTGATACAGTCATCGGTGGAGGTAAAGAATGAGTGAATTGGATCAGATAGACAGGCTGGCAGCCTCGTCTCTTGATGGATATCTGGTCAGGAAAGATCTTGTTCGGACTTTCAGTCGTCAGTTTCCAGTGCCTACTTACGTTGTAGAGTTCCTTCTGGGACGTTACTGCGCGAGTATAGATAATGATGAGATAGAGGAAGGACTTGAAATCGTCCAGCGGCAGTTAAATTCTCGCACTGTAAAGGCTGGAGAAGAAGAACTCTTTAAATCCAGAGCAAGGGAAAACGGTGAAGTAAAGATTATAGATCTCATTACTGCCCGCCTTGATGCAAAAACAGACTCCTATGTAGCAACATTACCTAGCCTTCAGTTAACAGATGTTAGAATCAGCTCTGAACTGGTGAATGAGCACGAAAGAATGTTAACTGGAGGGTTCTACGCCGAAATTTCTCTCAATTATGATGCAGCCATTGCCCAGGAAAGCAAGGGACGACCTTTTGGAGTTGAAAGCCTTAGGGAGATCCAGCTATCTAAGAGAGATGTACTGAATTTTATGGCAGAGGCCAGGAAAAAATTTACTACCGAAGAATGGAAGGCTTTTCTACTTCGAAGCATAGGCATCGAACCAACTACCCTTTCTGAAAGAGTCAAGAACGCATTCCTTCTAAGGATGGTGCCTTTCGTAGAACGCAACTATAACCTTGTGGAGTTAGGGCCTCGCGGTACCGGGAAAAGTCATCTCTTCCAGCAGATTTCACCTTATGCTCATCTGATCTCCGGCGGAAAAGCTACAGTAGCAAGGATGTTTGTAAATAACTCCACTGGTCAGCGTGGACTTGTCTGTCAGTATGATGTAGTCTGTTTTGATGAAATTTCTGGCATCAGCTTCGATCAGAAGGATGGTGTCAATATCATGAAAGGATACATGGAATCTGGGGAGTTCAGCCGGGGCAAAGAGAGTATCCGTGCCGATGGAAGCATGGTCTTGGTCGGTAATTTTGAGGTAGATGTTGAGCATCAACAACGTGTTAGCCATCTCTTCGGCCCCATGCCTCCGGAAATCCGAGATGACACTGCTTTCATGGATCGTATTCATGCTTATCTTCCAGGGTGGGATGTTCCCAAGATCAACAAAGAATTACTCACTGATCACTTTGGCCTAGTCAGTGATTTCCTTTCGGAGTGCTGGAGTCAGCTTCGCAATCAGAGCCGAGTTTCTCTGCTCCAGAACCGTGTTTTTTACGGAGGTGCGCTCAGCGGCCGGGATACAAACGCGGTAAACAAGACTGTTAGCGGGCTTTTGAAACTGCTCTATCCCGGAGATACCACAGAAATTCCAGAGGAGGAACTTGAATGGGCTGTCCGGATTGCTATGGAAGCAAGACGCCGTGTTAAGGAACAACAAAAGAGAATCGGTGCAGCAGAGTTTCGGAATACCCATTTCAGCTATGTTATGGGAGAAGATGGAATAGAAAAGTTCGTCTCTACACCTGAGCTTCAGAGTGAAAACAGCATCGGAGGAGATCCTTTGGAACCCGGACAGGTTTGGGCCATTAGCCCTGGCAGTATAGACGAACATCCTGGACTATACCGTATCGAAGTAAATGAAGGCCCTGGATCAGGTGTGAAAATTCTAAATAAACCGGTTCCACAGGCTTTCCGTGAGAGTGTGAACTATGCTGAACAGAATCTCTATTCTAGGTTTATGCAACTTGTAGGAGACAAAGATCCTCGCCATCATGAATTTACAGTCCAGTTACGAGCTTTTGATGTCTCAAAGTCTGGAGCAAAGCTCGGAATGCCCTCTTTAGTTGCCCTCTGTACTTCATTATTAAGGAGGAGTGTTCGTGGTGGTTTGATCATAGTTGGCGAAATTGCTTTGGGTGGTTCCATTGAGCCTATTCATAATCCCGTGACTATTGCAGAAATTGCTGTTGAAAAAGGTGCAACTGCCCTTCTTATGCCCGTTTCTTGTCGCCGTCAGCTTTTCGACCTATCTGATGATATGGCAACTAAGATTGATATTCAGTTTTACTCGGACGTTCGAGATGCTTTAGTCAAAGCTATGGTTGACTGATTTGAGGTAAATTATATGTCTAAAGATAAAAGAAAAGATGGAGATTCCTCTGAACAATTCGTGCTCATTTGAACAATTCGTGCTCATTAATACCTAAGGGAAGAGATCTTAATTGCCGCAACTAAGGTTTTTGAGGAGATACGATCTAACTTTTCCCGTTGGATTTCTTCTTCTATAACTTGCCAACTAAGGATTAAATTTCAAGAAGTATGGCTGAAAATACAGCCATTATTTGGCTTTTTGGGTGTACTTTTAAACGTAAAGCACGGATTCTGATCTGCGCTCATCTATGTTTATCCTTGGTTTATTGATAATATAGGGGGATCGATACACATTTTTTGTACTATCCAATTTTTCGCGATCATGGTCTCTTTAATTTGGAGTTCAGATACTCCTTTAAAACTACGGCGTTATTAAAATCTTCATTTTTTGCGGCGTAGAGTAGGGTCAGGTCAGTTTCTTTCGCTTTATCTATGAGTTTCTGTACATACTCTTCTTTTAGCTCCAGTTCTTCAAGATAGCATTTCCTGAACTCTTCCCATTTCTCAGGATTATGTGAAAACAGTTTTCTAAGCTCGTCCCTAGGAGCTATCTCCTTTAACCACAGATCAATCCTGACTTCATCTTTTCGAAGCCCCCTAGGCCAAAGCCTATCGACAAGTACCCTGAATCCGTCCTGGTCTGATGGCTGTTCATAAATCCTTTTCAGTCGAATCAACTACTTCCCCCCCCTTTTAATTATTTAAACATTTTCTGAGTTCATTTAGTCATTTACTCATTTTTGACTTTCTGGATGGGCTCTAAGAGAAACATCAGCTTCTTGAGTTTCAAAAACTGGATTTGTGCTTTTCAACCAATTTCTCATATACTTCCAACGTTTTTTCCGCTATGGTTTTCCAGTTGTATTTCTGTTTAAGAAGATCGTTCCCTTTTTCTCCCATCCTGTTACGACCAAGCCCTTCAAGGATATAATTTAGACCCCAGGCAATAGAAGAGGGTTCTTTATAAGCAATAATACCTGTTTTGAAGTTTTCCACAAGGGCGACTGCATCACTTGCGACTATCGGTTTACTTGCATCCCAGGCTTCAAGTACGACAATTCCGAAAGGCTCGTTCCTACTAGGAATGCAGACAAGGTCACAGGCATTAAACCAGTCTATCACAGTATTATCCGGGGCATACCCAAGAAAGTTACAGGAATTACCGATCCCAAGTTTATGAGCTTGATACTCACAATGGGCGCGCATTTCTCCTTCTCCTATGAGTACAAACTGTGCATTCTTTTTCTTCAGAACCCTTGCCGCAGCTTCTATTAGCAGGTCAGGCCCTTTCTGATATGCCATCCTTCCAGTAAAAAGCACAACTGGAAGACACGGATGAATGCCATAATGCTTTTTTATATTCCCTGGATCGACTTCTCTTTTAATCTTTCCCACATTTATGCCGTTAGGAATTTTCCAGAGTTTGTAATCGGGAATTTTGTAAATTTGCTGAATTTCTTTTTTTAATATTGTCGAAGTAATGATCACATCGGAGCATTCGTACCCTCCGAGCCATTCCCTATGCGAGATTTCCTTTGCCTCCCACCAGTCTCCATAACGATTTCCATTACGTCCCCATTCAGTGCTGTGAAAAGTCAGAACAAAGGGCAGCCCGAACTCGGCTTTTATTCTGCAGAGAACATTTACAGGATGCCAGTCGTGCCCATGCAAGACGTCAAATTCACCTGCTTTCTCTCTTACATTCAGGAACCGATTGTACATATTTTCGCACATCAGGTTCATCTGTTCCACTATCCCCCCAATTTGATCACAGGTAACTCTGTGATAGTGGACGCCAGTAATTATCTCATCATTATTTTCGTGGCCCCGTGTAAAAAGGTGAACTTCGTGTCCCTCAGCTGCAAGAGCTTCTGAAAGTTCGGATACATGGGGGGCAATTCCCCCAACACGTATGGAATACAAACTTTCCCAGGAAAACATTCCTATTCTAATTTTTTTCATAGGTTCACTTATCCCTTTTTGTCAAGGTGAGGGTCAAGGAACTAAATCCCAAACAGAATACTGTGTGCCTGGCGGAGTTTAATCCTGGTTCCCAGGTGAAGACAAATTCCTTAACTGTTCCATCAGGCCGAGAAGGTTAGCCTCACCCCATAACTCGACAATCTTACCATCTTTAATACGGAAGATCTCTATACCAGTCATAGTTATTGGTTTTCCTGTGATCGGCAGACCCATAAAATCGCCTTTATGTATACCATGGGCTGTGAAGCGAGCAGCCACATTATCTCCTTCGGCAATCATATCTTCTATTGTAACATTAAGATGCTCGAAGGCTGCTCTGCATGAGGTGATTACTTCTTTTATTCCATTTATTCCTGAAGATACAGGAAGAGGAACATGAAGAGTGAAATCAGATGATAGCAGTTCATTGGCAATATTTAGATTTCCTTTAGAGGGCCCTTCCTCAAAGAATCGACGGACTATTGCTTTATTCTCTTCTGTAGACATATTTCTCCTCTATTGTTTTATTTATCCTGTTCGTGTGATTAAATCTTACAGCAAACGTGTGGATTCAGTTTGCCTCGGGACTTTAACAACAAGTACTCTAAAGACTCCATCTCCAGGATTCAAAAGGCGATGAGGAACTTTTGCAGGACTTTCAATTAACGTATCCCTGCTGACCTCCTGTTGTTCATCCCCAATCTCAACTACGCCTTTTCCCTCCAGAATATAGAAAAAGACATCTGTTGGAGTGATATGCTTTTTTAAAGCTTCTCCTGGCTTGAGTTCTATGTGTACTGCTTGGGCATGTTCTGTATCATAAAGAGTCCGAACGCTTACATTGTGAGGATTTGGTTTTTCAGGTGAAGACTTCATCTCAATAACTTTCATATTGTTCCCTCTTTTTAACCATAATTTTATGTTATCCTGTATATTTTTACAAATTATGCTAGTGTTGCATCAATGTTTGTTGACGCAACACCAGTTTCTTCCTGAAGCTCATGCTTGATTCAGAAGCACTTTCATATCCGCTTCAACGGTTGTGTTTGGCCTGATATTGAAATTATCAACCAGCACTTTAAGAACGTTTGGAGATACACAAGCCGGAAGTGTTGGGCCTAGGGTGATGTTCTTTACTCCAAGACTCAAAAGAGCAAGCAGAACAAGCACGGCTTTTTGCTCATACCATGCTATGTTGTAGGAAACAGGGAGATCATTTATGTCCTTGAGACCGAAAGCCTCTGCAAGTTTCTGAGCTATTACTACAAGCGAGTAACAGTCGTTGCACTGCCCGGCGTCGAGAACTCTCGGGATTCCTCCTATATCTCCAAGATCCAGTTTGTTATAGCGGTATTTGGCACAGCCAGCTGTCAGAATTACTGTGTCTTTTGGCAGGGCTTTTGCAAAATCTGTGTAGTAAGCTCTTTCCTTATGTCTGCCGTCACAGCCTGCCATAACTATGAACCTGCTGATTGCTCCACTTTTTACGGCATCTACGATCTTATCTGCAACAGAAAGGGCTGCATCATGTGCGAAACCTCCAACTATTGTTCCACTTTCCAGTTGCTCGGGAGGCTTGCTCATTTTTGCCTGTTCTATAAGGGGATTAAAGTCCTTTGTGCCATCTTCTTTTTCGTATATGTGGGTAAGCCCTTCAAAACCCACGACTCCTGTAGTGTAGATCCTGTTTCTGTATGATTCCCTTGGTGGGATTATGCAGTTTGTTGTTAGCAGGATGGGGCCGTTGAATTTTTCGAACTCTTCGTTCTGTCTCCACCAGGCATTTCCGTAATTGCCTACGAAATTGTCATATTTCTTAAAGGCAGGATAAGAGTTTGCAGGCAGCATCTCACCGTGGGTATAAACATCGATTCCTGTGCCTTTCGCTTGTTCAAGGAGCTGTTCGAGATCTCGAAGGTCATGCCCACTGATAAGTATTCCAGGCCTATCTCTTACACCTATGTTAACTACTGTTGGTTCAGGGTTTCCATATGTTTCTGTATTTGCTTTGTCAAGCAGGGCGAGGACAGCTACACCTTTCTGTCCACACTCCAGGACAAGACCGATTAGAGCTTCCACTCCTAAGCTGTCGTCTGTTGTTGCAACCAGTCCTTTTTCTATAAACTCAAAGCTTGCTTCATCTTTATATCCCAGAATATAGGCATGGTGTGCATAAGCGGCCATTCCCTTCATCCCGTAGGTAAGAAGTTCTCTAAGGGATCGGATATCTTCATCTGCAGTTGAGTGAACAGCAACATCCAAATTTCCTATGTTTTCAGGGGTAACTGTAGCCACTGCAGGCAGGTCTTTTTCGGCATCTATTATTCCCGAAGGAAGCTTTGCCTTAATGTTGTCTCTGAGCTCAAATCCTTTCTTTATAAAGGATTCAATTTCCTCCTTGTCAAAATTAGTGTTAGTAAGAGTGGCAAAGAAGCCGTCGAGAATAAAACGATCTGTTGCTTCTTCATTCAGACCTGCAGCCCTTGCTTTAAGATTATAAAAAGAGATGCTTTTGAGAACATAGATTAATCTGTCCTGAAGATCTGCAACTTCTCCTTTCTTGCCACACACTCCATTTTTCGTACAACCTATTGACTTAAAAGTTTCTTGACATTGATTACAAAACATACTTTATCACCTTTAAAACTGTTATTCAGTTTACTCCCAGTTTTTTCATCCTATCATATATAACGATTCAGTTTCTTAATCATTGAGGTGTAGTGTAATATAGTTGTAGAATGTATCTGTAAAAAATACAATAGGGAACTATTTTCTATACGATAGTGGCTCATATATAGGAGACAGTTTCGATATGGGTACTTTAATAATAAAAATTCAATTTCACAAGCTAGAGCTTGGATTTTGTTTTCTAGGCTGCAAACAGTAGAGATTTTTCTTTTTGTTGACACTTCATTCCGTCTTCAACAGTTTCCCTTATGACATTCGATCTTGTGCAGGATAGTAGCCCCGGGTAAAGGATATTTCTCCGAGCAGTCGGTACAGGGATAGAAATTCCACGTTTCGGGTTCGGATTACAAATAGCAATCTATAAGGAAAATCGAATCATTAACAATTTTTATATACATCCATAATAATGCCTTTTCAACAAGTGACCTTATATGAGTGAGAAAAAAATAGATGAGTCTTTACTCAAAAGTAAAGGATTTCTGCCTCAGAGGCAGGAAAACATGGTTTCAATGCGGGTTAGAGCTACTAGTGGCAGGATTGACGCAGAAAAGCTGCGTGCAATTGCTGATGCTGCCGAGAAATACGGACATGGATATATCCACATAACTTCAAGGCAGGGAATTGAGATTCCTTTTGTCAAACTCGAAGAGGCTGAAGAAGCAAGTTCTGAACTTGAGAAGCAGGGAGTTTTGAGAGGCTCGTCTGGAAAGCGAGTAAGAGCAGTAGTTGCCTGCCAGGGAAATGAGGTTTGCAGGTTTGGGTTGATCGACTGCCAGCAAATAGCAAACAGGATAACTGAAAAATATGTAGGAGAAACTGTTCCCAAAAAACTCAAGATTGCAGTAACTGGCTGTCCATCGGCTTGCGTAAAACCCCAGGATACCGATTTTGGAGTAATGGGTACGACAAAACCACAACTTATCTCAGAAAACTGTGTTGGCTGCAAGCGCTGTGAAAAAGCATGTAAAATGGAAGCAATAAAGGTTCTCGATGATAAAGCCAGCATAGATAGGGAAAAGTGCATCCTTTGCGGGTTATGTATAGCAGCCTGCAGGAAAGATGCGCTGAGGGCGGAAAAAACCGGATGCACAATCTTTGTCGGAGGTAAGCTGGGAAGGAAGCCTGGGCACGGGACAAAGCTTCTTGAGCTTGCTGACGAGGGGCAGCTATTTTCGATTCTAGAAAAAACCTTTGAGTATTACAGGAGAGAAGGCCTTGACGGAGAAAGGTTAGGAGATCTCTTTGACAGGCTGGGATTTGAAAAATACAGGAAAGAAGTTCTTCCCTGAAATTTCTGAGGTTTTTCCAGGATAGCTTTGATAAACCTATGTACTCTGCCACAGTAATGACTTTGATTCTGCTGGTATTAAATTATTTTTTAATGTATATTGAGAAATTAAGCCATTATTCGGCTTTTCGGCTACATTCTGAAACATAAATCAATTTATATCTGTATAAATTAAATTAAATGTTTGAGGCACTTAATTTTAGAGTCTAATGAGTTCTGAGGCACGAATTGAGCACTCATTCAGGTTTATTATTCTCACTGAACTAATACTGGGCCGATCCTGAAGCATGTTTGAATCTATCCTAAAACCAGTTTAAGTCTATTCCAAAACCAGCTTTTTCTAAACCAGTAAGAATTCTAGAACTACTTTTCATGATTTACAGTTTGCTTGACTATTCCGAATACAATATTTAGTAAACAAGGTTGAATTCTGGGTTCGCTCAATAAAAAACATCTGGGTTCGTTCAATTAAAAACATTTGACGAATAAACTAAAGATGATTTTGCTATAGTAGAAAATTCATTGTTGTTTGCAAAAATGATGGAAACATTCTATCCTCCAATTATAAAATGTGTGTAGTTAGTTGACAGGGGTTACAATAGTTTGTGTAAATATGTTTTTATAAGATAAGCTCAAGTTTATCCAAAAATACTATATTTTTTATAAAACTAAATACTCGTTCAGCTTTAGACAATAAATTCACTGAGGATAATTAATGAATACTTCAAGTCTATGTTCAGGTTTAATATTCTTACTTAAAATGTCCGGAAAGTTAAATACCTCTGCTCCAGCTCCAGAGGAGTAAAATAAATGAGGAGTAAAATAAATGGCATCATCTTTACTGGCACATATTGACGTACTTCTTGGTTTTGGCATTTTAATTCTTACTATTTTCTACAGATTTCAATTCCCTCCTGTACTGGGTTATCTTGTAACCGGTATGCTGATAGGACCTTACGGGCTTGGCATCCTAAGTGGGGGAGAGATCGTAGACTTACATGCCGATCTGGGTGTAATCTTTCTTCTTTTTACAATAGGAGTTGACCTTTCCTTAGGTGAACTCTGGAAAATGAAAAAGGATGTAATGATTGGGGGAACCCTCCACCTGCTCTTTACGACAGCAATGGTTTTTGTTGTTTGTTCATCTCTAGGTTTTAGTTCGGCGACCTCTGTCTTTCTTGGTATATTAATTTCACTTAGCAGTACCGCGATAGTGATTAAAGTCTTTCAGGACAGGAATGAAGTCAATTCTCCTCATGGAAAAACTTCGCTTGCAATTCTTATATTTCAGGACCTTGCCATCGTACCTCTGATGTTGATCACTCCAATACTTGCAGGAAATTCCGTGAGTTTTGATGGAGCCCTTCCGAGTATGTTGTTCAAAGGCTTGCTTATTATCCTGGTTTTTATTCTGAGCGACAAATTTCTGTTTCCCTGGATATTTTACCATGTAGGTAAGACCGAGAACAAACAATTGTTTTTGGCCAGTGTTGTATTCATCTGTTTATCAGCAGCGGTCTTTACCTCCAGTATCGGGCTGTCAACAGCTCTCGGAGCTCTTTTAGCCGGGGTAATTATGTCTGGTTCCCAGTACAGTAAGCAGGCAATGGGCAATATTTTGCCCTTGAAAGATGCGTTTATGTGCTTCTTTTTCGTGTCTGTAGGCATGCTTCTGAGTGTTAATTATTTGTTTGAGAACCTTCCAATTCTTGTGTTTGCAACAATCGCCCTGATCGTCGTAAAATCAACATCTGGAGTTGTTGTAAATTTCCTTCTGGGGACTCCTCTCCGTACAACTATATTGACAGGACTTGCACTTTCACAGGTAGGAGAATTCTCTTTTGTCCTTTCCAGTTTAGGAGTGGAATATTCACTTCTAACAGAAGAGACTTACCAGGCATTTCTGGCGGTTTCGATCCTTACTATGGCAGCTACGCCTTTTTTGATTAGTGCTTCTTACAAACCTGCTGATTTTATTGTCAGAAAGGCTTCAGAGACTCCTTTCGGCATGAAACTCGTAAGTGGTTTCTGCTCAAGTTCTCTTCAAGAAGAAGCAGATGTTGAGCCTGGAATAAAAGATCACATTATAATCGTGGGCTTTGGTTTTTCCGGAAAAGCAATTTCAAAGGCCGCAAAAACTGCAGGTATTCCCTACATTATTGTGGAATCAGACCCTGAAACGGTCAAACAGGAAAAAATGAAAGGGGAAAGTATACAATATGGAGATGCAGTATTTGGAGCTGTACTGGAGCATGCGGGAATAAAGAATGCAAGAGTTCTTGTAATTGGGGTCTCGGACGAGGCTGCTACAAGGAGAATAGTGGAAATTGCAAAACAATTGAACCCGAACGTTTGTATTATTACCAAGGTACGGGACTTACAGGAAATGAAATATCTCAATGACCTGGGTGCAGATGAAATTATCCCTGAAGAATACGAAACCTCAGTAGAGATCTTTTTCCGAGTACTGAGAAAGTATCTGGTCCCACAGGAAGATATTGAGAAGCTGGTTAACGACTTGCGAGCTGACGGCTACTTAATGATGCGAAAAGCGCTTGTTAATACAGGCACAGATGTTAACAATGAATTCAGTTTAATGGGTGGGCTTCCAGGAGTCGATATTCAGGTGGTTAAAGTGGGAGAAGGCTCAAGTTTCGATGGAAAAACCCTGGCAGATCTCGAATTAAGAAAAAAACACGGAGTAACAGTCCTTTCTATTCGTAGAGGCTCAAAAATGATCTATGTTCCTGATGGAAACTCCTTCCTCCAGACAAAAGACACATGTGTTCTTTTGGGAAAACCTAAAGACCTCTCTAGTATAAGAAAGTTCTTTAAAAGTATTTACGAATAAGTGACATTTCCTTTGCGATTTTTCTTTTGTATAAAAGCACTTTTTGACGCTAAAGTGCTTTTTTATTTTATAAGTTATACATGAAAATTATCCTTTCTCTACATGGGTTGATAATTCATTGATTAGTGGAAAAGTAAGAGTTAAATTGCCTCCATGGCTACAAAAAATCAAAACATGTGTAATTATATACTGAAAGTCTGTTAGTATTTATTGGGAAAATCGCTCACTCCCATTAAACCCAACATGCCAGGCCTGGAGAGGTTTTTTGCATTTTTTGCCTTTCCAAGATATGTTAATCTCCATAAAAACGATAATTTTTTCTCAATATATATTTTTCACTTTTCTTTAGTCCTACTTTTCGGGCAAGAAAATGTTTAATAACATCACAAATTAATAAATTAAATTGGTACGAAAAACTTTTTTCAATTCAATCTTTTATGGTAGTAGAGTTGAATGGTTGCTCCCGTCGTATCCAATTTTTATGGATGTTTAATTCTTTTTTCACTGTCGCAGGAACGCCCGTAACCAGTACATTATCTGGTACATCATGAGTTACAACACTTCCAGCAGCAACAACCGAATTTTTTCCAATCTTTACTCCTGGAAGAATAATGCAATGGTTTCCAATCCAAACATTATCAGATATAGTTATTTTTCGTCCAATATTTGGTGTATCTGGATCAACATAGTGGAAGCTATTGTCTATTATATTCGTAAAACTTCCAATTATTACATTATTTCCAATGGTTATCTGGGCCGTGCAACCAATGTCGACTCCAAAATTTAAAAATACGTGATCCCCGATTAAAAGAGTAGCATTTTCAAATATTTTTATTGAAACTGGATACGGTTTACATCTCACAGAAAACATCTCTCCAATTACACATTTCCCTGAGTTCTTAACAACGCATTTCCCATTTATGCGCGGTAAGAACCCAACGCTAGATACTTTATATCTTAGGCCCGCTCCCTTAGCTACACTTAACACACGTTCAAATGACATAAATTTTAAATATTTTATGTTCTTATACACTGTTTCTCATCTCTCATATAAACAGAACTTCGACTTTGCAGAAATCCTAAGAAATAACTGATTTCCACTTCTTTTAACTATACGAGATAACATAACTTACTTAATTATTTTCAGCCTCTTAAAGCTGGTTTTGACAAGATATCTACAAAGCCAAAGTTTCTCTTTCAGCTCCGTATCTTCTTCAACTTCCACTTTCTCTTCCTAGTGATTTGCGTTTTCTCCTATATCTTAGTTAACATCTTATTTTTCTGCAAACTTTTCTATATCTTCCAATCTTCTTTCCAAGGCTGTTATTCTTTCACCATCGCGTTTTCAGTTATTCATTTTTCATACACTTCATGATTATAATAGCAGCACAATCTTCTAGCATAGCAGCATGAACGCGACAAAAACTGAACTATAAGTCAAAGGATGTGGATAAAATCATTAAAATTCATATTATCCTCATAATTAAAAGAAGCGTTTTTAATTCAGCAGGATAAATTACTGGGGTAGGTGAACTGGCTATGAAAATCGCAGTGTGCGGGAAAGGAGGAAGCGGAAAAAGTACGATTTCGGCTCTCCTTGCAAAGGAAATGGCAAAAACAAAAAACGTGCTTGTGCTCGACATTGACGAGTCAAATTATGGGCTACACAGCCAGCTAGGTATGGCAGCCCCAAGGGACCTTATGGAATATTTCGGAGGAAAGAAGGGCTTTAAAGAAAAGCAGAGGGCTGCTCCGAAAACCACCCAGTTTTGGGGGTTTGCAGCTAATGGTAATACTAAAGAGCAGCCTGCTCAACAGTCCAGATTTTTTAAAAACAGGTGGAGTTTTTCCGACCTCCCGCAGGAATTCGTGGAGGAAAAGAATGGAGTCAGGCTGATGGCGGTTGGTAAAATTCATGATTTCGGGGAAGGCTGTGCCTGTCCAATGGGAGTTCTGACCCGTGAATTTCTGGAAAACCTTGACCTGGGAAAAGAAGATATTGTAATCGTGGATACAGAGGCCGGCACCGAACATTTCGGACGTGGTGTTGATAAGGATTTTGACCTGATTCTCGTGGTTGTCGACCCTTCCTACGAGTCCCTCAAGCTTTCAAAGAAATTTGATGAATTTGGTGCACAATGCGGGTGCAGGGTTTATTTCGTGCTTAATAAGGTTGAACCGGATATAAGAGAAGAAATACTGTCGTCGGTGAACTGTGTGAATGTCGTGGCTGAAATCCCGGAAAAAAGAGAGATTTTTAAAGCGTCTCTTAAAGGCAAAGAACTTAATATCGAACTGGATGAAATCAAAAAGCTTGCAGAATTCCTGAGAATAAATTGAGTTCTTTATTCATGAGCTGGGAGGTGAAAAAACTTTTACCAGCTTTTAAATCTATTTTTGCGTTCTCTAAAAAGCTGTAAACTTTTCTCGCTTCTTTTCTCGTTTCTTTTTCGTTTATCAGTTTTTCCATGTTAACTGATTATCCGAAGGGTAACTTCAGGGCACTTATCCGAAAGTATATTATTGATCATGTTATTTGAATAATGCAAACATTTTACCTGGTTTCGGACAGCAGGTATTACTTATTGATCTGTCCTTATGAAACTTCAAATTTGCTGGCATCACACGATTATAATACTTAATTGCTGACGCCGATAATAACAATATTTTACCTGTTATCTTAGCGGGATTTTCCTGCTTAAATACTGGAGACAATAATTATGACAATGCGTGAGTACATGCTTGGAAACGTGGCAATTGCCCGTGGGCTTCTTGAAGGCGGCGTGCAGGTTATTGCAGGCTATCCCGGAACTCCGTCGTCGGAGATTATAGATACGCTTGCAGCCCGAAAAGACAGGGATTACCATGTAGAATGGTCGGTTAACGAAAAGGTTGCAATGGAAGTTGCAGTCGGAGCTGCCTGGACAGGCGTTCGTTCTGTAGTAACAATGAAACATGTCGGGCTAAACGTTGCAGCCGATCCCTTTATGACACTTGCTTATGCAGGGACAAAGGGCGGGCTGATTGTAATCGCTGCTGATGACCCGTCGTGCCACTCATCCCAGAATGAACAGGATACGCGACGCTATGCCCAGTTTGCCCTTGTGCCCTGCTTTGACCCCTCAACCCCTCAGGAAGCAAAGGACATGCTGCCCTATGCTTTTGAGTTTTCCGAAAAGTTTGAAGTTCCTGTGATCTTCAGGCCCACAACCCGGATTTCGCACGGAAAGTCAGATATTGAGCTTGGAGAGATACCCGTAGAAAAACCGGCTCCTAATTTTGAAAAACTTCTGTACCGCTGGGTCATGCTCCCGAAGAACGCACGTCCACGCCATACCCATCTTCTTTCTATCCAGCAGCCCATTGAGGATGCCCTTGCCGAATCTCCATGGAATTCCCTTGAACTAACATCCGATGCAAAATTCGGAGTAATAGGTGCAGGCATTGCCTCAGTATATGCAAAAGAAGCACTTGTGGAGCTTGGACTTGAAGTTTCGTACCTCAAGATTGGAACGTATCCGGTTCCGAGAAAACTGATCCTCGAGCTGCTTGAAACTGTAGATACCGTACTCGTGTTTGAGGAACTTGAACCTATTGTGGAAGAACAGGTAAAGATGATTGCACAGGAAGCAGGGATTGAGGTTTCGGTGCTCGGAAAAACTAATGGTTTTGTGCCAAGGGAAGGGGAACTGGATGTAAGTGCCTTCCTTGAAACTCTTAAGAAAACCTTCGACCTTGAGACCGAAGCTGAAACATCAGGTACATCTCTTGAGCTTGCTCCTCGCCCGCCTGCTCTCTGTGCAGGCTGTTCTCACAGGGCAACTTTCTACTCAATGAAAAAGGTCTTTGGAAATGATGCGATTTACCCCAGCGATATCGGTTGTTATACCCTCGGAATCCAGAGCGGGACTGTTGAGACCACACTCTGCATGGGCTCAAGCATCAGCGTTGCTTCAGGGCTTTACCATGCAGGAGAAAAGCGACCGATCTGCTGTTCCATAGGAGACTCAACCTTTTTCCATTCAGGCATGAACTCGCTCCTGAATGCAATTGTTAATAAAGCGAATATCACGGTTACTATTCTGGACAACCGTATTACAGCCATGACCGGACACCAACCAAATCCTGGTGTCGGGTATACGGCAACAGGAGAGCCAACCGTACAGGTTTCACTTGAAGAGCTCTGCAAAGCAATGGGTGCAGAATTTGTATCGGTTGTCGACCCTTATAAGCCTGAAGAGACCCAGGAAGCTTTTAAGGCAGCAAAGGAATTTGAAGGCGTAGCTGTGGTTATTGCCAGGCAACCCTGCGTGATTTCAGGAAAAAGGGCAGGTATACGTCGGACCCCATATGTCATTGATCCTGATAAATGCGAAGGCTGCAAGCAGTGTATTAAGTTTGGATGCCCTGCAATTGAGTTTAACGAGAAAAACAAATGTGCTGTAATTACGGCCCTTTGCAGTGGGTGCGGAGTTTGTGCCCAGATCTGCAAGTTTGATGCGATTCAGGAGGTGAAGCGATGAGCCAGACTGAACAAAAGAAATTAGACCTCCTTATTACAGGAGTAGGAGGACAGGGTGCAATCCTTGCCTCTGACATTATAGGAAAAGCCGCAGTTACTGCAGGACTGCCCATCCGGGCTGCGGAAACTCACGGAATGGCCCAGCGTGGAGGTTCGGTTGTAAACCATATTCGGGTTGGAAATGACTACGGGTCCAGGATCCCGAAAAAAGGTGCAGACCTTCTACTTGCCCTTGAGCCCATGGAAGCAGTCAGGTACCTGGATTTCCTGAAGGACGGCGGAATTATTATAATGAATACGCAACCCATAATTCCTGTAACTGTTACCTCAGGCCTTACGAAATATCCGGAAGTCTCAGACATTATTGATTTTCTTTCGGAAAAATACATAGTCAAAGCCTTTAATGCAGATGATCTGGCTTACGAAGCTGGGAACAGACTTGCAATGAATGTCGTGATGGTGGGAGCAGTCTCAGCCTATCTGCCGATTCCTAAAGAAACTCTACTTGAGAGTGTTAAAGCCCTTGTGCCGCAGAAAACAATTGAAGTGAATCTCAGAGCTTTTGAAGCAGGAAGACAAAAAGTAGAGGAAAGTTAAATCTTTCCTTTCACTCCTTTATAATAAAGAAATTGCTTCCTATCGTATTTTATGTCACCTGAAAAGGCGTGTTAATTGCACAGCCCTCGTTATAAATCTCGTTATAAATCTCGTTAATTCTCTTAGGACTTATGCAGTCTAACTGAAAAATCAGCAGCATCAGACCATTAACTGTCTAATATGTGACATTAATCCACAGTATTTTCCTTAATTGAGTTTGTTCTTTAAGTATGTAAGTTCTATATCTTTGTAAGTCCGATATCTTTGTAAGTTCTATATCTTTGTAAGCCATATTCTTTGTAAGTTCTATATCTTTGTAAGTCCCATATCTTTGTAAGTCCTATATCTTTTATAGATTCCAGCAAATTGCTAATAGCCCTGTACATCTTGCTTCAGAGCTGAAGTATCCATAATTAGATTACATGCATAAATAGAACACAGCTACCTAGAATTTTTGAAAGTTCTGATAATTAATTAGGAACTAGGAGAAATAATGGACCTAATTTAAGAATTAAAGTTTCTGAGAAAACTTTTTTATACTATTATGTTATTTTTACTTTAAACTATATCATTCTTTTAAGTTATTTGCAATATCTAAGCAGGGATTTTTAACATTTAAGAAAGAAATTATATTGGTGGAAGGTGTTCCAATGTTACTAAGTAGTATCTCATCTAGTATTGTCTCAAGTGCTGCTGCATCGAGTGCAGTAACAATGATAACGACCCCAGGGCTTCCTCAGTATGGGGCTGCAATAGTTGTTGGACTTATAGCTCTTCTCTCCCTAAAAGAGGTATTTTCAGCATCTGAAAAGTGGAATAAATACCTTAACAATTCCTTTAATATGGCAATTATTCCTTTGTTCTTCAGCTTTGCTGCAATTGTAGTTTTTAACGTTATAGCGATTATCAGAACCTGATTACAGCTTTTATAGAGAATTCTATTATTTTTTATTTTTTTATTACCAGCAGCTAATTTTTTATTTTTTTGAATATTTTTATCACAAAACCTGTTTATTTTTATTAATCCAAATGCTTTTTGTAACTGAGGTTTTACCAAAGTTGATGAAAATGCGCTAAATACAAAAAAAATGGATTAAAATTGCTTATTTGATCAAAAAATTACATTTAGTACCTTTAAAATATAGGATTAGAGATCAAATCTGCATGATCCCGATTTTAAATGAACTTATAACAAACAACAATCGAATATATTAATATGTTATAATGTGCTTGCTGCCGAAAGTAGGATTCAAATTAAATGTTAATGAAAAATAGGGAGTTTTTGGAAAATGGCAAAACCTCCAACTCTTCAACTATCATAATCGATGCCAACGCTAATTATTCAGTGCGCCAATTTTTCTGAAAATCATAAATCTCAAAAAGTTTGTGGATAGAAAATTCCATACATGAGGATTAATTCCATCGTACACAAAAATTTGAGTTCAAATTTACAGCAAATTCGCGACACTACCGATAGATAAATACTTTACTTACACTGATTTTAAGAAAGTCTCAAAATATCGTCCAACTGCTTAGATAATGAGGGAAAATCCCAAAAAGGAAAACATTGACAAGTCCGTGCAGAACAACAACAAAGGGCAGGCTTCTTGTCTTGTAGAAAGCGAAGCCCATGAAAAGTCCTACAAAACCCGTATATAAAACTTCATGGAAAGTACCATATCCCGAGTGCATGAGACCGAATAGGAGCCCTGCAATTAGCACTGCTTCTTTCACACCAAGTGCATCTTCGAGCCTGGTCTGGAGGATTGACCTGAAAATAATTTCCTCAACTAAACCCACGAAGAACACCATTATAAAAGTGAGTATAAACAGGTTTCCAATAGAAAAGTTCTGAATAAGGTAGCCTGGACGAATGGTCAGGTATTCTCCAAGCCCAAGCAGAAAGCCCAGTGGAATTGAAAGGACAATATAAGCCGGAAGATTCTTTGCGGTAATCCCGATACGCTCAAAAGAGGAACGTTGACTCATTACTATAATTCCCAGGGGAACTAAAAGAGGGGCGTAAACGAAAACGAAGGTATAAAGGGTTGTATTAAAAAATACAGGCATAGAAAGATTTACCAATCTAAGAATAGGGAGAAGCATTAAAGCCTGATAAATTCTGTATACTTTGAGATTCTTTACTACTATATCGGAAAGAGAAAGCGCAATTAAAACTCCGATATGTATCCAGATAGCGAGTTTCATTCTGCCTGCAAAAATAAGAAGTTCGGCTATGCCTATGCATACAACAGGTATTGCAATAAAGAGCCTGATCCTTTTGGCCTCGAGTTCTTCCAGATTTAGATCTTCAAGCCCTAATTTTTTCCAGATTTTATGCGGATAGAGCTCTTCTGGAGGATTTTCTATCAATTCTTGCTCTTTTGAAGCCATATGTCGATATATTAGAAGAACCAGAAGGGCTACCCCAATTCCTACAAAAGCATAAATAATATCGACATATTGTTCGATTTGCGGGAAAGTCCCTGAACTCTCATCAGATAAAACAAATTTAGAAAAACCTGGTTCTCCCGCGTTGCTGGAAGGTACCAGTTTCAAAACAGGCCCTGGCTGTGAGGATGAGGAATTATTCGAGTCACTACAACAGGCAGGAGAAACTGCCATTAAAGCCAGACTCAACACTGAAATAATTATTAGAAGATCTAGCTTTTTTTGTTTAGTATGAATAAATCTTTTTTTCATTGGAACTCCTTCTTTTACTCAGGGCCATCTCACTTCTATTTGTGCAGACCTGTCTGATATTCCACAGCTTCTTATTGTAAATGGTATATAAACTTTTGTATATAGTTTGTTGTTTTAGATTAAAAGTTTTATTCCTTATACTCTATACTCGGGAAGATCAAGTTACATACCCCTAT
The DNA here is from genome assembly GCA_023399215.1 of Methanobacteriota archaeon. Lineage (GTDB taxonomy): Archaea > Halobacteriota > Methanosarcinia > Methanosarcinales > Methanosarcinaceae > Methanosarcina. The sequence goes on from JAEWQJ010000033.1 coordinate 86,117, forward strand.
CAATGCTGAAGAGGCTGTCCAATTTTTTCTACCAGTAAGAAACTAACTCCTTTTTATTCAATTTAAAGTTGTTAAATGCTTCTTTTTCAAAAAATGCTTCCTTTTCATAATAAAAATGCTTCCTTTTCGTAATATTTTGATCTTGAAATTAAATTGTCGGACATCTTTAAAGGCTTGAGTATGACTTGGGCGTTACGCAGTTTGATTTTTTCAACAGCTTTTCTATTAGATCGGCATATAGGATGCATGTCTCGAGTTAATTGTTCAGTAACATTTATTCATCCTTTCCTGCCAGTAAATGCGGAGAGTGAAAAAAGGAGTCAAGATGACTTGAATTATTCAGAACTGCTGAGAAAGCCCGAGATAAGGTATAGATGCCTGCAGGCTGGATATAAAATCAAGTAACTTTAATGATCTTGTTTCCATGGTTATTTTCTTGTTTTCTTAGATTTATCATATTATGTCCCAGCTGCAGTATACTTTTAGAACATACAATTCAGTGATGAAATTATATAGTTATGTTAACTGAGTACTATTTTAGTCCCACTATTTTTCTTTTTATTAACACACCGTTATAATAACTCACTAACTTTATATAGAATCAACTGAATTAGTATATTTATTAAATAAGATTAGATGATTTATATAATCGGTCTCTATAAATTCCAAGCAGAGTAATTAAATTTATATTTCTCTGCAAATTAAAAGAAGAGCGTGTTGGTAAGACATCTTTGTTCTACCTTATACGTCACTGGACTAAATATTGAATTATTATGGAATAGATAATATATTTTTATTATTAGAAGCTCGTCGTTTTAAAGTATATTTAAATTACATTAATTATCCGCATGGATCAAAATTCCATGATACGCAAAACACATTTACAAAATTAATTATGTGATATTTATGAAAGTGGCTTTAAGAAAGGGGTACAATAAATGAGTAATGAGCTGCAGATGGGCAACAGCTCGCAGGATGTAACTCAAAACGAGAATTTGCATGCTAAGGACACGGTCCCCCCAAATATAACCGTGATTCTTCCAGCCTACAATGAAGAACTCTCTATAGGAAGCGTTGTCCTGCGGACGAAAACGTATGCTTCCAGAGTTATTGTCGTAGATGATGCAAGTTCAGATCATACAGTTGATGTTGCCGAAATGGCAGGAGCAGAAGTAATCCGAAACCCAATAACCAGAAGAAATGAAATTTCCTTGAAAAAAGGAATTGAGGCAGCATCGGGTTCTGACATTATAGTAATGATGAATCTTGGAGTTTGTCATGACCCAAGCCTGATCCCCAGGATGGTTGCCCCTATAAAAGATGGAAATTGTGAACTCTCAGTAGGAATTTGTTTTTCCAAGCTACAGAGGTCTTCGGAAAATGTGCTTTTACTCAATAACAGAAGTACAGAATCAAAACCCGTTGGTTATCTTGCTTTCTCAAAAAATTGCATCTCAAAAATAGACGTTTCTCAAATTTCCCTTTTCTCTATGCGTTCTCTCATAAGTAACGCTGAAAAATCCGGCGTAAAAGTACTGCATATAGATATTCAGGAAGAACACGAAGCTTCTCTTTTCAGGGCTTATAAGATAGGAGTTGTGGTGCCTGCCTATAATGAGGAACGCCTTATTCAGGAGACAATTGACGGAATTCCGGCTTACGTTAATAAAATCTATGTCATTAACGACGGAAGCAAGGACCACACTGCCGAGATCATTAATAGTATGACTGATCCCCGTGTGGTCCCAATTCATCATAAAACCAACAAAGGCGTAGGAGCAGCCATTATAAACGGTTATAAACGAGCCCTTGCCGATGAAATGGATTTAGTCGCTGTCATGGCAGGGGACAACCAGATGGACCCTTATCAGCTCCCCAAACTCATTATGCCCATTATTGAGGGCAAAGCTGACTATACAAAAGGGAACCGCCTCCTTTCCAAGGAAATGAGGCAGGGAATGTCTCCCTGGCGATCTTTTGGAAACGGCATGCTGTCCATGATAACTAAAATCGGCAGCGGCTACTGGAATATTGCCGACCCCCAGAACGGATATACCGTAATCTCAAGGTATGCTCTGGAAACCATCGACCTTGATTCAATTTATACTTATTACGGCTACTGCAACGATATACTGCTCAAAATGAATGCTTATGGCATGAGAGTAGTCGATGTGACAATGCCAGCCCGCTACGGCAGCGAAAAATCAAAAATCAAGTACGGCAAGTACATTCGTAAAGTAGCCCCCATGATTTTCAGGGGTTTCTTATGGCGCCTGAAGATGAAGTACATAGTACTGGATTTTCACCCCCTTGTGCTATTTTACTTTGCGAGTATGATACTTGTTCCCCTGGGCTTAATTTTTGGATTCTGGATTGTCCTGGAAAAGCTGATTTTCCACGGGCCGGTTTCCCAGAACTATCCCCTGCTATTTGTATTCATTTTCCTGGTAGGCATGCAGTTCCTTCTTTTTGCAATGTTTTTCGATATGCAGGTGAACAAGACGAACTATTCGAAGACGGTGTGAAATTTAATTTTTGAGGTCAAGATATGAATAAACCTGTGATGAAAAATGGACAGAGATCCCACTATTACTCTGAGAAAATAAACTATTCGTCGATGCTAAATCTCTTCCCCCGGTGATTTACATGTTCAATCTGAAGGAATTAGACTTCACAATTCCCGAATTCTGGGATCTATCCAATTCGCTGGCCAGGAACTATAAACCAATCACAATGGCTGAATATTTTAGTTTCGAACACCTGCCGAAAAGATTTGCCATAATTCGCCACGATGTGGATCGGATGCCTGGCAACTCCCTGAAAACTGCCAGAATTGAATCTGAACTCGGAATAAAAGCTACCTATTATTTCCGTGCTACAAAAAACGTATTCATCCCCAAAATTATAAAGGAAATTTCAGACCTGGACCACGAAATCGGCTACCATTATGAAGTCCTGAGCGACGCTGCAGGGGACTACTCAAAAGCTATAAAACTCTTTGAACATCACCTCTCAGAATTCCGCAAGATCTGTGACATCAAGACGATTTCCATGCACGGCCGTCCTCTTTCCAAATATGATAACCGGGACCTCTGGAAAGTCCACGATTTCCGCAAATTTGGCATCCTTGGCGAAGCCTACCTCTCTGCAGGTCATGAACTTAATTACCTCTCAGATACAGGCAGGAGCTGGGGCACAAAAAACTGCTTGAGAGACTTCATTCCCGGAAAAAACGAGAATTTCTCTGTTGATACCACTTCCGAACTTATTGATCTGGTCGAAAGCAAAGAGTTAGACAATTTGTATATCCTGAGCCATCCCGAAAGATGGTCCAGTTCAATGATTGACTGGGGACTTTATTTTGGCATGGATTTTGCAGTTAATTTTGTTAAAAAAGGGTTAATGGCAGTCAGGAAATGAGTTCTGTCACTGTTGATATTAATTACAAAAAAGAAATGGGTTTCGTGCTTAATTTCATCATAAACGGGTTAAAGATGGTAAAAATGAATATATTATTTAATATGGCTCACCCAGGACAAGTTCATTTATTCAAAAATACTATTTGGGAATTAGAGAAAAGGGGGCACAAATGTAAGATTACCATTATCGACAAGGAGGTTTCACTAAAACTACTTGATGCTTATGATTTTAAATATGATGTTGTTGGTGCTGCAAAATCTTCAATGTTTGCAAAAGCAATAGAACTTCTTAAGATTGAATCCAGACTGTTCAAAATATGCAAATCATTTAAACCTGATGTTCTTGTTGGTGGTGTAGGTAATGCATATGTTGCTCATGTTGGAAAAATGATAAGAAAGCCTTCTATTGTTTTCGATGATACTGAACATGCAAGACTTGAACATCTTTTGACAGATCCTTTTGCAACTGTCATATGTACTCCCTCGTGTTTTCAAAAAGATCTTGGGAAAAAACAAATTAGGTATAATGGATATCATGAACTTGCATACCTTCATCCAAATTATTTTACTCCAAATCCCTCTGTGTTAAGCGAAATTGGATTGAGTGAAGAAGACACCTATATAGTTTTGAGGTTCGTTTTGTGGGACGCTGATCATGATACTGGTCAATATGGGATAAAAAATAAGATTGAATTTGTAAATTACCTAGAAAAATACGGACGCATAATAATTACCTCTGAAGGTAAACTTGAACCGGAATTAATCAAATACAAAATCAAAGTTTCTCCTGATAAGTTGCACGATTTATTGTATTATGCTACTTTATGTGTTGGAGAAGGCGCAACGACAGCAGTTGAATCTGCAGTTTTAGGAACTCCTTCAATATATGTATCATCTTTATCAGGGGAGATGGGAAATTTCAAAGAAATAGAGGGAAAATATGGTCTTGTTTATTGTTTCACAGATACTATGAAGGCTCTTGAAAAAGCAGTGGGTCTTCTCCAAAATTCTAAAATTAAAAGTGAATGGTGTAAGAAAAGACAGCAATTATTGATTGATAAATTGGATGTAACCAAATTTATGGTCGAATTTATTGAAGAATTCCCAAAAAATTTAAAAATGTAGAATTGATCTTAAAAGGAGAGCGTCGTAAAAGTATATTTGATTCTTTAATTGAGATAAAGTACTACCCAGTTTGACTTTTACGACGATCTCTAAAAACATAATGTTTATCAAGTAAGGTTTGACTATTAAAAAGGACTTGAAATTATGTTTCATAAAGAATTATTTATTGCAGGGCATCAATGCGGAGATTTGTCATTTTATTCTTCATATAAGCAACTAAAGCAAAATCAATGGAACTCTTACAATGAGCTAAAAAAACAACAAGAACGTAAATTAAGGCATATGATTGATTTTGCTTACAAAAATGTTCCTTTTTATCACAAACTTTTCAATCGTTTAAATTTATCTCCAGATTATATCAGAGAGATTAAAGATCTCGAAAAACTTCCGATACTCACAAAAGATATTATTATCTCTAATTGGGAAGATTTCAAACCAATTAATCTTAATAAAATAAAGTATTATACTTGGTCTACAGGAGGAACAACAGGAACTCCTCTTAAATTCAGAATCTCGAAATACGATAGATTCCTAGCAGCTGCTATGCTTTACAGGGGGTGGGGTTACGGAGGTTATGAACTTGGAGATAAAATGATTTTCTTGGCAGGAACAGCGCTAAATGTTGGATCTAAACCTTCGTTGATATCAAAAATCGATGAAACTGCAAGGAACTTAAAAAAATTTTCATCTTTTGATATAGGCCCTCTTGATATGGATACCTATCTTAAAAGCATAAATTCATTTAAACCTAAATTTTTTAGAGGATATGCTTCTTCCCTTGATTTTTTTGCGAAATATGTTGAGGAAAATAATCTTAACATAAACCCACCTACTTCTGTCTTCACTACAGCTGAAAAATTGTATCCTCCTATGAGAAAAAGAATCGAAAATACATTTGACTCAGTAGTTTATGATAATTATGGATTACATGACGGAGGAGTTGGTGCCTATGAATGTTCTGAACATAATGGACTTCATATAGATACTGAAAGAAGTATTATGGAAATTGTCGATTCTGATCAGAAACAAATGGATGAAGGCATTGGTGATATAGTAGCTACAAACTTTACCAATTACTCAATGCCATTAATTAGGTATGCTACAGGAGATATGGGTCACATTATTGAAGACTCTTGCAGTTGTGGGAGGAATTCTCGATTACTTAAAGAAGTCATTGGCAGAACTGTAGATATTTTGCAAACACCTGAAGGTAAATATGTTCATGGATGGTTCTTTCTATATATCATGTGGGAATATTGTAAAGGTGTAAAAGAATATCAAGTAGTTCAAGAGTCTTTAGATAGAATTGTCCTCAAAATAGTAAAAAGCGATGATTTTGATGAAAGACAATTAAAAATAATTGAAAATCTTGTTAAAAATAAAAGTCCAAGATGGAATCTCGAATTCAAATTCGTAGATGCGATTAATAAAACGAAAGCTGGAAAATACAAGTTCATTATTAATGAGTTGATTTCATGAAATTTAAAAATTTGTTAGTAATATGTAACAGTTTTCCTGATAAAGATAATACCTCTGTAGCAGGTATATTTGTTAAAGAACAAGTTAAGTGTTTAAAAAATTATTTTGAAAATGTCTATGTGATTTCTCCTGTAGCTTATGGAATGGAGTATCTAAGAAAAGTTCATCTTGAAGAATACACCTTTGACAACGTTCGTGTATATTTTCCGAAGTATTATAATTTGCCACTTTTTTATTTTCATTTCCAAAATTTTTGGGTTTATTTAGAATATTCTTGTGTATATGATCTGATTAAAAGAGAAAATTTACAATTTGATTTAGTTCATGCTCATTATACTTGGCCTTCTGGTGCTGTTGCAGTTGAATTAAAGAAGAAATTTCGAGTTCCTGTAGTAATTACGGAACATACTCATATCACTTTGTATAAAGAACTAAAAAAGAAAAATAAACAATATATCAATACTTGGAAACTATGTGATGCGATTATAAGAGTTAATAAGAAGGATATCCCTTTAATTGTTAATTATAGTAGAGTACCAGCTCAAAAGGTATTTCATGTGGCTAATGGATTTGATTCTTTAAAATATAAGTTTATTCCAAAAGACGATGCTAGACACAAACTTGGTTTAAAAAAAGATCTGAACATAATATTTAATGTTGGTAGATTATATGAAGAAAAAGGGCAAAAATACTTGATAGATGCTATAAAAGAGGTTGTAAAAACTAGAAAGAATGTACTGTGTATTATTGGAGGTTCTGGTCCACTGAGAGAGAATCTACAGAATCAAATTAATGATTTAAATTTGCAGGATCATGTTCTGTTAATTGGATTTGTCCCAGATGAGTTACTACCTTTTTGGATGTATGCATGCGATATTTTCGTTCTTTCGAGTTTAAGTGAAAGTTTTGGGATTGTTCAAATAGAGGCTTTAGCTTGTGGAAAACCCGTTGTTGCAACTTATAACGGAGGAAGTGAGGAGATTATTGTATCGAATAATTACGGATATTTAGTTGAACCAAAAAACTCTATAGATCTTGCCAAAATAATTGGAAATGCATTAGAAACAAAATGGGATTCGCAGTGCATTAAACGATATAGCGAACAATTTGCATGGGAAAATGTTGCAAAAGATATTATCTCTGTCTACTTGAAAATTTGATTCGTATCGTTTTACTTGGCAACAAATGATTAACTAATTAAATCTAAGGAAAAAATAAGTTGCCGGCAAATATACTAATATGTTTCATGGTACCGACCTTCCGCAGATGTCTTCAAAAAAATAACATTTTTCTTGTTATCGTTTTTGGAGAATTATTCGAAAATCTGCAGTTATTGCCTCAATTGAAACTTCGTAAATCTGTGCTGGAAATATTGTAGGAGATTTCAAAAACACATGTTTGAGCTACTGGGCAGTTTTCAGAAAAAACGATAGCAGGAAAAATTGTGAAAATTGATAGGGCATCTGCGAAAAGTGGGATGGTAATTGTTTTTTAGTAATAGGTCTAGGTATTTTGTGAGTTGGCGCTAATGGATATATTCGAAAAAAGAGGACTAAAAATTTGGGGAATTGTTTTCTGCTCAGTAATATGTTATGTTATGTTACATCGCGTGCTCAATGAAGTTGACTTCCAACGATTCTCAAATATATTTGTAGGTTTTATTGAAGTACATCTCAATCAACATCTTACATTAGATTATTTTAATATTTTTCCTATTTTCAATAAAAAAGTAACTATAGATCCTTCCTTTCCATACAGATTCCAAAGAATTATGGGAACAGAGTCTTATTATGTGCTTATTACATATTTATTTATAATTACACATCTTATTACAAATTTGAGTCCGCAGTTATTAATAGTTATTCCTTTAGGGGTTTTATTTTTACCTATAATATGGCTAGCTGTAATTAGAGCTTATATTCCATTAAATAATAAACCGAACATTGTTTTTTGTATTCTACTTGCTATTTACTATTTATTGTATGTAGTTACTACCAAAGCATATGGGTCTTTTTATGTGAGTCCTCCATCTTCTGCGTTGTTTCTGCTCATTTTCCTATGTATTTACAGATTTTTTTATTCTAAGAATAACAAAGGTAATTATTTCTTGATAATGGTTATCTGTTACATAAGTCTAACTCTTTATTGGCATACACTCGTAATGAGTTCTCTATATTTTGTCCTTGCTCTCTTTATTATTTTAGGTTCTTTATATATTTATTCTTTAATGAGTAAAACGACTAGTCAATATAAACAATTGTTTGGCATCTCAACGTCCATTGCGGCGATCTCTATCGTGGCCTCTTTTACATTTATCCATTTATGGCAAAGTAGTTATGTGGATAAGTTTATAGCAGAAACTAATTTATGGGATTTTATTACCAAGGCGATTATGAAATTTCAAGGAGGAGTCCCTTTTGCTGTTCCATATTCTTTCAACTACAAGAACCTATTTTTTGGGAGTTTATATTTCAAATCTTTGCTAATTATACATTTTCTTGCGATGCTACTCCTAGTAATTCCAATTATTCTTAATGTTTATTATATCAAAACTAAAGGTTGCGATATAGAGCTCCCACTTGTTTTTTCAATTTCAATTTTCTTTGCTCAAATTATTCATGTTATCTCATATTATCAGACAAAGTCTTTAAGTTTTTTTTATGTTCCATTATATTTTCCATTGTTTGGAATCCAACTTTTTGCAAATACCGTTAAAAGAGAAGATTCCTTTTATCAAATTACAAAAGCTTTTATTACTTTTTCTATTATAATCATGATTATTTTATCTTTAATCTGTGTTTTTTCTATAGGAAATATAAGAGAAGCTGGTGAAACCTCTGTTACAAAATATATAGATACAGAAAATAGCTTTAATTGGATATATTCTCACCATATAAGTAACAAAGTCATTGTTGATTTTAACATTCTTGGAAAATACTTGCAAAGAGAATCTTATAAGCCTGAACTCAAAATTGAATATATAGATTTAAATGTGTATAGTTATAGTTATTTTTTAGGTGACAATAATTATTTACCCCCTAGTTTCTCAAACAGTTATTTGATAATAGATCATGCAACAATGGAAAAAGGTCTTCCTATTCATATCACTGAAGGTCGTACTCTTATCTCCTCCAACTATAAGAAAATAAATAGTTGTAAACACCAAAATAAAATTTACGATGATGATTTTATTGCAATATACCAAATTCGAAAATTGGATCAAATTACTCCATGATTCAAAGATGTTAGTTGAATGACCCTCTTGTCATTAAAAATAGGCAGTACTTAATTTGTTTGTTAATTCAGAATTTCGGAGATATTTAGGACTTATGCACTTAAAGTCCCAAAAACTTCATTCATAAGAAGAGCCTATCCCAAAAGCCATTTCGTTCTTAATCATCAAGAATTTTCAGGATTGTTTTCATGATCAGAAACTTGATTGATTGTTCGGAATACAGGATTCAGAGAAGCAATTTTGAGTTTTGGGATCAGCTCGAAATATAATGGTCTATTAGTACAGTAGTTCCGAATGCTGAATTTAGAACATTTTTAACTATATGGTGCTTTTTTTCTTAACTTTCAGTCAAGCGTTTTAATCCCTTTTTATCATTAATAAAGAAAGCTATGGCTGTCCCTGTTAAAAATACAGTCAGAGAACAGTATTATTTTACAGAACACATTGTATATCTGTGTAAATTCTCCATATTGCATGTTTTTTTGGCTAATTTAAACACGTCCTCTATGAGAGATCTAATAGGCCTAAGTTCTCCCCAGTTTTCAATCAAAGACTTAAACTTTCAACCAGTTTCTCGTAAAGCTTCTTTTCTTCCTTTGTATTTCTTTTTGAATCAAATATATTAAGAGGATAGCTTAGCACACCAAAAAGTTTGTTAAAATTACAATTACTCCTTGGAAAAATTACAGAAACTATCTTGTATTTTGCTATTCCTATTACATAATTTTCATATGAATAATAGCCTCTGTCTGTCAAGGCCGGATTACTTTTCCCCACCTTTTGATATAAAGCTTACTCAATTTTTCATAAACTTGTTAGAAATTACTAATATAAATTTCCTGTTTTTATTCCCTGTTTTTTCCTCTCTTTCAGTCTGTAACTTTCCCTCTTTGATATTAATTGTAGTACAATGATGGAGTATTCTATCAAGTACAGCAGCCGCTATTACATGGTCCTTGAATATCTCTCCCCATTCTCCATATGACTTATTCGATGTAAATATGGTTGACCTCTTTTCATACCGTTTGGAAATCAACTGAAACAAACAGTGAGATCCTTCTTCATCAAATGGGAGATAACCCATTTCATCAATGATCAGCACTTTAAATTTCATCAAGTCTTTAAGCCTTTTCTCAAGTATTCCCTCCCTATTTGCTATTCTTAACCTATCAATAAGGTTTCCTGTATTGGTAAAGTAAACCGAAATACCTGCTTTTACTGCTTCAATTCCAAGAGCAATTGCAAGGTGAGACTTTCCAACTCTAGGAGGACCGAGCAAAACAACATTCTCTGCATTATGAACAAATCTTAAGGTCGCAAGGTCTTCTATGACTTTTTTATCAATAGATGACTGAAACTCAAAATCGAATTCTTCAAGTGTCTTTTTCACAGGAAAAACAGCACTTTTCATTCTCCTTTCCATTGCAGCAGATTCCCTGTGTTTCTTTTCCTGTTCAAAAAGATAATCAAGGACTTCCATTGTTGTCTTGCTGTCTCTCTTAACCGCCGTTGACATATGGAATTGTGTCAGATCCACTCTGATTTTAAATTTATACTTTTGCGTATATTTTTGAGGCTACCCTGTTTACCAAGGCATACATTTTATGTGGCAGATATGTCTGTAGTAAAATGAACTTTTTGCGTATATAAAACCTGTTGGAAGTGCATTGATGCAAATTCATTCTTGAAAGTTTTGTATTTCCTGCAAGTAGATTTCTCTTTGCTGTAACAATCCGTTCCAGATCAAGATATCCATACAAATCATCTAAGAGGCCAGTAGCTACTTCATTCTTATAAATAGTTTCCTTTGCAGTCTTGATAAAAGGATGTTCTTGAATGCACCCTATAGATTTAGAAGCACTATTGAGTGCATCAATATTATATACAGAACAGACATTCATGCTAAATGCAATTGGATATTTCAGGGCTATTCTACCCCACATATCAGTATCTTCTCCCCACCGCACACTTAGAGGAAATTTTCCTACCTCATAAAATACATTTTTTGGTATTGCAACATTTGATGAACGTACTGGTAGTTTCCCTTTTATTACAGATTTAAAATATGATGCAAGTAACCCTTCATTTTGATGTTCTGGAAGCCCAAAAAAATATAGTTTCTTTTCATTCATGTTTGGAAAGCGCTTTTTGTATGCCGTTGCATAAGCTCCAGCTTCCGGATATTTTTCTCTCAATCTCAATATAATTTCCAAGAAACTTGGAGTCCACTCATCATCCGAATCTAAAAATGCAATTAGATCCGCTTTTGCCTCTTCAATTCCCTTATTCCTTGCTGCGGACACTCCTTCATTTTCTTGTTGTATTAACCTAATTCTGGAATCTGTGAAACTTTTAACTATTTCGGCACCTTTGTCTGTAGAACCGTCATCTATTACTATTATCTCAAATTCTTGGAAAGTCTGATTGAGAACTGAGTCTAACGCTCGGCTTACGTAAGGTTCTTTGTTATAAAGGGGAATAACTACAGAGACAACTGGCATATTTATCGCTCCATTTTAACTTTTTGCTGTTACGTAGCAAAATTAGCCTGTGATTTTCATAAGAGTTTCACCAGCTAAAAGAGCTTTATTTTCAATCTTTGGTATAGTTACCTTCAATTTGGCTCGAATTTCATTTTTTGTCTCTAACATTGATTCGATTTTTTTAGCCACAATTTCCGGAGTTAGTTTTTCAGGGCTCAAACAATAATCTTCGTGCCCGAATATATCCCTATTAATTCCTTTTGCTTTAATACTGTAGGCAAAACTTAATGTTGGAACGTAAGACGAAAGAGCAGCAATTGTTGAATGAGTTCTTGACCCTGCAAAAAGTTTCATCTTACTGATTATCCATTTTGTTTCTGAAGCATTATATATGGGTGGGAGTAAAATTATTTTATCTTTTGAGATTTTTATATTTTTCTTTACTTTTTTTAAAAAGAAGTAATCATTTGAATTTGGGGTCGTAACGTGAGGAATTAAATATATTTTATTGTCAGTTATGTTTGAAATATCTTCTACAATCTTAGTCGCTATGTTTATCCATGACCCCATATCTCCATTGCTGAAATATCTTACCATTAAAGGACTTAGATTTATTCCAATGGAATCTTCTTCAATTTCTATCTTTTTATCGGATTGAGGTTCTGTTGCATCCATTAAAAATGCTGGATCTGCAACTTTATACACATTATCTGTTACTCCAATTTTATTTAGGTATTCTACTGTGGCTGACTCTCTTGCAAAAATTCCTGTTACACTTTGAAGGTGTTTTTTCATATATTTTTCATATTCAGGAATTTTTCCAAAAGGCCCTACAGATGCACCCCAGATAATTAGTGGCTTTTGACGTTCCAAAACGATGTCGTCCAAATATGTAAAGGGTTTAGGGATACCATAATCCAAAGAATAGTTATCTCCACCAATGGATAATACTGAGCTTGAATTTTCAATATATGGAAGTATTTCTTTATAGATCCAGGTTTTATACAATTCTGGATAAATTTTTCTGAAAGGTAACCTAAGAAGCCAATTTGGATCAAATTTACTTTGACGATTATTGGCTTTCTTATGCACTATTGCCGGGTCATATTCGTCTCTGCTTTGCTTTTCAAACTGATCTTGATTTTGAAAAAAACTTAAACACAAAAATGAAGGGTCCTTATAGTAATGCCTTAATATCTTTGCAGTTCCCCTTACAATCGCTTCACAGCCTCTATTATCATATGGGCCATTTCCTGCCAGAATAAAAGTTGGTTTTTCATTCATTTTTCGTTCCCTCTTTTTTGCTTATTCTTTTAATAACCCGGATAGGAAGCATAAGCTTTCCAAGCAGTCTGAGCCGTTTACCCTGGTTGAGATATGGATTCATTCCACTTTTGAACTCTTTTATTTCCAGTATATTGTTCTGGCAGTAACTTAAAAAGAGTTGTTTGCTTTCTTTCTGCATCATTTCTTTGAGCTTAATTTCTCTCGCTTTTAGCAGTCCTATATCTTTATTTGCCTTTACTCTTTTTTCAGGCACTTTTTGACCTTTTATCCCAGCTAAATACAAACGATAAGAAAGCTGTTTTCTTTTAAGTTCAAGGACTCCTGCTTGGCTCTGTATTACTTTTTCGACTGAAATTTTATTAGCACTAATTTCTCCTTTTTCCATTCCTTCTTGAATAAGGGTCAGGATCTCAGGCGATCTTACAAGCACAAGGTTTGTGCCTTTACTATCTTTCGAATATTCTGGAAGCCAGGCATCCATAAAAGTTACATCTGCAAGTTCCGCGAACACATCATCACAATAATTACATGCATTGGGGGTAAACCATCTATTTGTCCAGGCTTCAGATATCCCTTCATTCCAGAAGATCTTATGTTGTGATCCTTGTTCATCGGTGAACTGATAATAATAGTTACTTGCAAATTTTTCAGGACTTTTTCCTCTGTAATAAATACTCTCAACTTTCTGGAAGTCATCATTGCCTGCTAACGCTGCAATGTATTTTGTATAGTTTTTGCTTTTCATCTGGCCACAAACGAGGCCTATTGTGAAAACAATCCTTTCTCTTAACTTTCTGTTTTTCTGGGCAACGAGCCTGAGAGCCTTTATAAAACAGGGTAAACCTGTAACAGCATAGCGACCTGGAACTTCTCGTATTTTCTGGATTACCTCGGACATTTCAACCGGATAATATACCGATCCTGAAGCAGCCTTTACAAAATTTTCATCTTTCAAAATTTCAAAACTGAATAGTTTCTCTGAGTTTTTTTGAGGAGACGGGCAGACTACATAGTCCACAACATCTTCTTTCAATAACTTTGTAAGAAGCCAGGTTGCCATACCTCCCGATGCACTGCTCTGCCTGAAATTATTTGAATATCCTACATAAGAATCAAGGTAATAGCCTGTTTCTAACAGATAATTGATTCCTTCTATGCTTCCGTAAATCTTTGCTCCCATTTGCGTTTCATTTTCATTGTTACGAAATGGACAAACCTCAAGGCATAAACCACATCTTGAATCACATGCCTGAACTTCACAGGGAACATACTCTCCATACTTGTTATCCTCAATTTCTAAGACTTTATGAGGGCATACTCCTGCACAAGTTCCACAACCTATGCATAGGTCATTTTTTACAATCTCATCGATTACATTTGACTTCAAAACTCAACCTGCTCCTTAATTTTACTGGTATAAGTGATTCTACTGTTTGCCTTTCTAATTGATCAAGTCCAACCCCCCATACAAATAGCAGATAAAAAGCAGTCAAAACAATCCCACAAATCAACAATGAAATAATGCCTGAAACTTGAAAATAATTAGCAACTAGACGAGATGCTAGTGCGGTTACAGCCATAGAGAATACTCCGGGAAGCATGGATTTTACAAATATAGTTTTGGAGATCCCAAGCACTTTGGTAGCATACCATGGAATAAAAAATGCATTTTTAAGTGTCAGCATAATTGCTCCTGCAAGTGCAACTCCATAATAATTCCAACCAGTAAAGTAAGGAATCAGTACTGCCAGCAAAAAGTTTCCCATTCCCATAAAAAGTGTAACAATACCTGGAATTTTTACTTTATTGTATGCAACATTGATCGCAAAGAGGGGCATTACTGGAAGGTTAATCACAAGATGGGATAACATTAAAACCATCAACGGTGAGAGTTTTGCAAACTCAGGACCTACCCATAGTGTAAGAAGTTGAGGTGCAAAACCGCATATGTAACCTATCGGTAGTGCCATTGCAAGACCCGTAAATTTTACAGTACTTTTTGATACGCTTATTAGTTCATCTATTCTTTCTTTTGCATAGTAAGTGAGAATTACAGGTGTAAGGACTCCTACTAGCATTCCTGCGACAGTACGCAGCATCATGCTCCATGTCAGTACGACCGAATATTCTCCTCCAGCAGTAGTACCAAATAATTTATTCACAACGATTAAATCTATTTGAAGAAATAATAATGCACCAATCTGGTTAATTATAACCCAGCCGCCCATACTCGTAATTTCATTGACTTTCGATCTACGAAAATCTTTTACATTAACTTTTAGATGGGGATTTATCTTGCGTGAGAAAAATATAGATAAAACAAGAGCAGCTACAGCCCCAATTAAATAAGCTAATCCGATGTAAACCAGATTTGGAGAATATAACTTGAATAATATTACTATTAAGCCTGTTTGAACAATAATATTTACAGCATTCACAAGGTTCTGGAGATCAAGTCTGTTGTAGGCAAAAAGAGAAACGCCAAAATTACTTCCCCACGCCCGCAGTAAGAATGAACCTATCACTCCAAGAAAAAGTATTCTTGCAGCATTTTCCTGGCTGGTGGGAATTTCAAAGAATGAAGGCGAATAATATGAAATTAAGACAACAAAAGGAAGCATTATTAATATAATTCCAAGCGTTCCAAAAAGAGCAGTATTAAATGTTATACTGGCTTTTTTGAATTCTTGTGTCTGTAAATCTATAGTCAAATACCTTGACACGGATGTATTTAGTGATTGTACAACTAAATTTACATAACTGGTAATAGAGGTGGCTAAAGGAACAAGTGCGTAACTTGCTACACCAAGAGAATCAATAAAATATGGTACCAGAAGCAAACCAATTATCACATTCAATATAAAATACAAAATATTGGCCAGTAAATTCTTAGGCACTTGCTTGCTGAAAATTTCCTGATGCTCTGTTAAATTAAGCAACGTTTTACCTCTTGAAAAAATATTAAATATATATGATTATTTTTATCTGCTCTAGTTGGTAGAGTAATCCATTTTCCAAATATGACAAAACAACAGGTACATTTATCTTGTCCCATTATTCTGTTTTAGTTATTTTTTAAACAAATTCCTAATGATCTACATGACTTCTAAAATATTTACTCACAAAATATTTTTGTGTTTAACTTTTATTATATACTTATCCAAAACCAATTTTTCTCAAAACTCGGTAAGGTTTCAGAACTATTTTTCATAATTTGAAGCTCAATAACTATTCAGAGTATAGATTCAGAGAAGCAATTTTGAGTTTTGGGATCAGCTTATTAAATCGTAGAGGTGAAGAATTTTTAATCTTTTTTTGCAAATCTTTGTAGCAAATTAAAAAATTTCAGTAGCAAACTGAATTATTTTTTAACTTTATATATATGTCGATTCAGTTTAAGTTCTCGCTTTATAGAGACAAATGTGTTGAAAGAGTTCTAAGCGAAAACGGTTAAACTTATTAGACATGACAGGAGTAAAATTGAAAGAGAATTAAGAGACAAATTAGTCAATTGCTAACCAGATTGTGCTGCCATTCCATGAGATGATTTAATCTCAGACCTATCATTTTGATGATTATATACATTCTGGCTATGACCCCCATAGCTTTAACAGAAATACGTAATCAAAACCTTTTCACTCTATTTGATCTTGATACCACTCATAAGTTTCTTTAATTCCATCTTCAAGTGAAATTTTGGCTTTCCATCCCAATCCATTCAACCTCGAAACATCCATCAACTTCCTTGGAGTCCCATCAGGCTTTGAAGTATCATAATTAATCTTCCCTTCAAACCCTACAATCTCTTTTATTAATTTTACAAGTTCACTGATTGTAACATCCTCTCCAACCCCTATATTAACAAACTCTCCTACCTCAGAAAAATCATAGTTTTCCATCAAAAACACACAAGCATCAGCCATATCATCCACATGCATGAACTCCCTGAGAGGCTTGCCTGTACCCCACACAACAACTTCAGGTTTGTTATTCAACTTTGCTTCATGAAACTTCCTTATCAATGCAGGCATCACATGCGAAGTTTCAAGATCAAAATTATCATTAGGTCCGTACAGGTTAGTCGGCATCACAGAAATGAAATTAGTTCCATACTGCTGGTTGTAGTGTTTACAGAGCCTTATGCCTGCTATTTTTGCAATTGCATAGGCTTCATTTGTCTCTTCAAGGGAGCCAGTCAATAGATATTCTTCTTTAAGAGGCTGAGGAGCGAGTTTTGGATAAATACAGGAAGATCCAAGGAAAAGCAGTTTTTTCACTCCATATTTGTAGGCAGCGTGGATAATATTTGATTCAATCATCAGGTTTTCGTAGATGAATTCAGCAGGATAGGTACTGTTGGCAAGAATTCCGCCCACTTTTGCTGCGGCTAAGAAGACATATTCAGGCTTTTCCTGTTCGAAGAATTCATTTACAGCTTGCTGGTTTGTAAGATCCAGTTCTTTATGGGTACGGAAAATAAGGTTGGTGTAGCCTTTTGATTCAAGTTTTCTTTTGAGGGCTGAACCTACAAGGCCCCTATGTCCGGCTACGTAAATTTTTGATTCTTTTTCCATTTGATCGCCTATGTTTAAAAAGAATTTTACCTTTTGCGGCATTGTTCTGAAATTTATAAACTCCTGATATCCAATTCCGATTTTATTAAATCTTCCTCAGTTTCCTGGCTGGATGCTAATTTCTCTGCAGGATAACTTTTCAGGACTTCTTCTTCATCGGACTTTACCATCATCTTTACCAGTTCTTCCAGTCTGACTTTTGGTTTCCAGCCAAGTTTTCTTCTGGCTTTTGATGAATCGCCAATCAAAAGTTCTACTTCAGTGGGTCTATAATACTCAGGATCTACTTCAACTAAGACTTTATTTGTAACGGCATCGATTCCGACTTCTTCTTCTTCTTTTCCCTGCCAGATTATATCGATTCCGAGTTCTTTAAATGCCAGTTCAGTAAATTCCCGGACTGAGTGAGTTTCGCCTGTTGCTATAACATAATCGTCGGGTTTTTCTTGCTGGAGCATCAGCCACATGGCTTCTACATAGTCTTTTGCAAAACCCCAATCTCTTTTTGAATCAAGGTTTCCAAGGTAAAGCCTATCCTGCATGCCGTATTTTATCCTTGCAGCCGCCATTGTGATTTTTCGTGTCACAAAAGTTTCGCCACGGATCGGAGATTCATGGTTGAACAAAATGCCATTACATGCAAAAATACCATAGGCTTCCCGGTAGTTGACCGTAATCCAGTACGCGTACAGTTTGGCTGCTGCATACGGGCTTCTTGGGTAAAAAGGAGTGGTTTCTTTCTGGGGGATCTCCTGGACTTTTCCGTAGAGTTCGCTGGTAGAAGCCTGGTAAAATTTTGTTTTCTTTTCAAGGCCCAGGATGCGGATAGCCTCCAGTAGCCTGAGAGTTCCTGTAGCGTCAGAATTTGCCGTATATTCGGGAGTTTCGAAAGAAACCTGAACATGGCTCTGGGCTGCAAGATTGTATATTTCATCAGGCTGAACTTCCTGAATTATGCGAATCAGATTGGTAGAATCTGTCAAATCCCCATAATGCATGAAAAAATTAACATTTCTCTCATGGGGATCTTTGTAAAGATGATCAATTCTTGCCGTGTTAAAAGAAGAAGATCGCCGCTTGATTCCATGTACAATGTATCCTTTTTCAAGTAAAAATTCGGCGAGATAAGCGCCATCCTGACCTGTAATTCCAGTAATTAATGCAACTTTGGACAAGCTATTTTCCTCTACGTTGTTAAAAATTATAAGGGCTAATTTATTAAATATCCAGTCTCGTGCCGAAAATAATATCACTCAGCGTAATTTCACCGGGTCTGCATCTTATCTGCATTGGAAAATCTATTTTCCTTCTTAATTTTTAATAAATTACATTTATTAATTATTTAAATACATTGGCTTGTATTTATTACATCTGTTTCTAGCTTTTTCTGACTACCCGTTTTTAATTATTAGCTATAGTTGTATAAATAATCACTCAATATAATTGTTTAGAGAAATGCCATTAAAAACAAAAACTTTTCTGAAATTTTGCTGGAAAGTTGTATTTTAACTTAGGGAGCGCGGAGGCACAGCGAGAAGTCCCCTTCCTCGGAGCGAAGCGACAGGTGGGGGATGAAAGCGAAGCCTCGCACCATAACAGATGTAACTTATCACATTAATTATAGTTTAGCGAAACCAATATATTTCTTTAAACTCTATAAGTATATTGTATGTTAAAAGCCTACAAATACCGAATCTATCCAGATACGGACCAAGAAAAATTAATAAAGGTTCATTTTGGTGCATGTAGATTTGTCTATAATTGGGCTTTAGAACAAAAAATTAAAACTTATGAACAGAATAAGAAATCAATATCAAGATTTGACTTGCAGAAAATATTAGTTCGTGAAGTAAAACCTTCTAATGGATGGTTAAAAAAAGCTAATTCTCAGGCTCTACTTGCTTCGTTGGTAAACGTAGAATCAGCATTTACAAAATTCTTTAGAGAAAAAACAGGATTTCCTAAGTTCAAATCAAAGAAAAATCCAGTTCAGTCTTATCAAATGCCACAGCATTATACAGTAGATTTTGATCGAAGCATTATCAAACTTCCTAAAATGGGAAAAGTTAAAGCAGTCCTTCATAGAAGGTTTGAAGGAACTCTAAAAACTGCAACCATTTCCAGAACTCCTACAGGCAAATATTTCATATCAATTCTTGTAGATAATGAAAAAGAACTTCCTGCAAAACAAGAGTTTTCAGAATCTACAACTATGGGTATAGATGTGGGTATCAAAGACTTTGCGATACTTTCTACAGGAGAAAAGGTTGATAATCCTAAGTACTTGAAAAACTCTCTTAACAGATTAAAATGCTTGCAGAGGAGAGTTTCAAGGAAAGTTGAAGGTTCAAGAAATCGAGACAAAGCAAGGTTACATCTCTCAAAAATCCATGAAAAAATAAGCAATCAGAGAAACGATTTTCAGAACAAACTCTCTTTTAGACTTGTTAGCGAGAACCAAGCTATAGCACTGGAAACTCTGAATGTTAAAGGAATGGTTAAGAATCATCATCTAGCTCAATCAATTGAAGATGCAGGATGGTCTTCTTTTGTAACAAAGTTAGAGTATAAGGCTAAGTGGTATGGTAAAACGATCTTGAGAATTGGAACTTTTGAACCATCTTCTAAGATATGCTCTAACTGTGGATACCACAATAAAGAGCTTCAATTAAAAGACAGAGAATGGATTTGTCCTGATTGCAAAACAAAACATGATAGAGACATCAATGCAGCAATCAACATCAAAAAGTTCTCTCTTCAAAATCAAAATCTTATAGTTATCTGACACCTGCGGAACGCAGGGGATGAGCTTGTGGACTTGTGAACAGTAGTTCAAGGGATGAAGCAAGAAGCCCCTTCCTCGCCATCAGGCAGGGAGGGGTAGTTCACATGCAAATTATAAGACTACTTTTTAGTAAGATTACCTTTTAGAAAATGAGAGAACTTTCGGGAGATTTGATACTTCTTTCAGGAGATTTGATACTTCTTTCAGGAGATTTGATACTTATTATTATGATATGAGTTTCGAAAGTGCTGTCTGTATATCTCTTGACAGTAGTAGTTCAGACAATTCAGACAGCATTGTTCAGGTTTCGTTAGATAGAGCTACCAGCGTTGGTTTTCGTTCACATTAAAATGTATAAAAATTCTTTTGAAATATAGACGTTCACCAATTTGACTAAATTTCAAATGCCTTTTATTCACCAAGATTTAACGCTTTGACGATCAAAACAAGAGGTAAACTTTTATGAGGAGCAAAATCCTCAAAAAGGGCTTTGCAGCAAAATTATCGATACTCAGTAAAGAGTGAAAACATGCTTACTACCGTAGTCATAAGTTATGGATTAGAAGTCGATCTGGAAATCATAGAACAGAGATAATTTATAGCCTAAAATAACTAATTATTCTTTCTTTGGCTTAAAGAGACTATCTGAAGATCCAAACCTGACACAAATTCTCCCATTAGGCTTCTGGTCTATATCCAGACCAAACATATCTGCTATCAGAACACCCGCCATCATAGCAAATGCAATAGAATAGTAGTAAATATCACGCAGCTCCATTTTTGCTTAACTCCTTACAAAAACCCCTGTTCAATATTTATCTATTTATATCGTTACTGTTTCTACTTTGACAGCAACTCTCTGAACTTTTTGTTTATAGTTAGATTACATAAGTTATTAAATCGTAGAAGCGCAGAGTTTTAATTTTTTATAAATTTTTGTAGCAAATTTAAAGAGTTTAGTAGCAACTTTAAAGATCTCAATAGTAAATTTAATTATTTTTTAACTTTATAAATATAACGATTCAGTTTGAATTCTCGCTTTAGAGAGAGACAAATCCGTTGAAGATTTCTCAGTAAAAGTAGTTAAACTTGTTAGAAACAGCAGGAGAAAAATCAAAAAAGAATTAAGAAACAAATTGGTCAATTACCAACCAGTTAACAATAGTTCAATTGTACTGACATTCTAATAGAAGCTTTAATCTCGGGCCTGCCTTTTTAACAATCTGGCTTACTCTAGCCGAGACTTTTATCGCTTTGACAGAAGTTTTATTGCATTTGATAGCAGGCCTAACAAATATGCAGCAAAAAGGCTGTAATCCCGACTGAAGACGCCTGACCAATCCTTGCTTTTTTCCGCCGGTTTTTCGTCTTTTATTTATAGATTGCCGCAAGTGGATTTGGATCGTAGATATTTTGGAAAATACTCATCCAAATGAGGATTTCATTCATAAAATATATTAAAAGATGCCGTAAGGTTTGAAGAATAACTTTTTTGGAATCTCAATTTATACTTTACGAGAGATCTTATAATAAAAATTTATATTTATGGAGCTATATTTCCAAGCTTTTATCAAAATCACTTAACCTTATGTTCATTTATACAAAAAGGGTGACCAATAACATTATTTCCCATAATTATTGGCATTCTTCAGAATTATTGCAGTAAATTTATATGATAGTTTTTCATATTAGTCTCCAAAAAGTTAATATTATAGTATATATTACACGGTTATAATATTGTCGGAATTAAATGGCCTTTCAGGCTCATACGCAAATTCACTTAAAACTGTACAATATAAGGGGTTATCCAAATTGAGCTCAGGAAAAATAGTGGATAAGAGTGCACAGCACACAGTCCAAAAACAAAATGAGTGTGTAAAAAGCACAGCCCCGCAACATGTCACGGTGATTCTTCCTGCATATAATGAAGAAGTTTCCATCGGAAGTATAGTCCTGCTTACCAAATACTATGCTGACAGCGTAATCGTGATCGATGATGGCAGCTCGGATCGAACAGCCAAAATTGCAAGGAAAGCAGGAGCCGAGGTAATTGTTCATGAGGTAAACGAAGGGAAAGGTGCAGCCCTCAAGACCGGATTTGCAGCCGCAGATGACCTGGGTGCAGATATAATAGTTACCATGGACTCCGATGGTCAGCATAACCCTGCCGAGATACCGAAGCTTGTAGATCCTATCATAAAAGGTGAAGCCGACATGGTAAACGGTAGCAGGTACTTAAATGGTCTGGATCAGAATACTCCTTCCTATCGCCGTGTCGGCCAGACTATTCTTGACGGGATCACCAAGCTAAATTCAGGGATTCAGATTACCGATTCCCAGAGCGGTTTTCGCGCCTTTTTAGCGTCAACAAAAGATGTTTTCCGATTCAAAGCTAAGGGAATGGCTATAGAAAGCGAGATGCTTGCAGATGCAGGAAAATCTGGCCTTCGTATCGCCGAAGTTGAAATTGGAGTCCGATACGACGTTGACGGTTCAACTGAAAACCCGATAAAACACGGCTTTGGAGTTCTTTTTATGATTTTAAAAGATATCGAGTTTAACAAACCTCTTTACTACCTTACAGTCCCTGGATTGGTTCTTGGAATAAGCGGTCTTGTTATGGGCACTTTTTTCATACAGGATTTCACGATGGGAAAAAGTTTGTATTTCGGGCCTACCATGCTCATGATTCTGTTTATTATCATAGGGAGTTTCATGGCTTTGACAGGTATCTTGCTGCATTCGATATCTGTCATTTTGGAGGATGCGAAGGCAGTTTAAACTGTGAGGAATTTTTTTCTTAAAAACATTTAGACTAACTCTTTATTTATTATTATCTTTATAGCAGGTAATTCAATGAAACTATTGGCGTTTGTTTCTACTATTGACTTAAAATACAAACTTGGGTGTACACCCTCATGGTGGCAGTTACTGAAGGCCCTCCATGAGACCGGAAACGAAGTTATAGTAGTCCCTTACCTTGGAGGAGCAGTGGAAAGTCTCTGGTGGAGAACATATGAGAATTCGTGTAAACTTGAGAGTATTCTTTATAACAACTTTCTGAAATCCCAGAAGAAAGTTGCTGATCCTTCAAAACCCAATAAGTTTCTTTCTACCATAACTCAAAACTTAATCAATCTTGATATCAAGCCCAAGATCAAAAAACAACTCACGGACATTATAACTAAAGAAAAAGATCTTGATTTTATTCTTTTTATGAATATTCCACTTAACCATATCACAGGAATTCCTTCTGAGTTAAAAACAGAATTCGGAATTCCATGCCTTTATTATGATGGGGATATGCCTACAATCCTTCCCAAGTATGCGATGTCACGTGGATTTAAGTTTGACTACTATGTGAATTCGGACCTTTCAGAGTATGATGCTTTTTTTGTCAATTCAAAAGGAGTTATAGAAGACCTCAAGGAAGCCGGTGCAAAAAACGTTACTCCATTGTATTATGCAGCAGATGCAGATCTTTTTGCCCCTGTAAATGTTGAGCAGACTATTGATGTCTCATTCTATGGTCACGGAAGCGAATTAAGAGAAGAATGGATGACAAATATGATTTCAAATCCTAGTAAAAGGCTGCCTGATGTCAATTTCTCAGTAGGAGGTGGTAACTTCGGAATTGATATGGGGAATGCAAAGCTTATTGGTCCAGTTCCCTACAGCGCATTCCGCGAATTCTGTTGCAAAAGTAAGATCAACCTGAATATTACCAGATGGTCCCATACAAATATATATGCCTCTGCTACAGCCAGACCATTTGAACTTGCAGCTTACGGAGCCTGCATAGTTTCCCAGCCTTACAAAGGGATAGAAGAGTGGTTTGAAGTTGGAAAAGAGATTATTGTTGTCAATAGTGAAGATGAAGCTGTAGAAACCTATGAATGGTTATTGTCCTCTGATGAAGAAAGGCTGAAGATCGGTGAAAGAGCAAGGCAGAGGATTCTGAAGGAACACACATACAGGCATAGGGCTAAAAAGATTATTGAAGTGTGCAAATTGTGCAACTGATGTGATTTATATGACTGAGAGACAAAACGAAAGAGACGATCGTCAAAAGTTAAAAAATATTAGCTTTGCTAAGAAAATCTTGCTAGGTCTCTCAATGTACATCCCCTCGTCTGCATTCAAAAAAACAGTGTTGAAATTGCTGGGTGCACATATTGGCAAAAATGTGTATTTTGGTCCCGGCTCTCTTGTTCTTTCCAATGATTACGATAGTGTTCACATTGAAGACAATGTTTTTGTGGCTCCAGGTGCGTTAATAAATGTAAATAAATTCACAGTCGGGAAAAATTCACATCTTGGGTACCAGTGTTTAATGGTAGGGGAGTCCCTCAAGATTGGGTCCAGATGCAATATCAGCAACCGAACATTTATAGAATGTTCCTATTCTCCAATACTTATTGAAGACGATGTAACTATTGGTGGATGTGCTATGGTTTCAACTCATGACGGCTCTTACAGGCAGGCTTATGGTCTTGAAATGAAAGCAGCCCCGATTTATATAAGATCGAAGGCTTTTATTGGCAACAATGCGATTATTTTGCCTGGAATTGAAATAGGTAGAAAAGCGATTGTTGGAGCAGGAGCTGTAGTAACAAAAAATGCGGTGGCAAATTCAGTAATATGTGGAGTCCCTGCTAACAAAATTAGAACTATGGAGAGTTTAAATGAAAATATTACATGTAACTAATTTTTTCAAACCCTCTTGGGAAGCAGGTGGAATTGCAAGAGTTGCCTATGAAATTTCAAAAAATTTAGTAAACGAAGGCCACGAAGTAACAGTTTTTACTACAGATGGATTTAAATCGAGGCTAAATATAACTAAGAACAAGCCGGTTGATGTCGATGGAATAAATACCTATTATTTCCGAAATCTGTCTAATTATTTAACAAAACGCAATATTGTCATACCTTATTATTTACCTTTTATCGCTAGAACAAAAATTCAGGATTTTGATGTAATCCATATCCATGAGCATCGGACATTGCTTGCAGTAATCGTTCACTATTATTCAAAAAAGTACAATATTCCATATGTATTACAAGCTCACGGAACACTTCCAAACACTATTGGTAAGAAGAAGCAAAAAAATATATTTGATGCTATATGGGGAAATGAAATATTAAAAGATGCATCTAAGTTGATTGCAGTATCCGATACAGAAGTTGATCAATATTTACAAATGAAGATACCGTCAGAAAAAATATATACTATTCCTAATGGCATGGATACCAATTCTTTTTGTAAATTACCTGCAAAAGGAACATTTAGAAAAAAATACAATATCCGTGAAAATAAAATTGTTTTATTTTTAGGTAGGCTTCATGAAAGGAAGGGAATAGATTTTCTGATTAAAGCATATGCAGATTTGATAAAAGAAAAAAATGATGTTATACTGGTTTTAGCAGGTTCAGACGATGGCTATCGGGACAAAGTAAAGTTACTAATTGATAAATTTAACTTGAAAAATAATGTAAAAATTACTGGTTATATTGATACATTTGATAAATTAGCAGCTTATGTAGATTGTGATGTCCTGGTATACCCTTCGATTCTTGAAATATTCGGGCTTGTGCCATTCGAGGCTATAATGTGCGGAAGTCCTGTAATAGTTACTGATGATTGTGGGTGTGGCGAACTTATAAAAAAAGCTTCTTGTGGGTGCTTAGTAGAATATGGAAATGTAACTGATTTAAAAAACAAAATGAAGTTAATTCTTGAGAATCCTGATCTTGGGAATAAATTTGTTGAAAATGGGCAAAAATATATTACAAATAATTTAACCTGGCCATTAATTTGTAAAAAAATAGAGGGCCTTTATGAGAATTGTATTTACAAAACATAAAACACGAATCTGCTGCAGTCTGCTACAATTTTCTCTGGATTCTCAGGATAGTGAAATTTCCAATTTCTTATTTAATCGCATGGAAGTTCCTTCTTAGGGGATTGAATGCATAAGTAACACCCAAAACAGAAAAGAACGAGATCTCGTCCTTCTTTGATATTAAACAAGCAAAGGAATACATATGTCAATTAAAAAAAATACAATTCAAAAAAACAGAGTTTGTGTAATCACTTTTCCACCCCTGAAAGCAGGACTCACTCCATTATCAAATCTTATTGATATTTTAACATCTTCTTCTGACGAGATATATCTAATCACTGGAAATGCTGGTTATTATCATTTTACTGATAATAAAAATATTCATTTGTATGGTATATTCCATTCAACAGGTAACGGTCCAGTTAACAGGATTAAAAACTATATTTTTACTCAATTTAAGATCGCTTATTTGTTATTAAAGATAATTAATAAGGTTGACATATGTATTTTTTTCCTGGGGGGGGAAATGTTAGTTTTATCGCTGATACCCGCAAAGTTATTTAAAAAGAAAACAATTACTATGCTTTCCGGATATTCAATAAAATATGAGAAAGATATTCTATCGAAAATAGTTACAAAATTATGTACTGTAAACTTTAATCTTGTAGACAAGATAATATTATATTCTCCACGTCTCATAAAAGAATGGGACTTTGAAAAATATTCCCATAAAATATTGATAGCTCCCCGGCATTTTTTGAATTTTTCTAATTTTAAATTAAATGTTGAATTTAGTCAAAGGAGTGATTTCATCGGGTATGTAGGTCGTTTATCTGAAGAGAAGGGTATTATAAATTTTATAGAATCAATTCCTCTTATTTTAAAACAAAAGCCAGATCTGAATATTTTGATAATAGGTGATGGAGACTTAAAAAGTAACGTTGATAAGTATATTTCTCAAAATGGACTTGAAAACAATGTAAAACTTGTTGGATGGAGCTCTCATGAGGATCTTCCCAAATATTTAAATTCATTAAAATTGCTAGTCATTCCTTCTTATACAGAAGGTCTTCCTAATATTATGTTAGAAGCAATGGCTTGCGGTACACCTGTACTTGCTACAGGAGTGGGAGCAATTCCTGATATAATAAATGATGAAAAAACTGGCTTTATTATGGAAAATAACTCTCCTGAATGCATTGCAAAAAACGTCTTCCGTGCTATGAAACATCCAAATCTTGAAAAGATTATAGAGAACTCTAATATTTTTGTAAAGGAGAACTTTACTTACAAAAAAGCAGTGGAAAGATATTCAGAAATACTTAGCAATATTCAATAAAGTTACAAATTGATCATTTATAAAATCTTTCTAACCTGAATGGATTGTTACATTAGCTTTAACATTAGCTTTAATTCAGGGTGATTTTGCAGGAATTTAAAGAAGTATATAAATATATACTCAACATATCTTTAAAAATTTTTATTAATGACTATTTGAATTGTCCCAAACGGATATATTGAATAGTTAAGTGGAAGGATAAAAGTGAGCTCCAAAGATAAGTACATTAATACCTCTAGATACATAAAATTAGTATCAATATTTGGGTTTATAATAATATTATCAGCTTTAGCTATTATAATTAGCAATCATACCCCTAATGGATATGGCTTTTCAATATACAAAATGTATCCGGAATATTTTTGGATACTTATTATTATAGCTATTTCCATAGGCCAGATGATATTAATATATAACGCAGTTTCCAAGTATGAGACTAATAGTTGGCTAATTGGTTTTTTAATGATAATCGTTTCAAACCTAATTTTATTATGTATGCCGATTATCAGAGGATATTTCATACATGGCAGAGAAGATGTTTTAACTCATATTGGTTATATGGTTGATATTGAGAATAAACATAATATTATTTTTAACCCTTATCCTATGCTTCACATAATAGGTTTTACACTAAAATCCTTCTCGGGTTTAAGTTATAACAATATTACTATGTTTCTACCTATACTTTATACATTATTTTATATATTTTCGTGGTATATTCTTGGGAAATATATATTTAAAAATAAACGTGACCTATATATAATGTTAGCATTTTCTTCGATACTATTACTTGGCAGTAAAAATGTTATGCTTAGCCCTAATGGGCAAGCAATTCTGTTTGTCCCTTTTTTTCTTTATATCTTTTTTAAATCAAGATTACCAAAGAACGCTGCGCAATATTCGATTCTGTTAATTCTACTTAGTTTTTTTATAATATTTTCTCATCCTTTAGTCACAATTTTGCTTACAGTAACGATTCTATTATCTGATATTACTATGTATTTTAATAGTACTAAAAATTCTGAGGTTAAAATAAAAAAATCAACTAATTTATTAACAATTATGATATGTTCCTTTCTTGTATGGTCTTCATATTTACACATTCTTGCATACAGTATAGAAAATATAATGTATACATTAATATCCAGTGACGGAGGAAGCTCTGAATTTGGTAGATATCAAACATCTGTTAGTTCTGTTGATATATCTTTTTTGAAAATTATCGGACTAGTACTAAGTATATACGGTTCCTACATCTTATTATCCATACTTTCTGTCGTCTGCATAATATACATATTTACTTTTTGGAAAAAATATAATATAAAAGTGAATTATTACCATAAACTTTCAATTTTAGGGTGGATATTACTGATATTCTTTTCACTGTTGTTATTTTTGTTTAATGATCAATTTGGTTTTATAAGAGTTTATAGTTATTCAATATTTTTCTCTATAATCCTGATATCTTTTTCAATAAGTATGTTTCTAAGAAGACCTTCGGATAAAAATAAAAGTAACTTGAAAGGATTGATAGTAATATCTTTATTTTTGATACTTATTACGAGTTTATCCACATATAGTTTATTTTTGTCACCTACAATTCTAAAAACAGATCAACAGACTCCAGAGAGCGAGTTTTCTGCAATGAAAACATTTTATAAAGTAAAAGATGATTATCCTGTATTGGAACGTGGAACAGTAAACTATAGGGTTTATAATACAATTTATGGGGTTTCAGAAACTAAGAAAAATGGTATTCTTCATGAAAATCAAGTTATCAATCATTTTGGATACAGTAACAATTCTTCGTTAAGTGACTCTTATAATAAATCATATCTACTGATTAGTTATGTTGGTAGAAATCAAGATCAAAAAATATTGCCAAAATTTGAAAACAGATGGAGTTTTAATCCGAGTGACTTTGTGCACTTAGATAATGACGCTGGAGTTATTAAATTTTACTCCGATAGATTTTCAGATATTTATATTATCAAACCTTAATTTTATTTGATGTTGTGATCCAGATAGTTAGTTATATGATTTAAATTGCATAAAATTTAAATTGTATAATAAAAATTATTTAAGCAGATATCTAATAAAAGGAATCTTTATGAAAGTATTATACTTAATCTCAACAATGGATCCTCACT
The DNA here is from genome assembly GCA_023399215.1 of Methanobacteriota archaeon. Classification (GTDB taxonomy): domain Archaea; phylum Halobacteriota; class Methanosarcinia; order Methanosarcinales; family Methanosarcinaceae; genus Methanosarcina. Next base: position 115,836 of record JAEWQJ010000033.1, read on the forward strand.
CGGGAAGGGGAGGGCATTATTATAGTTTAAGAACTACTGCTGAAGAGATTAGTAAAAAATTGGATTGTGCTATAGTTGTTATCGGAAAAAGAGAGTCGCCGGTTATAAATCAGTCAAAAGTCAAAGTATATAATTTGATCTATGAAAAAATAAGTGTTATTAAAGTAATGAAAGATCTGAAAAACATTATTGGTATTGAGTGCCCTCAGGTTATTCACAGTTTTGATGAAGATACGTTCTTTTTTGGAAGTCTAATCAGTAATATTTTAAAAAAACCATATATTCATACGAAATGTGGAGGCCCAAATTCAAAGATAGCTTTTCCAAAAGTGAATAACTTAATATTGTTTTCTCAAGAAGACGTTAGGTTTTATCAGTCTTCAAGAAGATTTAAAAAAACAAATCTATTTTTTATTCCAAATAGAATCAGGGAAATTCCTTCAGATATTTCAAGAATAAAAAACATAAAGTTATCAGTAGATTGCAATGAATCAAAAGTATTTCTAATAATTTCCAGGCTTGAAGAATACAAAAAGAACGACATACTACAAGCAATAAATCTTATAAAAAAATTAAATTATGATGGGATAAAAACTAAGTTAATTATTATTGGAGCTCTCCAAGATGTAAATGTTGGTAAAGAAATAAAAGAGAATATGGATAATAATATTTACCTGTTCACAGATGACAAGTACACAATTAACGCGAGTCAGCTAATTGATGTTGCAGACTTTGTTATTGGTGGTGGACGAAGCTTTATGGAGGCTGCATTGAAGGGGAAGATTATGCTGTGCCCCTTAAAGAATTCAAATTATCCTTTACTAATTACAGAAAAAACTTTCCAAAGTGCTTTTGATCAAAACTTTTCAAGTAGATTAATTATTGATAATTTTGATCCAGATGATAATTATAAACAAATTATTCAAGCGTTAGTCGATGAAGAATACGCAGATAATATTACTAGTTTTATTAAATCAGTTTCAAGTGAACATTTTGAAATCAGCAGTCAGCTCAATAGATATTGCAAGATTTATAAAGAAGCAAAATATGAAATGCATCTTAGTATATTCGACATATTAACTCAATTTGTCAGAATGGTTTATTGTAATGAACTAATCCCAAAACTTAAAACTACTTGATACTAAAACTACTTGAGACCAGATCTATTGAATTTTTATATAAAAGGTAAAAGCAACTATATGGCATATTTGAGACAGATTCTAAGAATCTGTTTCAAAAACACCAATTTTAGGCGATTCTCTAACGCTTAATCGGTGACGCATGAATCAATCCTAAAATAAAATTGATATCACTTTTATTACAAATCAGTATATCTTTTAAACTTAATTGAGTAATTTTCATATAGTAATACAAAATGAATGCTGATGCAACTGTATAACTGATGGTTGAAGCAAAAGCTGCACCACAACCACCAAAATCTGGTATTAAAATTATATTAAGCACTATATTGATCAAAACGGCTGGTAAAAAAACTTTTAGAGTAATATCAGGTTTTCCTCTACCGGCCAGATCCATGTTAATAATTTTAAAAAAACTCATTATAACTATTCCAGGTAACAATATTTTTAGCATTTTGACACTTGGGATATATTCGTCTCCGTACAAAAAGGGAATTATATACCCACTAGCAAAATATAAAAATAATGACCCAAACAAGACAATAGGAAAAATAATCCTTATCATTTTTGCAATATCTTGTGAAAATTTATTTGAATCCTTTGCGTTTGCACTATATGAAAAAATAACTATCCCAAAAGCAGTCGGTAGCTGCCATAATAACTCAGCAAAACCAACGCCTATTGTATATTGACCTATTTCTGCAACATTACTTAAATGTTCAAGTATAATTATGTCCACTCTATAATTAAGATTCAAGACAAACAGTGAAAGTGCATAGATAAATCCTAGAGAAAACATTTTTTTGATTATTTCGGGTGAACAGCATATTTTTAAAGAATATTCTCTCTTGATCATTAATAAGGCATATAAAGCAAGCATAATTCGGGCGGCAAGTGTGGCCAAAACAGCACCTAACACATATAAATTCTCAAAAAATACTAAAAAGATGATAAGTACAAAATTAATTATAGGAACCAAATATTTTATTTGATTGAATTTATTTATTTGCTGTTTGCCAATTAAAATTCCAGTAAAATAATTAATAGTAAGATCTGCAGGAACTGTAAGTGACGCAAGTAGTATTAACATTTGATTATAATCTGGGCTTTTAGTATACGAGATTATTACAATTGAAGTTAAAATTCCAATTGTGCTTGATAAAATAAGTAATAATAACGTTACACCTACAATATCTGATTCCGAATATTTTTTTGCGCCAAGATAATAAACAGTTGCCTGACGCATTCCCATACTTAAAAGACTAATCAACATTGTAGGATAAACTAAAAGAGCAGAAAAGGTTCCTCTCCCTGCAGGTCCAAGTCCTCTCGCAAGTATTACTCCTGAAATAAAACCTATAACTAAAATAAATAATTGAGTCCCAAAAACAGATATTCCATCTTTTGCCAAACTGTAGTTCTTTACCATTTTATACCCTACGTTATTCAATTATTTTTGCAGGAATTCCTAACTGAGGTTGAGTTTTTAGGTTGAGTTTTTAGGTTGAGTTTTTAAGTTAAGTTTTTAGGTTGAGTATTAGTTATATCAATCAGTACAACTGAATTTGCACCAATTATAACATTTTAATGAACAGTTATTCCACCGATAATTTTCCAACCTCATGCAACGAGCTGAGACTTCCCAGCTCTCCTACATACTTTACTTCGCTTTCTAAACAAAGTCCATAACGTTGACATACAACTTTTCGAATATATTGGACAATAGAAATCACATCTTTAGCCGTAGCATTCCCCAAGTTTACTATAAAATTGGCATGCTTTTCCGAAATTTGAGCACCACCTATTTGATAACCTTTTAAACCTGCTTCTTCAATTAACTTTCCAGGAGGTGCAAAAGTATCGTTCACAACAGGATTACTTAAAAAAACAGATCCACAATTGGGATAATTAAGTGGAAATTTGTTCTTACGGTTATTTAGTATATTTCTCATTTCGGACTTTATTTGTTCTTTTTCTCCAATTTCACATTCTAACTCAATTTTACAAATTATATAACCAGAATCCTGGAATACTGATTTTCGGTAAGAGAAATCACATTCTTTTTTGGAGAAAGAGATCAAATTATAATCTTTGTCAATAACCCATATTTTTTTGACAATATCCCCAATGCATTTTCCACCGCTTCCCCCGTTCATAAAAATCAGTCCTCCAAGAGTGCCTGGAATTCCAATAGCATGTTCAAGACCTGATAAACCATTATCTGATAATATTTTTGCAAATTTTGGAGTCCAGATACCTGCTTCCGCACAAACCCTTTTACCTTTAATAGTATACCTGGAAAAATTAGTTCCCAACTTTATAATGATTCCACGAAACCCTTCATCGGAAAAAAGTAAATTTGTTCCATTCCCTATAACAACTGTGGGAATTTTCATTAAATCAGCGTATTGTATAATTTCGATAATCTGTTTGATATTATATGGTTCAATTAAAACGTCTGCAGGGCCGCCAATACGCCAGCTACTGTGTTTTGAAAGAGGTTCTTTTAAATAAATATCTCCTACGTTTTTATTAATCAAATTATTTATTTTATCCATATCTTATATTTCCCCCCAATGAAATTAATTTTTCTACAAAATTATCATATCCTCTTTCAATCTGCCAGGCATCTAAGATCCGGGTCTCACCATTTGCCACCAGTCCAGCTAACGTTAATGCGATACCAGCTCGGAGATCAAGAGCTCTTACTTGAGCACCATTAAAGGGTTTTCCACCAATAATTTCCAAGATATTACCATTGATATTATATTGCAAGCCCATTTTGGCCAGTTCACTTGTATAACAATATCTACCAGGGAAACGTAAGTCAACAATTTTTGAACTACCTCTTGCACAGGCACCATAAACTGCAAATAGAGGTTGAACATCCGATTTGATTTCTGGATATGGACCAGTACTAATTTCTACGGGGTAGGGGGTTCCTCCTCTTACAATAAGACTGTTGTCTCCAAGATAGTACTTCGCTCCGCTTTGACGAAGATGTATTAGCGTAACTTCAACGTCCTTGAAGGGAAAATCAACAATCTCGATATCTCCACCCGTAATCACCGAAGCAATTAGCCATGTGACTGCTTCGATATTATCAGCAATTACAGAATGTCTAGTCCCAAATAATTTTTTCACTCCAGTAATTTTTATATGTTCCTGACCAAAAACCTCGATCTTCGCACCCATTTCATTAAGAAAACGTGCCAAATCAAGAATTTCAGGCTGAATATGAGGATTCCAAACTCTGGTTATACCTTCAGCTAAAGACCCACAGATCATTGCATTTTCAGTTGCGCCTGTTGAACGGATAGGTAAAAAAATGTCAGCCCCTTTTAACCCATTTTCTGCTTTAGCACACAGCATATTATCTTCAATCCAAACTTTTGCTCCCATGTTTCTGAGAAGCATTTCGTGTAGATCAAATTTTCGTTCTCCAAGATTACAACCTCCTGGAAGGGGAACCTTTGCTTCACCTATACGACTTACCAGTGCACCTAATATAAGCAAAGTATTACGAATTGAACGCTTGTTCCAATTAAGAATTTTCAAAGGAGCTTTTTCTTCGTAAATGGTTATTTTTTCATCCTCTACAACACATTTTTTTCCAAGAGCTTCCAACATACCAACATGAATTTGAGCATCGAGTAACTTAGCAGGGTAATTTGTCAGCTCTATTTTCTCATCCGTTAGCAATGAAGCTGCAAGAAGCCTTAAAGCACTATTTTTTGCACCACTTACTTTTACTTTCCCTTGAAGCCTGGATGGTCTAATTATATATTCACAGTTTTCGTGATTCATTTTTTCCCCTTTTACCGATTTTCCAAACTAAAATTTTAACTGTGAGCTTGAATGCACTCAGTAACATTAATTAAAACAATTGCGTAGATTAATCCAAGATTAATCCTCTTATCAGCTGCTGACAGACTTTGACCTTTTTTAGATTATTTTTGTTAAAATTATGAAGTTAACTACAAACCATAAGTCGATGGGAAATCCGCAAATTTAAACTTAAATGAGAAATATGTCAATCTTGTTAGATTGGATTATATTTCTCTAAAATTTTTCTAAAAATACTTTATCAGCTTAGTTCATGAACCATTCTGCTACTGTTTTGAGTTCGTCCTTAAAATTATCAATTGGGTCATATCCAAATTCTTTAGCCTTTGAGATATCTGCTAAAGAGTGCTTAATATCCCCTGCTCTTGGTTCTGCATGTATTGATTTTATTTCCTTTCCCAATATTTCATTAATGTAATCGACTAATTGATTAATTGTAATTCTTCTACCACATGCTATATTGAAAACTCCAGTTTTCTTAGACTCACAGGAAAGAATATTTGCATTAACAACATTTTTGACAAAAGTGAAGTCCCTGCTTTGTTCTCCATCTCCATATATCACAGGACTTTCATCATTCAAAATTGCAGTTATAAATTTTGGAATCACAGCTGCATATTGAGAATTGGGGTCCTGCCTTGGGCCAAAAACGTTGAAATATCTTAAGCTGACTGTTGGAAGGTCATAAAGGTCCTGAAAAACCCTGCAGTACATTTCTCCGGTTGCTTTTGTAATTGCATATGGAGACATCGGATTTATTGGCATATCTTCTCTTTTTGGGAGAGTTGGAGTATCGCCATACACCGAAGAGGACGAAGAAAATATTACTTTCTTAATTCCAGCGTCTTTTGCAGCTATCAGAACATTCAGTGTTCCTGTGACATTAGAGTTATTTGAACTAAAAGGATCTTTCACACTTCTTGGAACACTGGGAATTGCTGCTAGATGAAAAACATAATCCTTGTCTTTGAATATTTCTGTTAAATTCAAATCTACTATACTGCCTCGTATTACAGTTAGATTTTTGTGGCCGAGTAAATGTTTTATATTTTCAATCTTACCTGTAGATTCGTTATCAATAACTGTTACTTCATTATCCTCAAGTAACCTCTCAGTAAGATGGGAACCGATGAAACCCATACCACCTGTGACTACTACATTTTTATTTTTCAAATAATCCCTTCTGCGAAACTGTGATTAGAAAATTATTAAATATGTTGTAGTTTTCTTTTCTGGACTTCTTTTTTAATCTGCTGAATATGTCCTCTTCCAAGAGCTTTGACTTCGCAGCCAAGTTCGAAATATTTTCTGATATCCTTATCCGACAATATTCCAAAGCAGTCAATAATTGCGATAGGCCCGCCTGCCATCTTTACGATAGCTTCTGGCTCAAAGTTAAGATATTCCTTATGCGGAACTGCGAGGATCAGAGCTTCTATATCTTTAATTGCTGTTGAAAAGTCACTCTCGATTTTTAGCTCTGTCAGACCTTCCTGGTTTCTGAAGAAACGTTTCCAGGAATGGCCGGAAGCCGGATATGTGTCCTGGTTTTCCATTTCATACCAGTGATCAACATATGGGTCATGAACACGCATCTCAGCGCCCATTTCAGTCAGTTTCCTGACTACAATTTCACTTCCACTGTATCTTGTATCGCCTACATCCTGCCTGTAACTGGCACCGCAAATGAGGACATCTGCTCCGGCTATATAGTGGCCCATATTTCGAAGAGCATCTCGTGTAAGTTCGGCTACGTGAAGGGCTCTTGTGTCGTTTATATCAATTGCTGTGGGAGTGATCTTGAATACCTCATCTCCATCCTCAAAGCCCAGAATATGCTTATAAGCCCAGTAACCCAGACCTCCGTCTTTTGGAAGACAATAGCCTCCAATCCCTGGACCCGGGAAGATTATGTTACTGTGAGTTGGGCGCATTTTGATTGCATTAATAACTTTTATGAGGTCGACACCGTTTCTTTCTGAAAAAAGACTCCATTCATTAAGGAAAGCGAGTATTGTTGCACGGTAGGAGTTCTCAACGATTTTTGCGGTTTCAGACTCGATGGGTCTATCCATTATGGTCAGAGGATAATCTTTAGTGTTTATTACTTCACTGAGAAACTTTTCAACCTTTGCTCTTGCTTCGTCAGTACAACCTGCACAGACTCTCCAGAAATCGCGTACACTTGCCACATAATCTTTCCCAGGCATAACACGTTCAAAACTATGTGCAAGTAAAGGAGTTGAATCGATTCCACGCTTCTGGAATGCTTTTTTCAGGAGAGGAAGTGCAACGAATTCGGTAGTCCCTGGGGCAACAGTTGTTTCGATTAGCACAAGGCAATCAGGGCAGATGTTTTCTCCGATTATTTTCATGGAAGCTTCAAGTGCTGCCATATCGGCTTCGCCGGTTCTAACATTTCCAAGTTCACACTTTACATAATCGCACTGGATATCTACCACAACAACATCAGCAAGTTTCAGACATTCGTTTGTGTATGTAGCTACAAGCGTTTTTGTTTCAAGAACACAGCGTTTTATAATCTCATCTACTTCTTTATCTTCTGATTTTACAGGAGATTGGCCTCTATTGATCAGTGATATTTTCCAGTAACTGCGCGTACTTGGTCTCTGACAACCTATTACAAATTTGCTATAATTCCCGTTTTCGTCTGTCGTATCCGCAATAATCGCAGCCATTACAGCTCCAACAAACCCGACACCCATCACAACGACAATTTCTTTCCCTTCTTCACGGGCTTTGTCCACAAGATCTTTAACTCTTTTAAACTCTTCTTTGTATTCTTCAGGCTCAGGTATCGGAAATTCTTCTCCTTCCGGACTAACTGAATAATTTATAATATTAGAAGTAAGATCAACGGACCTACCCTTTTCACCCTGAAGGCCTTCCTGAACAGCTGAATAATTTTTTATTTGAGAAGACATCACTTATCTCTCCGAAAACTTTCAATCCAATGGATTATTTTCTAACTAAATCCCGTATTACATCTGACCTTGTGCCGAGAATAATTGCAAGCTTCATATTTTTACATCATCTGAGCCAAAAAATCTCATTACCTCTAGTAATGTGGCATGAAAGTACTGTAGTTTGAAAGATGTTTTCATTTCTTTGTGCCTGTTATTCGAATAATTTCATGTTCATTTTTATAGAAAAACACTTTATAGTTATGTAATTTCTTTAATTCACATTTATGCCTTACTCTTCGGAATATTCCGGATTTTTTTCGCTTGATTACAAGTTCTGTTTTTGTTTTTATATTAGTTATTTTTATGAACTCTTTTGCAATATGATTTTTAAATAAATCCTGTTATACATAAAAAAACTTTCCCAAATTGCACTAAGATTCCTATTTTAAAGGCAAAATAAGAGTTATTAATGTCTACTGTTTACCTTTGAACTTGAATCTTCCCACAAACTGTTTATATCAAGTAAATTTTTTATAAACAAGGAAGAACTGGAATCTATCATATTAACCAGAAACTTTCTCTTGAGAAAATTGACCGACCCATAGAGAGACTAAAAACGAAACAAATACAACAAAAGTTATAATTTGTCCTAATGAAGTTACACCTGGCAAAACATTTCAATTCCGATTATGATGAACAAAGTATATAGAAAAGAAACTCTTTGAACGGGAATTATTTAAAAATAACTTAATCAAAGTTGCGCTGGCATACTCCGCTGCAAGCAACGGGGGTATGTTCGCGCCATCACTCCAAATTCCGTTAAAGAAATAAGAACCCAAAACAATTTAGTCTGAGCAGAAATTAATAATCGAAAATGGAAGAGCATGGCTCTTCGCTGTTTCGAGTGGGTAATTTATATCCACTTCCTATATGTGATAGTGACGTATCTAATATTTAGAAAAGTTTGTTGTTGAAAACCACATTCAAATTCGATGCTTTTCATTTTGGCCGGGCAGCTGTGTAACTACAAAATTATTTTCATTGGTCATCGGTTAATGAATTTTCTTGCCTGAAAGCTATCGATTTTGCATTAGAATCCGACCTTAAATTTTGGCCTATTTACATGAAATCGATACAAGTTTCAGCTCATAATTTATTAAAATATTTAATAAATGTTGAGGAAATTGACGCAATTTGTCACGATTTATCACTTAACCGAAGATGCATGAAATTATTTTCAACCCATACAAAACAGCGAAGAACCGAAATCATATTATCATCAACGGTTACCGAGGAAGTTTTCCATCCCCGCAGCAAACTATCGGGGTATTCGATTGAAATAAACCTATTACAAAAATTGGAGATTAGATTATGATCTCTCGGTTCTATTCAGAAATAAAAAACAAAATTACTTTAATTGATGGCATTAGTATTATTTTTATTGTACTCTTTCACGAGTTAGGTGGAATAAATCGACCAGATGCCATATTTTTGTTAAGATATCTTGCCACATTTGGCCTGGTTTTATTTACATTTTCATCTGGACTTAAGATGGGAGTAAATCATTCTGCAGAAATCAACGACAAATCATTTATAAGTAGGTATTTTGTGAAGAGATTCACTCGGTTGTATAAAGCATACATTGGGTATACACTGCTGGCTTTTGTTCCTCTATATTGCGTCAGTTATATATCAATTAATTATCTTAACCTAAACTTTGAAGGTATCACGCATTTTTGGAATAATTTAAACATAGACGGTTTACTTAAAACTCTAGTTGGAAATAATATTGTTTCTTTTCAATTAGGATATCTAATTTTACTAATTGTAATAACAACTATTTGTTTTACGATTATATATTATTTTCAGATTGATGCTTTATTTTATTTAGGAATTCCACTACTGGTATTTGATGTTATTTATAAGGACACTTTAGAACAGTACCCTAGTATTTTGTTTAATGTCATGATGTATATGCCAGCTTATATTTTTGGAATAGCCTATGGCTACAAGCAATTAGAACGAAATAAACTGTACATTTCATATATTTGTTCAATAATTTTTGTTGCAATATTTACTATTTCTATAGTTTATCCACAATCGTTTGCATATAAATATGCTATTTTATTATATGGAATAACATTCCCACCATTTATGATGTTATTTTCTAGACTACTACTAAATTGCAAATACTTAAAAGAATCACTAATGCTATGTGGGAAATATTCATTCCAAATTTATCTATTTCATTGGCCAATTATCTTACCTGTCTTGGGCAAATTTATTATTACTATTCTCAAAATCAATTACTTTTTCACTCCATATGCTGTAGCAGTCCTTACAATGATTACCTGTGTCTATGTGTACAAAGTAAGTAAAATATTAAAATTAAATAAGATATTTGAGTAATAGAACCAACTTTTGGCAAGTCGATATAAAAATTAAAATCGACTTACTTCGTTTTTCTATTTCCATGGTTACTGACCAGAAAGGAATTCCTCTTTTTGTGAGAGCACTCTATGGCAACAGTTCCAATAAGAAAGTTCTCATCAAAACCATAAAGGAACTAACACAGAAACTAACACAGAAACTAACACAGAACCTGAATCTTGATCAGAGAGTATGTCATGTTGCAGGCAGTGCATTTTATACTGAATAGAATATCAAAGAAGATAGGAACCAACACTTTTTTTATCTTGAGAGTTACTGCAACCATCAATGAAGTAAAGGAACTCTTGATAGTAGACTTAATTCTGGAAACATGCTCTAATGAACATTATTCTTGTTATGCTGTAAAAAAAGTAATAGAAGAAAATAAATCACCTGATAAGCCCTGTTACAGGCTGCCTTGATAAGTCTTCACTACACTTCAGCTTTCTTTTTTGTCCTCTTTTTAGTATTATTTTCGGTCTTGCTTTTAACCTTCTTTTTGGTCTTCTACTAATTCTTCTCTTAATCTGGCGCTTCAGTTCACTTTACGCTGCTATGTCAGGTTAATATGTCAGGTTAATTGAACCTCTTGAACTGCTATGCTCAGCTCCCTGCTGTCTTTACTATTTAGCTCTGGAATCTCACATGGGCTTTCAGGCCCTTCTGGCACATGCAGAAGAATGAGATTATCGCCTTTCTTTAAGCTGATCGGAATAGATATACTGGAAAAAACTGTACTGATAGTTTGTTTATCTTGAAGAGTTTTGCCATTGTAAACCTCCAGAGTTTTCGGACTGTGGAAACTGCGTGCATTAAAACTTAGTGTAGCATTTCTGGAGCTATTTGAATAAACTAATATTGTAGCATTATTTGACATCCATCGAGTGGGTTCTACATTTAATTTTTCCAGTGAATTCCATCCGTCTTTTAAAACCATAAATGGTTTCAGAGGCTCTTTTTTGACGTGATACACAATTAGGGAGTCCTGTTCATAGGTTTTTCGTTCCGCATTGAGATTCATTTGGATTAGTTTTTCGGCAAAGTTAATCTCCATGTCATTCATATAATTTGTATGCAAAATAATATACGATATGTTATAATAATTTAAAATTGATGTTCCGACTTGATCTATATCCTGGTCCAGGATATCATCAGTAGATTGCAAATAGGTTAATTCCCTTACTACAGGTGTATTTAATTCAAAATTTCTCGCAGTAGATGGATATCTGGCAGCCCAGTTACCTATGACAGGTTTTCCATGTATTGTCTGGTAATAAATGATGGTTGAACCTGCTACATAATCTTTAGTTGCAGGGATTTCAAGCAATGCGTAATTACCTTTATCCTGTGAAATATCTTTGTAAAATGAGGGTTCATCGACAGGTGATATAGATACAGGAACTGCTAGATATTCGAAAATTATCAAACCAGTTATTACAATTGCAGCCGCCTTTTTATTAATCCTGTGATATTTTAGCAGTTCTGAAGCCCCATAACCCATCAAAACTGCAAATGAGAGCGAAGCAATTACAAAAAATCTGCCGGTTGTCCGGCAATTGTCCAGAAATGGGATCAAATTATACAAAACTAAATACGGAAGAGGAACAGTAGTATTGAATTCTGTAAACAAGGTCTTACCGTTTACATGAAGAAGTGGACCAAGGCTGATTATCGAAAAAGACAGGGCAGCTATCAGCCAGAATTTTACATATTTGTTTCCCTTCAATTTATGAACTGCAAATAAAGAGAGAAAAATCACAGTGTATCCGATGAACATCGTGTTTTCACTGGTATTTCCTGAAAAATTGCTGTAAATATCTTTCATAATATTCCCAAAAACGGGATGTAAAACCGAAGGAAGAAAAAAGCTCAGTAAATCCGCTGAATACATAACAGTTTCAGATGGACTTAATTTTAAAAAGTTATCACTGGATGTTGCTGTTAGAATGTTTTCCAGAGTGAGAGGTATTATACCTATAAATGAGACGAATCCAAATATGGCATACTTGTAAAAGATTCTTTTCAGTATTTCTTTATAACTTCTGTTCTCTGTTCTTAAAAAAACATATATTTCATATACAAACAGTAACATTACAAAAATGCCCATAAACACCATATATTGAAGGTCGCTCATGGCTACGAGAATAAAGAATATTCCTGCAAAAAAACTGTTTCGAACTCCACCTTCTTTAAACATTTTCATCAAATACAGAGCGCAGAAAGGTATCCACTCAATACTTGTTGCCCCAAAATGACCAAGTGAATGTCCAAAATGATAAGGTGAAAAAGCAAACACAATTCCAGCTATAAAAGCAGAAGTCCTGTCACCGGTCAGATATCTTACAAGCAAATATGTACCATATGCCCCAAAAATAAATGAGAATAACCATAGTATGGTGTATACTACGTGAATTTCCATTATACTGGATAACACGTATGAAAGAATTTGATTAAAAGCCGACTGAAAGGGTGAAGCTGGGATTCCATCCGGATAAAATATTAAATAGTCGTGTGTTAATGTTGTTAGATTAGAGTTGAATATGGCTACTGGCGTATACCAGAGTATTCTTATCCACTGAAATGCGTCTCCGCTTCCCGGAATATAATTGCGTATCTTGAAAACTACAGGATAAGTGAGTATAAAAGTTATTAGAGTATAAAGTACTAAGACACTTGTGTGTTCTTTCAAACGTTTTTTCTGAAAACTCAATGTCTGGCTATCAACTAAGTGTTTTTTTAGCCATTTCTGTGTACCCGATGTCATTGTACCTCTCAGGGGTAAAACTTGATTATCAGTTTACTCGGTTATTTTTTAAGTTTATTTGGGATCAGCCTCTAATCCACAACTTAATTAATTTTTGATAATAATAGACATTAGTAACTTTTTTAGTCATTTTGGATTTTTTACTTTTCAATCTTTTTAAGTTTTCTTGTTCATTTTATAATATATTTAATTTTTATTTTTAACATAGTATAATTTTATATAGAATTTTGGGGGGTATTGTTGACTCAGTAACCCGGATTCTGCTGAGAATCAGAAGTAACTCTCTATCTTTTCGTGGTAAATTTGCTATTTTTGCTGGTTATTTCTCCGGCTATGTAGAAAAATTTCTGAAACAATATATCCATTAGTTTGAAGTGAATAGCTGGAATATTCTGGCATAATCCTTATTCATTATTTCAACCTTTTGGGACTGATCTGAATAAGATTTCTAAGCTGGTAAAACATTAAACCCGAAATAACGCAATTACCTGCCATTTTCCAGCTCATAGCTATCGTATTTTATAATATAATCATCATTATTTCTCGAGTTTGTAATCAGTTCTCCTATCAGTCCAAGGGAAATAAACTGAGCCCCAGTGACTGTAAGCAAGATTCCGAGCATAAGAAGAGGTCTATCTCCGATTTTTAGTCCTGTTGCCCATAAAAACATTAAATATATGGACATAATTACTCCGGATAACCCGAGAAGAATCCCTATGCCTCCGAAAACGTGTAGAGGCCTCTTTTTGTATATCATCAGAAATGTAACTGTTATAAGGTCCAGAAATCCTTTCAATAGCCTTTCGACCCCATACTTTGAGTCTCCATGTATTCTCGGGTGATGTTCAACTTCAATCTCTCCTACAGTATAACCTTTCCAGTAAACAAGAGCCGGGATGTAACGATGAAGCTCTCCATACACATTTATGTTTTTTACAACATAGCTATTGTATGCTTTATACCCACAGTTAAAGTCATGAATTTTAACCCCGGTTATGGATCGAGTTAACTGATTAAAGACTTTTGAAGGCAGGGTTTTCGAAATAGGATCCTGTCTTTTGTTTTTCCAGCCGGAAACCATATCATACTTTGTTAATTTTTCTATGAACCTGGGGATTTCTTTTGGATCGTCCTGCAGATCCCCATCCAGGGTGATGACAATATCTCCTTTTGACCTTTTGAATCCGCAAGACAGAGCTGCAGCCTTTCCATAATTTCTCTGAAATCTTACAACCTTAACTTTAGAGTTTTTTATTTTTTTTATTTTATCAAAAGTACTATCTGTAGACCCATCATCAATGAAAATTATTTCATATGTTTTTTCAATTAGGTGAGGTAGTGAAAGGGCATTGTATAGTTTCTCATATAATTCCAGTATATTTTCCTCTTCATTATGGACTGGAATTATAATTGATAGATTGGGTTTACTAGACATGCATATCCTCTGGAATGAGCGATGCACTCTGGAAAATACGTTGGAGTACGTGCTGTATAAACTGCTTCTGCCGTATAATTTTTCGATTTTTGAATTGTTTTTTTGAGATGTATATATTTAAGATTTATATAAATGTTCAGTTAAATGTTAATGCTCATAAAAAACATAACTATGGGTACTACTGTCCATTATTTGCTGGAGAGTACTGTCCAGTCGTTCTAAACATATGTCGAAATAGTCCAAACCATCGGTACTCAAGCTACCGAGAAAGAGGCTACAACTTAACCCATTCGCACCTATTTTTACTAAATAATGTGAATAAGAGTTTAACTGCAAAGCAGTCCAAACTGGCAGTGCTCAGACTAAGATGTGAGCCATAACTGTAGCCCATTTTGACCTACCCCCACTAAATAATGTAAATAGGAATTTAACTACTTTTCTGACTCTTCGTAGTTTTTCTTGATTGTTTTATTTTGGTTGAAAATAATTGCCCAGTTGAAAGAGGAGAACCCTAAATAGATATACATCGTTCTTGAGCATTATTTCCAGACAAAATATTTTCAAATACAAAATATTTTCAAATATTACATACATTAGGAGATGCCAAAATGACCTCTTAGAGACCTTGAGGGGCTACTTAAAAAGGCTCAACTCGGTTTAATTTCCAGAATTTCTACTGTTCATTATATTTTTTTCTTTGAATTGATGCAAAAACCAATTTGATTCTCACTCAAAACCTATTTGATTTTCACTTAGCAAGATTTTAAAAATCATATCAGTAAGATTTTAAAATTATATCAGTAAGATTTTAAAATCATATCAGTAAAATTTTAAAAATCATATCAGGATCATTTTTCAGGATCAGAAACTTTACTGGTTGTTCATAACACTAAATTCACAGAAACAACTTTTGTTTTTTGGTCAGCTCAACATTAATCTGCTGATCCGCAGATTGGGTAGGCACTCTCACGGATGCGGCTGAGGATATAGATCCACACTTTCTGCAGTAGTAAAATTCATTTGAGCCAAGTACCTGCTTTTTGAGAAGTGCACCACAACGGGTACACTTCAAAGAGAATTCAAACATATTATTCACTCCAAAGAGAATTCAAACATATTGTGATTATTCCAGGATTAATAATGGTTCAAGCCTTGCAGTATCTTTCCTTGTCCAGTACCCACACACAGAGCAATACTGAAAATCCCTGAACGTATCATTTTCAAGCTTGGAGCCACACTTTGGACATTTTTTCAATAGCATATAGTAATCTCCTGTTTTCCAAAGATATATAAGATGGATTTAGAACTTATTGTAAAGTTTTCATTAGATAAGTGATTCAGCCATCATAGATTTTTAATATTCCATAGAGAAATTGTCTATGTATTCGGCTAAACCAAACCTATAATGGAGGTAATTTGACATTCAACAGATGCTGTACAATCCAAGTGTCATGGAGGTAACTTGACATTCAACATGCTGTACAATCCAAGTGTCTATTCTTGGGAGGTAGATTTTGGTTTGGTTTGAAGGTGTGGTTTGGTTTGAAGGTGTTTTTTATTTGGTTTGAAGGTGTGGTTTGGTTTGAAGGAGTTTTTTGGTTTGAAGGTGTTTTTGGTTTGTTTTGAAGGTGTTTTTGGTTTGGTTTGAAGGTGTTTTTGGTTTGGTTTGAAGGTGTTCTTAGTTTGGTTTGAAGGTGTTCTTAGTTTGGTTTGAAGGTGTTTTTGGTTTGGTTTGAAGGTGTTTGGTTTGGTTTGATTTGATTTGAAGTGTATTTTGGTTAAGTATTCGTTTTTCCATACATATGGAAAAAAGATGAAAAGATACATTTTTGTATAATCCTTTTTTAACTTTCCGTCTCTTTTCCTTGTTAATTTCCCATCTCACTTTAATCAAGCTTTAAATCCAAAGCTTAAGCTTCGGTGCTGTTATCGGTATTATTTCCAGGCATTCTTCCGGGGCACATTGGGAAGTTACCTCCGTGCTGCATAGAATTTTTGTCGGGACACATTCCTTGATCCATTCCATGACCCATTCCCGGCATTCCCTGTGAAGAGAGCATAATCTCTTTAAGGTCTTCAAGAGACTCAGCTGCGTTGATATTGTCCATTAGAGTGGTGAGGTCCGTGATTTGGTCGTTGAGTTCTGTGACATTCTCGTCGCTATCATCGGTTATGTTTTCACTCTCGCTCACTTTAGCTTGAATGTGTTCAATTTGTTTTTCAATTGAGTCAACAGCCTGAGTCTTCATATGAGTTAATACAAATTCTTGCAGTTCTGTTGCACTTGAAGCTGCACTCACATTAGTGGATAAGTCTTCAAGTTCAGTTATCTGCTCATTAATCATCTCAGTCCTGTTTTCATCAGTAGTGTTTTCAAGCTGCTTGTTAAGCATCTCAGTCATATTTCCAATTGAACTGACAATATCGGTCTGGACATCAGTGTAATTGTCATCAGTTACGTTTACGACCTGATCAAGATTAAATAATCCAGGCATTCCACAGGGTCCCTGATTCATTCCATCAGGTCCTCTGTGCTTCCCATCTGGCCCACATCCGTTCGCTTGTGCCTGATTGAGCAGAACATTCTGAAGCTCGGAGGCATTGGATGTTTCACTTACATTAGTATAGAAACTTTGAAGGTTAGAAATTTGTTCACTGATAGAATCAAGTATATCGGCCTGAACGTCGGTGAAATTTTCGTCAGTTATGTTTTGTGCAGGAACAAATTTTGGACTGTTTTCTGCAGCATAGGCTCCTGAAGGGAGAATACATAACACCATTAGTACCGTTGCAAAACGGGAAATTGATTTTAATGATTTTGTCATCTTCATATTCTCATCCATTCTTGACTTATTCATTGTTCCATTTTTCTTGCAGGCTATCAACCTGCTGACAACCTTGAAATTAGCTGGCTTAAATATAAGCTTACTTCTCATGATAAAGAGATTAAAGAGAATTATTTTAAGAAAAAAGCTTTATTATACCTCTATATTCATATTAAACCTTAAGGAGTAGAATTAAAACTTATCGGAGTCTTTAAAAATTCGTATCTAAAAAGAAGATGACTATTAATTTATTATAAATGTTGGTTAGAGAGCGAATATGTTAAAACATAAATACTTAAAACATATATAAATTAAAAATATAAATATATTAAGACAAAAATGGTTAGAAATAGACTAAGTTTCTTTGAGCAACTCACCCGTGTTAGAAGTACCTAAATAGAGAAATGCCTGAATAGAGAAGTACCTGAATAGAAAATACTCGTGCTCACACTTTAAACAGAGAATATCCAATCCTTTTATGCAGATAAACTAAGCGTTAATTTCTTTTTATACAATCTTCAAACATTAATTGAACATTTTTAACTATTTCTTCCCAGTCATAGTTTTCAGCTTTCCGCAATGCGGCTTCTGAAGCTTTTTTGTTCCTGGAGGTATTCCCAATAATTTTTATCACGGCTTTTGCAATCTCCTTTTCCTCAAGCCCCACAATAAACCCGTCAACTCCATCTTCAACAAGCCCCTGTGCAGCATTATATTTTGCTCTAACCGTCACAACAGGTACTCCGCAGGCAAAAGCCTCGATAACCACCATCCCGAACCCTTCCCGGCTTGAAGGTAGCACAAGCACTTTTGAAGCCTTGACTTTCCCGATCAATGCCTCATACTCCTGAAAGCCTGCAAACTCGACATTCTCGCAAACCCCGCTTCTCTTTGCGAGTTTCACCAGTGCTGCCCTTTCAGGTCCATCCCCAACAATGCAGCACCTGAGAGCTGGAAAATCGGCTTTAAGAAGAGCTACAGCTTTAAGCAGCAGGTCAACGTTTTTTTCCTTAATAAGCCGGCCTGCAAAAATGATATCATAAGCCTTATTTTCAGGATCAACAGGGAATTTTCCCCAGTTGAGCTCAATCCCAGAAATTTTTTTAAGATCAATCCCGTTAGGAATAACCGCGATCTTTTCTCCAGGCACCCCAAGCCCCTCAAGTCTATCCTTTGTCCAGTTAGAGACCGCAATATTATTTTCTGATAGCTTCGAAACCGCCTTCTCGACCAGCAATCCAAAAATTCCTGCCCTTCCTAAATATTCATACCAGTAATCATCCCATACCTCGTGCCAGGTAAGCACTGAAGGTACTTTTTTCAGGATTGAAATCACTTTTACGGGAAAACAGGAAAAATAGGGAAAGACACTCACATCTATAAGGTCAAAATTTTCTTTCCTGAGCTCAGGGAACAGTTTTGCAGCAAAGATTATTGCCTCGGAAATCGAGCGTCTACCATTAACATACAAGTTTCGAGCTTTACAGACACCGTGAAGAGTCATGCCTTCATACTCAAAAGTATCATCTCCTTCCCACCACTTGACTCCGAAAATGTGCACTTCGTGTCCCATGGACGAGAGCCGCTTTCCCAGTTCATGAATGCGCATTTCTGCGCCTCCCTTGATCCATGGATAAACAGCATCGTACACAAAGGCGATTTTCATTGCACCACTTACCAGTCAGTATCCACTTCAAGGAGCATTACGCTCAGTACAATTGCCGAAAAAATCATCTGAAGGCCGATAAAGGCAAATACCATTGAAATAACTGCATTTTTCACTTCCGAGAGAGAGCCGTATCCTGAACTGACCCAGGTGTATACTACTTTTAGCCCGAGCAAGAGGCCTGCAATCAGTATGATTGAACCTGCAAACAGTTCTTTTTCAAGAGAATGGTAATTCAACCATTTTGTGGTGTTTCCCTTATTATTGGGATACATGCCGCGGATAAGGCCATATGTTT
The DNA here is from genome assembly GCA_023399215.1 of Methanobacteriota archaeon. Lineage (GTDB taxonomy): Archaea > Halobacteriota > Methanosarcinia > Methanosarcinales > Methanosarcinaceae > Methanosarcina. Next base: position 135,166 of record JAEWQJ010000033.1, read on the forward strand.
TCAAATAAGTGCCTGTAGAAAGCGTCTGTCCTCCAAGGATTAGAAGCATACAGCCTAAAATGAAGGAATGAAGCCTGTTTTCTGCCACATCTCCGGTAAGAAGGAGAGAACCGGTTATCAGAACTCCAAGGACGAAAACCACAGCTCCAGGTAGAAAAAGAAAAGGTAAAGGGCGATATAGCATCATAAACCTTACATGCCGCCAGCCGTCTTGAAATGAACGAAGTTTGGAGGGAGCCCGGCGCGAGTAATAGGTTATGGAGACTTCTTTTATTCTCAACCCGCATTTCGCGGCTTCAATTATCATCTCGGATGCAAGTTCCATGCCGTGAGTTTTAAGGTCCATTTTCTCAAGGGCTTCTTTTGTGAAAGCTCGCATCCCACAATGAGCGTCCGAAATTTTCGTCCCAAAAAGAAGATTCAGCATTCCCGTCAGGAAAGGGTTACCTATATATTGATGCAGCCAGGGCATAGCTCCTTTTTTGATATCACCTTTAAGCCTGGTACCCATTATAAAATCCGCTTCTCCTGCCATAAGAGGGTCCAGGAACTTATCAAGCTCAAGAAGGTCATAGGTATTATCGGCATCGGCAATAGCAATATAGTCTCCTTTTGCTTCAGCCAACCCCTTGAGATAAGCGTTTCCGTAACCCTTTATAGGGCCTATAACCTTTGCACCCATCGACGCTGCAATCTCTGCAGTCCTGTCTGATGAGTTGTCAGCAATTATTATCTCCCCTTCTATACCATATTTTTTGAATATAGACTGAGCTTTTTCTATGCAAATTCGGATGGTTTCTTCTTCATTCATGGAAGGCATTACGATAGAAAGAGAGGGCATGTCCAGCTTATAAAGCATTATAGCCTAATAACTATTTTGATAGATCTTATCTCAGGAATTTGTAGTCCTCTTTAATTATCAAATTACTCCCAACAGGACAAAAAATAAAACATGAAATAGAATCAGGAGATCACGAGTACAGAGCCAGGGAGAAAAACTCAACTCTTGCTAACAAGCTATATAAAGCATCAGAAAACTATTTTTAAGAAAGGACCCGGATTTTTCCGTGGATCATTAATTCATTTTGTGTATAATTGAAACCACTGTACTTACATTTCAATTGGTTTTAAGGGGAATTCGAATGGTTAAAGTAAACGTGATATTCCATAGTATTCATGGTCACATTTACAAAATGGCAGAAGCTATAGCTGAAGGAGCGAGAGAAGTAGAAGGAGCTGAAGTAGAGATTTATCAGGTGCCTGAAACTCTGCCTTACGAAGTTCTGGAAAAAATGGGGGCAATCGAAACAAAAAACCTTTTTGCTCATATTCCTGTAGTGACCAGGAGCATGTATGAAGATGTATTTGCAGGAGCAGATGCCCTAATTTTTGGGACACCTACACGTTATGGAAATATGTCAGCTCAGATGCGTACAGTTTTTGACGGCCTTGGAGGACTCTGGAGTAGAGACGCTCTTGTTGGAAAGGTAGGAAGTGTCTTTACTTCAAGTGGAACACAGCATGGAGGCCAGGAATCTACAATCCTCACAACACATGTTACCCTTCTTCATCTCGGGATGATCATTGTCGGACTTCCGTATTCAGAAAAACGTCAAAGAAGGATGGATGAAATAACAGGAGGTAGCCCATACGGAGCCTCAACGATTGCAGGAGCAGACGAAAACCGCCAGCCTTCTGAAAATGAACTTGCAATGGCCCGCTATCAGGGGAGACATGTAGCCCAGATTGCAAAAAAACTCACTGGAAGATAAAAGAAAACATAAAAATAAAAAGATTGGAAAACATTTACCTTTTAAGGATGTTCTCCGCATTTTTAATTTTTTTCACCTTACAAATACTCAACCAAGACTCGGGAAAGTCCTACCTCTGGATTCAACTTTACCCTGAGCTTTTATCAGACACTCCAGAGTACAGTAAGTTGCTTTTTTCTCAGCCTTTTTAAGGACAAAGAATTCTTTCCCACAAATAGGGCATGTTTTTTTTACGTAAGACATTGTAAACACGCATTCTCAGTAGTGAGTGATTTTTTTAATATTCGTTTTTAAAGTATTTACTAAGACAGCGCAATAAAATATAAACTTTCTTATTGAGCGTATATATATAATTAGTAAGAAATTAAAATTGATTTACTGGACGGATTAAAAGATCTTTATCAAAATCGTGATATTGAGAAGGCCAGTTTTCAGTTAGAGGCTGTCTTAAAATTAAATAATCTTTATAATCAAATCATAAATTCTGCACCAAGAAATAAACTGAGGATTGCAAATGACAGAGAATCAGTGCCGTATGCAACAATTTTAGGCCAGCCCAACAAAACCATAGAAGATAAAGAAGTTCCTGAAAATAAGAAAAAATAACCTTCAAATCTGACAAAATAAAGCAACTATGCTCTTTTTGCCAGATTTGGTTCTGTTCTACCGTAAATATTTATGCTTGGTTTATGGAAAGAACCAGAAATATAGGATTTTAGTAGGAATATATCCTCTTTGTTTTTTGTCTTTCCTTGCTCTAACTTGTGTTAATTCCTTGCTTAAATTTTTATGTAAGCCTTTACTCGATATAACTATATCATTTCCTTACTTGGCTACAATGGACTATTTTTATCCTCTTCTACAGAGTGCTACTCCAAGAAGTCCGATTACTCCGTAAATCACTTCGAATCCAGGTGATTCTTTGCTTTCATTTCCAGAAGTATTTGTACTTTGTGTCTGGTCAGGCGTCTGTTCAGCATTTGCTGCTGCACTTTCATTATCCTGTTCAAGACCCTGAGTGTCAGGTTCGGACTGTGTTTCATTCACAATTTCTGTTACATTACTTTGAAGTTCAGGAGAAGCACTTACGTTATCGCTAACGTTTGTTGCTGTACTATCATTTTGCTCAATACCAGTAGATTCAGACTCTGCTCCATTCACACTTATTACTGCATTAGAAGTGCTGACGTTACTGCTAGCGATACCGCCACTGATACTGTTGTGGTGGTGGTGGCTGCTGCTACTACTGCTACTACTGCTACTGCTGCTCTCTTCGTTATCAATAGCTTCTTCCGTTACGTTTACTACATTAACTTTTGAGAGAGATCCAGCTTCGTTGCTTGCCGTGAGTGTTACTGTATAGTTTCCTGCTTCGGAATAAGTGTGTGTTGGGCTCTCATCTTCTGAAGTGTCACCGTCTCCAAAGTCCCAGTTCCATTCGGTTGCATTTTGGGATAAGTCTGTAAACTCCACAGAGCCACTGGAATTATCTGCACTAAAATCAACTATGGGAAGACTATTATTGTTTACAGTTATATCTTGAGTTTTTGTGCTCCAGCCATTCTTATTTTCTACCACTAGGAGAGCACTATAGTCTCCGTCTGTAGAGTAATTGTGAGTTGGATTCTGCTCTTTTGAAATATTTCCGTCTCCAAACTTCCAGAACCAGGAAGTAGCATTTGTACTGTTGTCAGTAAATGATACATTCAATGGTGAACTTCCGGAAGTGGGAGATGCAGAGAAATCAGCAACTGGCAAGTTTGAACCGTCCCTGTTGGCAGTTACATAGGCTATCTTTGTAAGTGTATCATTTCCTTCAGGTCCCCATACTACTAGTGTAGCATTATAAACACCAGGCTTTTTAATATTATGGTGAGTTGTTATGTTTTCACTATTGGTTCCACTACTGAAGGTGGTAGCCCCTGTTTCGACGTTTTCAAATATCCACTTCCAGTGAGTGACGTTACCAGTGACGTCACCCGTAAACCTGGTAAGTAAAGTAACATTTCCAGTTGTGACGTTAGATGAAAAATCATTAATTGTTACATTGCCTGCTGCTAAAGCTGTGGGCATTAGAAGTATAACCAGCGCTAATAAAACCATAGGCAAGAAAATTTTTTTCATGTCGAGTTCTCCTCAGGACTAGTGCACTTGATGTGCAAAATAAAGCAAGAGCAAATTTACCCTGAACATTAGGGTTCATGCAGCTTGAAGATTTATGCCGCTTATTTTTAGCTCAGTTGCCTAAGTCCCATTTTTTTGACTGTCTACTGGCTGTCCGCCGTTTGACAGTCCCAAAATTGACTGACTTATATATAAAGCTATTTTTTAGAGTCCTCAAAAAAGGATTTATTTTTTAGGGAATATTTCACATTATTTGGCTGATTAGTTTATTATTAGAGGTTTTTTAATTAAAGTAAAATTTAAAATTTGTTTATTTATTTTTTAATGGATTAATGAGATTTTAATTTGAGTTTAGAGTTATATTACCTTAGATTTTAGCAATAAACTTTATATAATAGAAAAAACAGATTCACGAGGCACAATTGAAAAAAAAGTAAAATAGAAATATAAAACTTTAATTTACTTCAAATTTTATTTTAAAGCTTAATGGTGACTATCCTTTTAAAAATGTGATCTTACAGGTGTAATCTTAAGAGAAGAACTTTGGATATATATTGATTAATGAAATAAACAAAATATATCCCTATTTAAAATTATTAATTCAAAGACCCCTGCAACTCTATAAAAACTTAAGTAAGTTACTTTATAAAAAAATGATGTATTTTCATAAAAGTGGATATTCCACCAACCCATGTTATGGCAATTTATAGGAGACTAAACTTACTATTTGCAGCCAGCAAAAAACCCAGAAAGAGGTATTTTTGACAATGTACCTTTTTGGTATTATCCTAATATAGGACTTATGCGGTTGAAACGAGAAATATATAGCATTAAACCTTTAACCGTCTAAAACTCATAATTAATTACAACGTTTATTGTACTTGATTTTGTATTTCAAGTGCATAAGTCCTACTAATATTTAGAACTGCAAATGAGCAAGACATTTAAAGGCTAAAAGAGTAAAATATAAAACTAAAATCCGATTCTTATTAAAGATTCTGTACTAAACTATTTGAGGCAATACATTCACTTTTTATAACGAGTTCAAAAAAAGAGAATTCAACCGGGTTGGGTCGCTATATTTTGGGAACCTGAGTTGAAGCTTAAATGTCTGAGTTGTATTATTTTAGGGTCATGAAAATTTAAAAAGCGGGGGGATCTGGGATTAGGCCGCTAATTTTTGGAAATGGGAGAATCCTGATCTGTGAAGACGAAAAAGGAACTATAAGGGATATCTATTTTCCATATGTAGGACTCGAGAATCATGGAAACTCTATAAAGGTTGGCATATGCGATCTTGATTCTCTTTATTGCAGCTGGCTTGAAAACTGGAAGATTCGACAGAGATATAAATCCGAGTTTAAGGAGGAGTTCTGTAAGCGTATCCTTGAAACCTCAGGAGAGAACAGGGAAGGCGTAAGAAGAAAAAAAGAGATTCTGGAAGGCAACCAGGAAATCCCTGAGGCCTGCATGGGAGTTGTCTCTAATATAGGGGAAACAGTGTTCGAAAACCCGGAAATTGGACTTCGAATCACGGTTTGGGAAGCTGTTCACCCTTCAGTAAATATTTTTTACAGGACATTTAAGGTCACTAATACCTCTAATAAGCCCAAACATTTGCGCCTTTTCTCAAACCAGAATTACCGAATTCTTGAGACCAAAATCGGAGAAACGGCTGTAATTGATAAACATACACTTATCCATTACAAGCGCGACCGTTATTTTCTGCATGCAAGTGACCCTGCATTTGATCAGTATGCAGTTGGAACTGCTGAATGGAGAGGGCTTGAAGGCACCTGGAGAGATATGGAAAGTGATGCCTCCCTTAGTGGGAACCCTGTAGCACACGGCTCGGTAGATTCCACCCTTGGCTGGACCCTTCCCGAACTGAAGCCAGGAAAATCGGCAAGGTTACACTACTGGATAGTTCTTGGAAAAAAGTACTGCAGCGTGCTTCAGATACATAAACAGGAAAAGGAAGCCGGAAGAAAAACCCTTTTTCATCATAGCTTCAATTTCTGGAACTCTTTTATTGAGAGAGTATCCGTCCTTCCGGAATTTTCCCGAATGCCTCAACTCCCTCAAAGTGTCTTAAAGTGCTTTTACAGGAGTCTCCTTGCAGTTGTCGCCCACATGGATATCACAGGCTCGATAATAGCGTCCTGCGATTCGGATATAAAACAATTCGGAGCAGACCTTTACACCTACTGCTGGCCAAGAGATGCAGCCTGGATCTGCCTTGCGCTCGATAGGGCACGGTATCACCACCTGACTTTTGAAACTTTTGAGTTTTTCTCAAAAACCATCACCCCTAGAGGAAACTTCCTTCACAAGTACACACCTGCCGGAGACTTCGGGAGCACATGGCATCCTGTCCCTATGATTCAAATCGACGAGACAGGGCTTCCTCTTTATGCCCTTTATAACAACTGGGAAATTGCAAAGAGTGTCTGGACCACAGGCAGGTATTACAGAAGGCTTGTGATTCCCACAGCTAACTATCTTATAAAAGCCATTAACACGAAAACAGGCCTTCCAATTTCGAGTTTTGACCTCTGGGAAGAACGAAAAGGCATACACACCTACAGTGCATGTACTGTCTATGCCGGCCTCAACGGGGCCTATGAACTCTCCCGTTCTCTTGGCGATTATGACAATGCAAACATCTGGAAGGAAGCTGCAGACCTTATTAGGAAGTCTATTCTGGAGAAACTTTACGATAACCGACTAAAACGTTTCCGCCGTTCTCTTGACGACCCTACTCTTGATTCCTCAATCTTTGCAGTCTGGTACTTCGGGATTCTCCCACCCGATGACCCCAGGGTCGTCCGGACAATGGAGGCAATCGAATGCGAACTTAAGCGCCCCTCAGGCGGGATCGCCAGGTACCTTCATGATACTTATTTTGGCTATATGAACAGCTGGATTCTTTGCACTCTCTGGCTCTCACAGTGGCATTCCGCAGTTGGCAACCTTGACCGAGCACTCGAACTCCTAAAATGGTGCGCAGCTCACGCCCACCACACAGGCCTCCTATCCGAACAGATCGATGATAGAGGTAACCCTGTATCTGTCCTCCCTCTGGCCTGGTCCCACTCAACCTACGTCCTCGCAGTCCTCGAATACCTGCAAGCCCTCGAGAAAAAAGAAGGTAGCTCCTGCAATAATCCGGAAAAATAAAAACGATAAACGATTACGAAAAAATGGAAGATTCGACAATTTCTGCCCCCCCATAAATCAGCTCTATTGCCTCTGCTCGGTATTTTCAGAATTCAGCCATATTGAGCGGATAAAGTTAGCGAAAATGTATCCGTCCTCTCGAGACGGGACTCGGGTAATTCAACCCACTTTCCACAGATTGTCCGATCAGTTTCCATAATTTTTCCGGACATCGTTTTTTCTGAAAACCTCTCTGATTACTTAAATATATATTTTTAAAGTTTTCTAAAATTTTTAGCCTATTATCTTCATTGAAAACTTCCAGCAACCATTTCCTTAAGCTTCAGTTGAGATAATAACTCATGCGTCTTTGGTTAAGGAATCAGTTAACCATAACATGACTACTGCAATTATTTATGCATCTTGATTTACTTTACAGGTTTACAAAAAAACATGATACTAGTAACATGTTTCTAACAGATCGTATCTTAACCGACAACAAATAAACTTTATTTATTATGTCTTTTGATTTTTGACATATTTCGTTTTACCACAAAATAATGTGTCAATGCAATGTGTTTTTTGTAAGAAACTACTGTATTAATTAACAGGATCTGTCCAATAAAGGTCTTAATAAACTTGGTAATTATAACAACATCAAAACATATAAATAAAATCACATACTTGTTCAGATAAATTTTAGATGTTGTTGCTTGAAGACGATTTTTATTAGCTAAAAAAAGAAATTTGTGAGGAAACTCTAAAAGATTGGAACCGCAACCAAAAGATAAGACTGGAGTTAGAGGGCGCATATGTTTGACTTGGCAAACGTTACACATCTGATTAATTACATAATTTTCACTATAGTGATTATATTCATTTTAACGAAACAGCTGCCGCTGGAGAGAATGGTCCGTAGGTCTAGAATCATTATTTGGATCGTATTAATCATCAATACCTTTTCAGCTCTCCTTCAATTTTTCTGCCTAATAAACCCAAATTCAAATAGATGGTACCAGATGACTGTCGATTGTCTGGGCATCATAGGACAGAGTATACTCCTGATAGGAATTGTGTGGATGAAATTGATAGTTGAACCGAGTCCAAAACCGAGGAAAATTTTGGTGCTTGGAGCCCATCCAGATGACATGGAGATCGCCTGTGGAGGATCTATCGCAAAGCTTTCCGATGCAGGGCACACTATAATGGGCTTGATCGTTAGCAAAGGGGAACGTGGGGGTAATAGTTCATCCAGGCTTATAGAAGCAACGAAAGGCGCTGAATTCTTAGGTATAAATAAGGTCGAAATTATGGATTTTCCTGATACTAGACTGGACCAGTTCATCTTGGAGATTAGCAAACAAATCGAAATAATCGTAAACGAGTTGAACCCGGATATGGTATTTACACACTCAATTCACGATCTACATCAGGATCATAGAGCGGTTCACGATGCAACACTGCGTGCTTGCCGCAATCTGAGCACTATATTATGCTATGAAAGCCCTTCCACTACCCAGGACTTCCAACCAAATATTTTTATAAATATCGAACAGTATATAGATATTAAAATAGAAAGTATCCAAGAACATAAAGATCAAAACAAAAAGAAATATGTACAGCCAGAGCAAGTCTATGGAAAAGCCATCTTCCGAGGTGCTCAAGCAAAATTGGAAAAAGCAGAAGGCTTTGAGGCAATACGGATTAATTTACAAATTTAATTGTATCTGTGATCATATAACATAAACAATCGTAAATTTGAAATGGTATATCATAAATTGGGCAAGAAGGATCATTTATGGTAAAGATTATGGTGACTGGTATTGGAGGCCCAGCCGGTCGTAATGTTGCATTACTCCTTTTAGAAAAAGGACATACTGTCATTGGCGTTGATATGCAGAGGATCTCGCTTCCAGGGGTCAAGGTGCATAAGATTCCTCCTGCTTCACACCCATCGTTTTTGGAAAAACTATATACTCTTGCAGTCGAGGAAAGCATTCAACTGCTGATTCCAACTGTGAGTGAGGAATTGCCAATCATAGCCTCAGGATGGAAAAAATGGAGTGACATACCGGTGGTCATTGGCCAGTATCAAGCAGTCTCCGATGCAGATGATAAATTTCTGACATATAAATGGCTTTCGAGCCATGGAGTACGTGTTCCCAGGTACTTACTACCTTCACAGGTCTCTTCGCCTGAGGAGATCTCGCTTAATTTGGGATGGCCATGCCTGAGTAAGCCGCGAGTAGGTAGAGGCGGTAGAGAGGTAGTTATCAGAAACATAAAGGATTGGCCTGCAATCTCCATGCTTGATGACAGATATATATTGCAGGAGTTTATCCCTGGAACGGATTACGCACCTGAGGTATATATTGGAAAAAAATCTGTTATCGTAGTTTTAGAAAAGACTAGGTTAAAAGAGGGAATCGTGGGCAACGCAACTGAAGTGAAGCGCGTAAACGCTCCAGACGTGGCAGATATAGCTATATCTGCAGCAAAGGCTATGAATCTGACCGGCCCAATGGATATAGATATTCGCCGTCGAAACGATCACAATCCTGTAGTTTTGGAGGTCAATGCCAGGTTTGGGGCAAATATTGCCCGAGCCAAAGAAGTACTGGATGCAGTTTTGGAAGATTTTGGAGTTTGCTAATGGAGACGACTCAATACCAAAATCCAGTGATAAATGTAAAATTCAAAATCACTAGATTTTGTAATTGATCACAATCCTTATGATACAACTTAGGCCCCGTCAAGAATAACCTCTGCATATTACCGATTGAGCATTTTGATTTTCACCTATCAGAATTGCCAATCAAAGTTACAAGAATATGTTGCATGGATTATTTTGCTGCTGGCACTTCGGAATTGAAGTCTTTAGATATCGGATATTGATTTTGATAAAAACTGGATTCTTCTTGCTAATTCAGATTTACAATCAAGAAATGCAAAAATCACTGGATTTTGGAACAGAGTCATGGAACCACTTCTTTTATTCTTCTATATTATAGGATTCACCTGCTTTTCTGTAGGTATTCTGATAATTCCATTTTATCCACTATCTTTAGTTTTCGAAATGCACAAAAGCAAACAGAATATATTCAACAGCAAGAATCCCTTTGTCTCTATAGTGGTGCCAGCCTATAATGAAGGAAAAGTGATAGGCCATTGTATAAAGTCCATTCTAGAATCAAATTATTCAGAATATGAGGTTATCCTAGTAGATGATGGTTCATCTGATAATACGCTTGAAGAGATGCAGCGTTATGAAACGAGCTCTCATGTAATTGTGGTAACCAAGAAAAATGGAGGCAAAGCCTCAGCTCTTAACGTGGGACTAAAACTAGCCAAAGGAGAAGTAATATTTTTCGTCGACGCTGACGGCATCTTTGCTCCTGATACCATAAGCAAGATGCTCAGTGGTTTTAGCAGCGAAGATGTAGGTGCAGTATGTGGCAACGATGCTCCCATTAACCTTGATAAGCTTCAGACACAACTGGCGAACTTGCTCACTCACGTAGGCACAGGCTTTGTGCGTAGAGCACTATCTACTATCGATTGCCTTCCTGTCGTGTCTGGCAATATAGGCGCCTACCGATCTAGCACTCTTGAAAAGACTGGTCCCTTCTTAGAGGGATTTATAGGCGAAGATATGGAATTGACCTGGCGTGTGCACAAGGCAGGTTACAAAGTAGTGTTTCAACCTTGGGCCATAGTGTATGCAGAAGTACCCTCAACTATCACGGGCCTGTGGAAGCAGCGCGTGCGATGGGCGCGTGGGCTACTTAAGACCGCGTATATTCACCGAGATATGTTATTCAATCCAAAGTATGGACTTTTTGCCTTCTATTTGCCGATTAACTTAACATCAATGATTATCATACCTTTGCTACAGTTGATATCAATCATAATGTTGCCAATCTTGCTATTTCACAACATTAATCCCATCCCTTTGAGCTGGATAGGCATCATGGGTTGGCTTGGTATGTTCTCTTCCATTTTTGCATTATTATTTTCTATTGCCCTTGACAGAGCTTGGTTCGATTTAAAATACTTCTACGTGGTACCGTTATGGGTACTATATTCCTTAATGATGGATATAGTAATGCTATGGGCGATCATCGTTGAGCTGCGTAGAGAGGAGGCAAAATGGAACAAGCTAGATCGGACCGGCATTGTAAGCCGCTGAGAGATTCCAACGCAATAATATGCAGAATAGCCTGTTGCTTTATCATAATATTCATTGGTTCCGTTGCAAAAAATCTTGTTATTTTACAAAACAATTAAAAAACTTCACAACTGGTACATAAGAGTACCAATTATAGCCTAAAAGTACTGGACGAAAATTTTTGCAACAGATTAACTTTTGGTACACTACCAAAAGATTTACTGGTATAATGTATACCCTTAAATTTCTAGTTATTTCAATGCATTTATTTCATAATTTTTTTGTAATGGAACTGTTTTCTTTTTCATTATAAACCTTAACTCTCCCTCGCGTAGGGAATAAACCAATTAAAGGACTGTGTCTTTTGATGTTGTTTTTAGTGGATTTTTGCATTTTTGATAGGAAATCTGAATTAGCAAGAAGAATCCAGTTTTTATCAAAATCGATATTCGATATCTAAAGACTTGAATCACTAAGTTGTATTACACGGATGACGACCATTTGTAAAATCTAGTGATTTTGAATCTTACATTCATCACTAGATTTTGGCACTGAGTCTCATCAATCACATTTCCAATATCAAGTTCATCATAAATGTCAGAAACGATTCCGTGATGATAAAGAGAACGTGTTGTAACAAGCATAATTAAATCCGGATACATTCGTCATCGGTTAAAATATGATCTGTCAAAAACGTGTTACTATTATTATGTTTTCTGTAAATCTATAAAGTAAATCAAGATGCGTAGGTAAATGTAGTAGTCATGTTATGGTTAACTGATTCCTTAACCGAAGACGCATAAATCCAGATAAAAACAAGATATTTCTATATTAATACATTAATAAAAAAATAGATAAATATATCAGGCACCTGCGGAAGGTAAGATTCAGCCCTCTTGAGCGAAGCGAAAAGGGCTCCGTCCTCCCGAGACGGGACTCGGGCGTTAAAACATTTTCTCGAAATACAGGTACCCTGTCTCTTCTTTCTGGAAAGTAAAGCCGTGCTTAAGGTACATGTCTATCGCTTTCGTGAGGGTTGAATCGGTTTTAAGAAACACACACGAGCAGTTTTTCTCAGCAAAATCGAGAGCAGTCCTGAAGAGCTGTTTTCCGTTGCCTTTACCCCTGAAGACTTCTTTAAGATAAATACGCCGGATTTCGCACCGGTTTCCACCAAGTTTTCGGACGCCTGCGGTGCCTACAACTTTGCCGTCTACGATCCCTACGAAAAACGCGCCTCCGCTTCCAAAGTAATAACCGTTTATGTCATTGAGGTCGGCATCTTTTAGCCTGTCGGGTTCAAAGCCGTGCTCCTTCAACACTCCAAGCACAACGTCACGGATTTCTTCCTTTCTGGAATCGTCGTATATCTGGATTATCATTTAACTTACTCCACAAACCGCACAGTTCATTTCCGATTTACCTGTCGGTTTTCAGGCTCTTTCTTAAGGTTTCGGGATTGAGATAGCTCTGGGAACTGAGATATTTTCCCGGATTTTTGAGAAAGTCCATAGAAACAGTGTAAAATATTTTCGTACCGGTAATAAGGATATCTTCATCAATATCAAACTTGCAAGAGTGATTGATTTCCACTATCTTTTTTTCCGGGTTTAAGTCACCCAGGGAAATGAAAATTCCTGGAACTTTCTGCAGGTAACTTGCAAAATCTTCGGCGGCAAAAGTTTTTTCGAGTTCAGGGTAGATTGTAAGTTTCGGGAAACTCTCCTGAAGCTTTGAATTTACAGCGTTTGTGAACATGGGATCATTCACAAGGACAGGATAGCCATGCAGTATATCAAGATCATAGTCCGGAAAACCTGAAAATTCGTCTCCCGGCTTTACGTATCTTTTTACTACCTCATCCAGGCACTCCTTCATTGTTCTATCAATAGTATCCGTAGTCTCACGGTCAAAGGATCGGTAACTTCCAAGAATCTCTACAGTATCAGGAATTCTGTTGAACTGGGCCCCTCCTCGAATCCTTCCCACTCCAATGATATACTTATCCGGTTCAAGCTGCTTTTCCAGGGCTGGATAAAGGTTACTTAGAAAATCCGTTACTATTCGGACAGGATCAATGCAGCTTTTAGGCTTTGAGATATGGCCTCCCTTTCCTTTAATAATCACTTCAAAACGGTTGGTGCTTGCCATGAAAGGCCCAGGACGGAAACCCACACTTCCGGATTCGTGATTGGTAAAGATGTGTATACCCATAACTGCATCCACACCTTCAAGTCCTCCCTCTGCAATTACCCTTTCCGAACCTCCTGGCGGAATTTCCTCGGCAGGCTGGAAGATCAGACGAACTTCCCCTGGAAAATTCCTGTTCTCCTGAAAAAGCCGTGCAGCCCCAAAAAGCATTGCCATATGTCCGTCATGTCCGCAGGCGTGCATTACTCCATCGTTTCTTGAGATATAGTCACTATTTCTTTCAGTCAACTCTTCCTGTACCTGCAGCCCATCCGTATCTGATCGAAGGGCGATACAGGGCCCAGGTAACTTTCCCCGGATGCTTGCAAGTACGCCGGTGTCTGCAATTTTTCTTGCGTCGACTCCCAATTCTCCAAGAATTTTCAGGATTTTCTTTTGGGTCTCATATTCTCCAAAACTGAGTTCGGGGCATCTGTGAAATTCGCGCCTGAGCTGTATAATCCAGGCTTCAAGCTCTTCTGCACTCGGATTTTCTTTCAAAAGCATTCCCTCGGATGTTATGCATTTGCAGTTTATTCCGTTTAATGGTCTGCGACGTTTGTTATCTGTCAAAGATCTCTTCTAATAGATCTCTACTTATCGTAAGGTTATGTATTTCGTACTTCAGGAAGTTTTATTTTAATATATTTTAGTTGTATTTTACTAGTTCCTTCAATATATTTCCTTTTAGTATCTGTAACTTCATGTATATTATTCCATTTTTTTTGTCATCTACTCAGAACTTTTCCATCGTGTGCCGCTTTTTCTGTAAATATAGAAAATTCAACACGTTTCCAAATAGAAAGCAAAATGAGGTAGTTTAGATGAAAAATGACTGCATTTTAAACTTTAGAAAATGAACATTTTAAAGTTTAAAATGCAGATAAAACAAAGATTGGATCTGAAATCAGAATTAATATTTAAATGTTGTTTACTAAATAAATATTTTTCATCGGCATATTATTTTTTTAGAACTAATTTTTCATATAATTTATTTTAAATAAGTTGGAACCTTATTCTAGATTGTAACCTCACAGAAAATAGAGAACAGATAAAAACGAACGAATCAAAGCGAATGAACTTAGACTACTAAGGCAGTTTTGTTCAAAACGGGGAGATTTGCGAGTAGTGGTATAAAACGAAAAATCGGCTACTACAAGGTTCTTTTTAATATGAAGGTTTTTCAAAAGTAGTGACCATTAAGGAGTGAGTAAATCAATGAAAAATCAAATCAGAAGGACAGTAGCTATTTTTTTGGCGGTATGTTTTTTAGTGTCAATGGCAGCAACAGCAGTAAGCGCTGAAACATTAAAGAAAGGATATTCTATTAATCTCGAAAACGCCTCTTTGGAAAATAACAATTTTCGTCAGGTGCTCTATACAGCTCAGTACAGCCAATTGGTACTAATGAGCCTCGAGCCTAAAGAAGAAATAGGGACGGAAGTGCATGAGGATAATGACCAATTTTTCTATTTTGTGAAAGGTCAAGGGACTTGCATAATTAATTGTAACAAATATGACGTCAGTGAAGGATCTGCAGTGGTCGTACCGGCTGGTGCCTATCACAATGTAATCAACACTATGAAAAACAAACCACTGAAGTTTTTTACTATCTATTCGCCGCCACAACATAAGGATGGCATCGTGAGAGCAACAAAAGCAGAAGCTGAAGCAAATCCTGAGGAATTTGACGGTGTGACTACTGAATAAAATATAAAAAACAGAAATAAGCTTTATTTTCATAAAGCAATTTTATTTTTTTCTTCTGAAATTTAGGTCTTAATTTTATGGTACTTACATGAATTTCAAGTCTCCACATTCCGGATCTTATGAATCTTCATGCTAGTCGTGTTTCGGATAGGTTCTAAGTTACACTTTCTAAAAACATCAGTTGTGTGGATCCTCTTGGAGTTTCTTATAGGGAAAATCAAGAGCATTGTTAAAATTCTTTTTTATAATTTTTTGGATAAAAGTAGATTTTAGAGAATTTCTACGGAGCCAAAATACCTGACAATTATATACAGGAATGTTACAATACATCTCACGTTACTCGTTATCAGTTATTATAAAGCCTGGCCGTTAAGGTTCCATAGATCCGAGTACTCTAAAGTACTCCTATAAGTTCCAGGGATGATGGTATAAAATGCTAAAAACACGCTTGAGGGATTTTCTTGTCACGAAAGATAACTGGCTTTTTGCGGTTTCCGACTATTTCCGTAGCGATGGAATCCGCGCCACACTCCGCTATGTGCCCGATGAGAACGGGGAAAGGGAGTTAAACGGAATACGATATAAAAAATATGATTTTGGTCCGGCTTTTGAGTTCATGAGGAAGCACAGGCCTGAATGGGTGCAGGATGTTCATGTAGTACCTGAATCTGAGGTAAAACAGGTGCTTCACCCCTCAGATGCGATTCCCAGACTTGTAAACTCTGACAGTCGCGTCAGAGCAATCGTAAAAGCCCTTGACCTGGCAGGCATTCCCAGGACAAGCATGGGAGTTACTGGCTCGATGCTCGCAGGCCTCCAGAATGAAAATTCGGATATTGACTTTGTCGTGTACGGCCCTGTATGGTTCAGGGCAAGGGATGCAATAACTGCTGCAAAACAGCAGGAAGGGCCCATTGAAGAAATTGATGAGGAGATGTGGCAGAGAATCTACAGAAAGAGAATTCCTGAGATTTCATTTGACGAGTTCATGCTGCACGAATCGAGAAAAGGTAACCGGGGCATGGTCGAAGGCACTTATTTTGATCTCCTTTTCGTAAAGGAATGGGACCAGATAAAAGAACCTCTTCTGCGCGGGAAGGATACTGTCAAAATGAAAATCGAAGCCAGAGTTACAAATGCTGACTTTGCTTTTGACAGCCCTGCGTATTACAAGGTCGAACACGATGAGATCGACCACGTACTTTCATATACCCACACCTATGCAGGCCAGGCGCTTCCAGGAGAGGTAATAGAAGCTTGCGGCATTGTTGAAGAAGTCGGAGACATCAAGCGGCTTGTGGTGGGCACTTCAAGGGAGCCAAAAGGGGAATGGATAAAGTCCCTTACCTGGCTTGAGAAGTGCGGATATATCTAAAAGAGGTCTATTTGTGGGGATGAAGTCTCAAAAAATTTCCAGAACAATGCCTGCCACCTTACAGGACCAATTCAATTATGTGGCTCGCTATGGGATTTCAAATTATACACTTCAAGCTGTGATACGTTTCGGAAATAGGCTGGATGAGGTAAAATTGGCTCGAGCCGTAAGATTGTCCACTGACGCCGAGCCTGTACTGGGCTGCCTGTTCGTCGAAAGGGACGACAGGCCCTTCTGGCAACGCCTCGCTGATCCCGAAAGGATTTCATGGTGCAGGCTGGAAGAAACGCAGGACAGAGAAGAATCAATTATGAAATT
Organism: Methanobacteriota archaeon; assembly: GCA_023399215.1. Taxonomy (GTDB): domain Archaea; phylum Halobacteriota; class Methanosarcinia; order Methanosarcinales; family Methanosarcinaceae; genus Methanosarcina. The sequence continues at coordinate 151,982 of JAEWQJ010000033.1, forward strand.
CCTGCTGGAGCCTTTAAGCATGGACCATGACCCACAGGTGCTGGCACTGCTGGTGCGATGTGGTCAGGAAGATACTCTATGTATCAAACTCAATCATGCCTGCTGCGATGGTCGGAGTGCCAAAGAATACCTTAAACTACTGGCTGGCATATATACTCAGCTTTGTATAGATTCTTCTTTTGAACCTGAACCGAACGTACAAGGAAAAAGAGACCAGAGTGCTGTACTTGAGGCCCTTGGAATAACTGACCTCAAGTCTGCTTTCACTTCTGAAAGTGAAGAATTAGAGCCTACATGGGCTTTTCCCTGGAAACAATCTGTAGAGCCAGAATCGATACGGTTCTCTATAAGCAGAATCTACCAACGAGATTTTCAAAGTATTTCGGCCTATGCAAAGACCCACGGGGCAACAATAAATGATATTATCCTGACAGCTTTCTTCCGGGCGTTATTTAACATGATAAAACCTGGATCTGATTCTCCTATGGAAATACAGTTTACAGTGGATTTACGCCGTTATTTGCCGGAAGGAGAAAATATAGCTATTTCTAATTTATCTGGAATAGAAAGTTTGAGGCTGCCTGAAATCAAGTGTGAACCTTTTGTTGCCACTCTGGAAAGAGTTGTATCCATCATGAAAAGCATTAAAACTAGCTTTCCAGGAATAGAAAGTGCTCTTGCCTGTGAATTAATGTCCGGTATGGGTTTTCGGGAAGTTCTCAGGATGAACAAAAAAGAATGGGAAAGATATCTAACAAGTGGAAGGTCTTCTCCGATGCTCACTAATTTAGGAGTTATCAGTTCTTACCCTCTTCTTTTTGGAGAAACAGTTATCAAAGACGCTTACTTGGTAACTCCGGCCTTCCATGCCCCTGCTTTTATGCTTGGGATTTCAACCTACCAGGAAACACTTACTCTTACAGCAGGTTATTATGAACCTACTATACGGAAAGAGAATGTAGATTGTTTGCTTAACCTGGTTGCTGGTGAGCTGCTTTCCTGCCATGACTCTTGAAAGTATGGCTGCCTTTGCCTTTATTACTTTCCTGACCTCTTACTTTCCTACTTATTTCTTTTATTTTTGTTCCGTCCTGTTTTGAGAATTACCTTTGCTTCCTCTTACTCAAGATCACATACGAAGTCAGAAATCCGATAACAGTCAAGAAAACACCAGGAGTCGGAGCATCTGTCTTTTCTTTATCAAGCTCTAAGTTTATATTTGTTATATTTTCTTGTTTTTTTCCTTCAGGCAGATCACTTTTATTATTAACCTTATTTTCTTCATTTTTAGTTTGAAGGAATTCAATAGACTTGGTATTTATTTTCATACTTGAGATCGCAAAGGGAGAAAAGCCTGGAGTTTCTGTGGTAAAGTAGAAGTAAACTTCATCTTCTCTACTGAAGGTTGTGGGCAGCGAGTTCCATACCCCTTCACTGTAGCGATACAGGGCTACATTATCTTTGCTGCCTCCCTGTTCGGTAATCCAGGCCTTGCTTACTCTGAAATTTATGTTGGCATTTTCAAAATTTTCCGGACTTGAAAAGCCACTATTCCCAATCCATAGATTTACATTCCTGTAGACAGTTCCTGGTGCAGGTTCCTTAACAATTGAGGATGTGTTTTTTAGTATTTCTACAATAGCAGTTGTTTTTCCGAAATTCTTTTTCGGATCGAACTCCAAGGTGACGATTTCATTTGCTTCACCTTTAAAAGTGAAACATGTGTGAATGCCTTTGAAAACCTGCTCATTAGAAATTTCCTTCAGATTGATATTCCCGGCTGATTCAGGAGAGCCTACACCTCCCCCGCCTCCTCCACTATTTCCTCCACTATTTCCTCCGCTACTTCCTCCGCTACTTTCTTCATTTCCCACATTTCCCCCAGAACTTGACGATTTTTCGGTCACAGTTATATATCCTGCTTTTGCCCGGGTACTATTTCCATACGTACTATTAGTCGCCTTTAATATAACAGTGTAGACTCCAGGACTCTCATATGTGTAAACCGGATTCCTTTCGTTTGAGTCAATGTTCCCGTTTCCATCAAAGTCCCACTCCCAGGAATCAGGATTGAAGGTAGATAAATCAGTGAACTGGACAATCAGAGGGGCAGGTCCAAGGAGAGGAGTTGCGGAAAAGTTGGCTTCAGACGGAGAAGTAACTACTATTTCTGAAAATCCTTCCACTGGGGTAACAGGAACAGAATAAGCATAAATCCTGCCAGAAAGTGTAAAGTTTTCAGGCTTGAAATTCGAAGGCACGGTCACATTATATACAACTGTCTTTTCTTCCCCTGCTGAAAGGTTCTCAACCCAGATCCATTCTAGAGTGGATGCTTTGAATGTGCTGGTTTCCTGGAACACAGCCCCATTATTTTCCCACTGGCTTACCTGCCACCCTTCAGGGAGATTCTCATCGAGCGTCAGAGCTTCAATATCCTGATCCGTAATTATATGTACGGTTACCACAAAACTTTCGCCTGGATTAACCGTTCCAGCAGAAATCTCCCTGTTTGCTTCTATCCCTGCGGCTGAGGCAGGGAGGATTGTCCAGGCAAATAGAATAATCAAAACGAAGCCTGAAATAAGGCCTGAGAGTTGAATCCGGCTTTTATTCCTGAAGGCTTTGATGAGATTCATAAGAATGGATCCTTAATTCTTTTACATATTTTTCGGTTACCCACTTTTCTACTATCTGATTCGTTTTTGAGCTTGTTTTTTGAACTTGTTTTTGGGCTTGTTTCTTTTTTGGGCTTGTTTCTTTTTTGAGCTTGTTTCTTTTCCGATATCTCTTCTAGCTCATTTCCTATTATGTACGTCTTTTTCAGATTATTTCAAATATCAATTAACCCCAAACTTAATAAAATTATTAACTATGTAGTTATGTATATTATTTATAACTGTCCTCTGTCCTGTTGTTCTAAAGATAAAAAATAGAATTATTACAGTATGTAGCCTTTGAAAAATGATAAATCGGGTAGATGATATGATAGGAAGCTATTCAAAATCATGAAGCCATATTTAAAGCATTATAAAAAGCTATATTAAAGACCGGATAGATAACTTCGAACATAACTGCAGCTAAAGCTAAATATAAATAAGAAAGTTACCTACATCTCTTTCATGAAAATAAGAAAAAGTTACATCTGGCTTATTCTGGCATCCTGCTTGATTTTAACCGCATCTGCAGCTTTCGTGTATCCTGATTTTACCTTCCGTCCCAGTTTTACGGAAAATACAGCTCAAGCAACTCAAGCAGATAGGTCTGAAACTGCAGTTAACGGAATAGAATCCAGTTCAAGCATAGTTACCAGAGTACAGGCTTCAAACCCACTGGAGATTCTCACAGCAGGGGCTCAGGCAATTGATTCTGGTACTGAAGTTACTGTTTACAATAATAACCTTGCCCTCGTAAAAGAAAAAAGGGAACTCGATCTTGATTCAGGAGTGAGCAGGGTTGAATATAAGGATGTTGCTGCTCTTATTGATCCGACATCAGTAATGTTTGAGGATACGAAAAATAAGAATACTGTCGTACTGGAGCAGAATTATGAATATGATCTCATGAGCAGCCAGGAGCTTCTGGGAAAATTCCTTGATAAGGAAATTACTGTAACCGAAAAAGAAGGAGGCACATACACAGGGGTTCTCATGAGCTATGATGACAATAAAGGACTGGTGCTCAGGTTAAGTGACGGGAAAGTTGTAACCCTTTCCGAAATCTCGAAAGTGGAGTTTCCTGACTCCGCCGGGCTGCTCACAAAACCCACCCTTATCTGGCAGGTCTACTCACCTACCGCAGGCAAGAGGGATGTCCTCACTTCCTATCTTACAAATGGGATGAGCTGGAAAGCAAACTATATCGTAAAGACCAGTGCGGATGATAAGAAAGCTGATATCCAGGGTTGGGTTACTGTTAATAATGAAGCAGGAACAACCTATGAAAATGCCAAACTGAAACTGGTTGCAGGGAAAGTTAACCGCGTAACTGTACCACAGGAAAGACCTGTGGGAAATACAGTTGCAGAAGCAGGAGTAGCATATGAAGAAGCCGTGGGGGGTTTCGTTGAGGAATCCTTCTTTGAGTATCACCTATATACACTTCAAAGGCCAGCTACCCTCAGGAATAATCAGGTAAAACAACTTTCCCTCCTCTCTGTCAATTCCGTGCCTGTAGAAAAAGAACTGGTTTTTGACGTCTCAAAAAGCAGTGATGTCCAGGTCGCCCTTAGCTTAAACAATTCAAAAGAAAAAGGCCTTGGAATGCCTCTTCCTGCCGGGGTTCTAAGGGTATACAAAACTGATTCAGAAGGTCAGCTTCAGTTCCTCGGGGAAGACAGTATAAAGCATACCCCAAAAGATGAAGAGATAAAGGTTGTTGTCGGAAACGCTTTCGATGTAACAGGCAAAAGAACTCAAACAAATTACGATAAAATCAGCTCGCATGTCTGGAAAGAAAGTTACGAAACCGAAATCAAAAACCACAAATCCGAGTCCCAGAAAGTAAAAATTGTGGAAAACTTCTACGGCGACTGGGAAATTACAACCACCTCTGACCCATACGAGAAAAAAGATGCCTATACCGCTGAATGGGAAATAACCGTGCCCGCAGACGGCTCAAAGAAAGTTACCTACACTGTAGAACGCAGTTATTAATCCAAATATCGCAGCAAATTGTCAAAAGTGGACTTTAAAACGCCGAAACCCACAGAAAATCCAATATAGAACTTATGGCTACGGAAAAAAGAAAAAACAACAACTTTACAAATAATTTTATTTTTTCAGCCTGTTTGAGCACAACCGTTGAGCCGGTTGATCACGCCGATCACGTTGTTGCTTGGTTTTTCGGTCAAGCCTTTTTTCAAAAGGGTTGTACCACAACCGTCACGCCAGTTGGTCACGCAGACCACGGTGTTGCTGGAGTTTTCGCTCAAGCCTTTTTTTAAAAGGGTTGTGCCACAACCGTTGCGCCGGTTGATCACGCCTATAGGGTTTGGGGATAAGGTCTTCAAATTCAAACGTTTCTCGGAGTTTTCGCTCAAGCCTTTTTTCAAAAGGGTTCCGGACAAGCAGTTTTTTCAAAAGGCTTGCAGGCTTCAGTATAGAAAAAGACTCTTTTTTACTATAGTTTGGGCCTGATTATCAACAAGATCGGACTCTATACTTTAAACATGTAAGGAATGTATCAGTAATGGATTTGACAGGAATGTAGTATTCCTTAGCGACCTACGATATAAAGAATGAATTTTGTCCTGAAAAATCCTATTTTTGATAAAAAATAACAGCTAGTTAGAAGGTGAAAATTTTAAATAATTTTTTAAGTTTACTAATCAAAGCAACAGCGAATAAGTATTCAACTTTTCTCCCTAAACTTCTGCTATTAACAAGAGAATCAAATACAATTCACACTCTGAGAATTTCTCAATGAATAGACTGTATCATTTATTTTATAAAAGTATTCAATGAAAATAGGTCTTTCCATAATAGTTTCTAAGTCTTCGTTTTCACATTGCAAACTTGATTATATTTTTACAAATCGGATTAAACAATATTCAAAATACATTTTCAAGCTGTCTTCAAATATTTTGTCTTGTCCGACTGCATATCAAAGAACATTGCAAAAAGCAACAACTGAATACCCATCAGAGTAATAAATACTCCTAACAGAGGATAGTTTGGAGAAACAGAATTTCGCATTACTTTTTGTACCAAAATCCAGAAATCAAAAAGTAGTCCACAGGGCAAAAGTATCATGCTGACAAGATAAAAAAACACTAATGGGTGGAAGCTTAAAAGTACATATTTGGTTTTAATCCTCCAGAGAAATCCTTTAAAGAGCATGGGAGCAACTTTTAAGATGTATTTGTGATACTTTATAGAGGATTTTTCATTTCCATATCGGGCAGGGATTACAACGTCAGTTACTCTCATGCCGTATGCATTGAGTTTAATTAGTATATCATTTAGGTAGCCATAATATGTGTATACGGAATCAAGATCGATTGTCTCCAGAGCTTTTCGAGATGCAGCAGCATAACCGTTTTGAGGGTCCATTAAGTCCCAGTAACCGCTTCCGATTTTAGTCAGCAGTGAAAGTAAAGAGTTTCCAATGAACCGCCAGGTGCTCATTCCTTCTCTGGCTTTTCTGGTGATAAGCCTGTTTCCTTTAGTGTAGTCAGCCTTATCTTCTATTATAGGCATTAAAAGGCGAGGCATCTGGGATGGATCCATCTGGTTGTCGCCGTCCATGACAACAACTATGTCCATTTTGTCTTTCAGAGCTATTTTATATCCGTCAACAACGGATTTTCCAGCACCCATATTCACTTCATGTCTTAAGGAAACTATTCTGGAGTCTTTTAGACTTTTGATCACCTCAGGAGTTCGATCAGAACTACAATCATCTACTATGTAAATACGGCTTACATACTCCGGAATTCCCATTATCGTTTCGCCTAACAAAGCTTCCTCATTGTATGCAGGCACTACAACTCCAATTTTATACCTATTAAAAAGGCTGAAAGTGTGTTCTTCTTTAAGATCAAGATGCTTTGCTTTCAGATTATTATTTTCAGCAAAAGAAATAATGGCACTTGCAGAAGAAGTGTAAATATTAGAGGAACTTAGTATCTCAAAGCATTGTTTAGAAAAAGCAAAAAATCCTACCGGGCTATATTCGGTCTGCCCCTCATTCAAAAAAGAGATATTTTCCTGTAATCTGTTTGATTGGACAAAACATGTGCCAATTACCATATCGAAATCATCTTTTTGAATAGGCTCAAGCATTTTAGGAATTAATTTGGGTTCATGGCAAATACTAATGTCCATGAACAGAAGAACATCTGAATCTAAGGCATGTTGAATACCTATTGCTAGTGGAAAGTCCGGCATTCTATGCCCAAGTTTGCGAATTACTTCTGCACCTGCAAGCTCAGCTATTTTAACAGTATTGTCCGAACTTGCATTGTCCACAACAATTACTTTATCAGCTAATTCCTTCGCCTGTAAAACCACGCTACCTATTGAAACTTCCTCGTTATAGACCGGAAGAATCACGGTTACATTTTGGGAAACCGTGTCTTTAGCGCGCAGATATTCATTTTCAGTTATACACTGCGAGCTGTTACCTATATGCAGCTCTGTACTCAATAATTATTACCTCTCTTTATCTCTTTTTTGAAACCAATATTATAGAAATATTAGATGAAAGATTTTATAGATGTACCTTAAAAGTCATGGAATTTCAGATATAATATAATTTAATAAAATTTAATTTAAGAAAATTTAACATAAAATAATTTAATATAAAATAATTTAATATAAAATAATAATTAGAGATTAAATATATTAAGGATAATATACAATTTTGATACATATATTTAGAACTTAAAACCAAACAAATGCACTAATATGATACTATACGCTTTCATTTGGGTTTCATATATGGATCATGAATGCAATTAATTTGGCCAGATACAGTACTAAATAATTATATAAGTTATACTATTTTAATTAACGAATATCTTTATTTAGTTAAAATTAGTATATAAAAATTTGGAATTTGTATGAAAACATATTAATAAAGATAAAAATTTAAAAATTAAATTATCTCCTATTCGAATTTAAAGGAGAATTAAGGGAAAACTTTCAAATCAGAAAAATATGCAACAATTTTTCTATACTTGGCCTTAATTATGCTCCGTGGAAATAATGCTTTTGTTAATTCTGATACACTTTTTAGTGTTCACCTTTGTTATATGCGAGCTTGTTATCTCAAGTGAACAAAGCTTCCGAAACCAAGGCTTTCTAAGACTCCCTGAGGCAACAGTACTTTTGATCAAACCGATGTTCTGTTCTGAAAAAATAAGAGTCAAAACTGGATATAGCTCTCATTGTTTTCCGGATCTTGTCCATTCCCCTATATGCCGTAACCCTTGCGCATGTAATCATAAATTAAAAGAGGAAGAAGATTACAACTGAATTTTAGCTTCTTGGACATAAAGGGGAAAGTCGAAAATTATACTAAAAAATCAACCCTCATGAACTGGTTGAAAATCAGTTTATCTTTACCATAAATTTACCCTTTTTGAGCGAAGCTAAAAGGACACTGTCCTTCATAGCCGGAACTCAGGTAGCGAAACAAACCTGTCCTCCAGAGAAGGGAATCAAGTGACAGGAATCAAGTAACAAGAATCAAGTGACAGGAATCAAGTGACAGGAATCAAGTGACAGGAATCGAGAAGCAAAAAATATTATTACCATCGCCGCAATTAACCCCTCAGATGATTATCGGCGTATTGGGGCCCGAAGGCTCATACTCGGAAAAGGCAGCACAAATATGGATCATGAAACATCGGCTAGATAATGTAAAAGTTCACTACTTTGCAGACATAGAGGACGCATTTCTGGCTGTGGTACAGGGAAAATCCGATCTCTCGATAGTTCCGATAGAAAACTCTATTGAAGGTTCTGTAGGCGTTACTCTTGATTTACTTCTTGAGAATGGGGTTGAGATAGTCGGAGAGATTGTTGTCAAAATAGAGCACTGCTTGCTCTCGAAAGGCGGGCCTGAGAAGATTAAGGTCATTCTTTCCCATCCTCAGGGGCTTGCCCAGTGCAGGCATTTTTTAAAAAAATATTTTCCTGAGGCTGAACTAAGGAGCACAGGCAGCACTTCCCATGCAGCAAGGCTTGCAGGAGAGTTTGAAGAAATGGCAGCAATAGCATCTCCTGAGGCTGCAGAGTGCTACAGGTTGAAGGTTCTCCTTCCAAATATACAGGACAGAAAAGAAAACTACACCCGCTTCATTGCCTTGCAAACCACAGGAAAAAACCCAGCTGAGCAGGTTTTATGCGCTACAGAAGATAAACCTAATAAGTCTGAGAATTCCAGCCGTTCAGCATTCAAGACCTCTATTATAGTATATCTGGAAAAAGACAGGCCAGGCGCATTATACGAAATACTCGGGGCTTTTGCAAAGAACAAGATTAACCTGACCAGGATCGAGTCCAGACCTTCTAAAAAAGAACTTGGGGATTATTACTTCTATATTGATTTTGAAGGGCACACAAGTGACGCACTTATAAAAGAAACCTTAAAAGACATAAAAAATAAAACTGATACCCTAAAAATAGTGGGTTCCTATCCCGCTTTCAAAACTTAAGTGATCGTAGTTATTCCACTTTAAAACAAGTAAAAGGTTAGAAGTAAAATCCTGCGAATTTAGGCAGAAGGACATAAAGCAGTCTTAGTATATTTAAAACTGTAAATATAAAGACAAAAGTTAACAAAAATTGGATTGTTGTGCGAATCTAAAAAATTCATATTCAGGAACGTGTACTTTTATATACTATCTTTTTCTATTCTCTTCCTAGAATATCTTCTGACAGTATATTTACATGTTTCATAAATACAGAATTCTTTCTCATAATTATTTAAGATCACAGCCTTTTTCCAGGCTGCAAAAGGGAGCGAGATGGCTCTGAGTATTGAAGAAATAGTAAACAAGCACGAATCAACTTTAAAAAAATATAGAGGATTCTATACCCTTGCAGACCTACTTGCAACTTATTTTGTCCTTTATGTCCTTTTCGTGCTTTTCAATATGAGAGATTTATTTTTAATGTTTAGCATCTTCGAACCTTATACCGGTGCGAAATACAGCATTCTGGGCTTTGGGATTGTTTTTGAAACTCTAGGGCTTATTATTCTGGCTTTTGTCCTCTCCCTTATCCTTACAGCTATCAGGCATTACAGGGCTGAAAAGAAAGATGCTATTGCCCTTATAGAAGAGACACACCCTGTACTAAGGGAGAGATTGAGGACTGCCTATGATAACCGCAATACGGATAACATTATTGTCCGGGACCTCATAGGCGGAGTCATAATCGATTCAAAACCCGTACAGTCCTCTTCCTTTCTTGACAGGAGAAAACTTACAAAAGACCTGGTTGTAATAGTTTTTGCAGTTACCATTCTCGCATATGTTGTCGGAACCGGATACCAGACAACTCTCAGCCCTACTGACCTTAACGGAGTAATTGACAAACTTCCCTTAGTTTCGAATTCAAACTCTGACCTTTACCCCGTAGAAGAAAACGGCGGGACCTCGAATAACACCAGCCAGGAAAATATATTCGGAAAACCTGCTGTTGTTGTGGTAGAAGGTAAAGATGTTGATCTGACGATTCCTCCGGGTACAGGTCAGGGCTTTACAAGCCAGGAAACAGGAGAGCAGACAAACGAGTCATTTACCCAATCAGACCTGGTAAATCCTGAAGCAGCGGCTTCTCAGGCTTATTATGATAATTTACCTGAAGGATACAAGAGCGTTATCCAGAGTTACTTTGAAGGACTTGCAGAAGAATAATTTGGAACATTTATATAAAGTTGGATTTATCTGAATTCAGGTTAATCGAAGGTTGTCTAAAAGCAGTTTTTGAATAACAGACAGTGTACTGGAGATACACTGCTCTGGAGAGATACTGCTGAAGGAGCACAGGTAACATCCAGAAAAAGTGGGCTTTTTAAGCCTCTAAAAACAGAAACTTAAAGGGTGAAGCGGATATGAATGAAAATAATACCGATTCTGGCCAGGCTGCCATAACCTACCAGAACGCAGGCACAATTTTCAAAAGTTTTTTTGAAGATATTGGGAATGTTGTGGTGGGCCAGAATAGAGTAGTGGAGCAAATCGTGATCGCAATACTCTGTGAAGGTCATGCCCTTGTTGAGAGCAATCCAGGGCTTGGAAAAACGCTTATGATATCCACGGTATCAAAGGCAATGAACCTGAAATTCAGCAGGATCCAGTGTACTCCTGACCTCATGCCCTCTGACATTACAGGGACAAACGTTATTGAAGAGCAGGACAACAAAAAAGAATTCAGGTTCCAGCCAGGGCCGGTCTTTGCAAATGTTGTTCTTGCGGATGAAATCAACAGGGCATCCCCTAAGACCCAGTCAGCCCTGCTGGAAGCTATGCAGGAAAAACAGGTAACAGTCGGAAACGACACCTTCATGCTTGACCGTCCCTTTTTCATTCTTGCCACCCAGAACCCCATAGAAATGGAAGGCACATATCCCTTGCCTGAAGCCCAACTTGACCGTTTTCTCCTAAAAATCCTTGTAGATTATCCTTCTCATGAAGAAGAAATGGAAATAATAAACCGCTATACGAAATCCGAAGTTCCAAAAATTTCCAGGGGCCTTGATAAATCCACACTCCTCGATTTGCAGAAACTCACCAGGCAGGTCCCAATCTCCGAGGAACTAAAGCAGCGTGTCCTTTCTATTGTGGGTATGACAAGGAAAGACAAAGAACATATCGAATACGGAGCATCTCCGCGAGCATCCATCGGCCTTATCCTTGCCGCAAAAGCCAGAGCCTTAGTAGAAGGCAGGAACTTCGTAAGCAAAGAGGATATCGATTATATGGCATATCCGGTTCTCCGCCACAGGCTTATCCTGACCTTCGAAGCCGAAAGAAGCGGGATGACTCCTGATCAGGCTATTGAGGAGATTATCCGGAAGCTCAAATGAAACCTGAACCTGGGACTCCCAGATCAGGGAAGGAACTGTAGAATAAATTAAAATACCCCTGAAGGTTTTTCCGGGTCCGGAATAAACCGGACTTTTTATTGACGATCCAGAATGACTCGCACAAAACAAAACATCGAAACGGATTTTTTCAGGCAGCTTGACCGCTTTACCTTCTCTGTCCGGAAAAGGGTATCAACCGTTTACGCCGGAAACCGACCCTCAACCCGAAGCGGACACGGCATCGATACCATCGGGTTCAGAGAATATGATCTTAACGACAGCCTGAAAGATATCGACTGGAAAGCCTATGCGAGAACTGAAAAGCTCTATGTGCGGCAGTTTGAGGAAGAGAAAACCCTTACAACCCATATCCTTCTGGACGCCAGTAAAAGTATGGACTACCCTGAAAAAGGGACTTCGAAGTTCGAATATGCTGCCATGCTCGCTGCAGGCTACGCCTACATGGTAACAAAATATAACGATAGGTTCGCAATCTCAACCTTTGCACAGGAAATCGATATACACAAACCCAGCCGCGGGAGAAAAAACCTTTTACGTGCAATTGATAGGCTGACAGAGCTTGACCTATCTGGAAACACTTCCATCGGGGAAGCTGTCATAAAGTACAGCCGGGAAATCAAGTCCAGATCCCTTGTAATCCTTATTTCGGACTTTCTTCAGGAACCCGAGGCAATAGAAACCGCAGTTTCCAGGTTATCTGACCATGACCTGATTTTGATCCAGGTGCTAGATCCCACGGAAAAAGTGCTCCCTATTCAGGGCAATAGCAAGCTTATAGACCTTGAAACCGGAGAAGAAGTCAGGACTTATGTTAGTGAGAAGTTTAAAGAACGCTATCTTAAAAAGCTCGATGATCACAGCGCAAGGATTAAAAAAGCCTGTATGAAGACAGGGGCTGAATTCTATACTTTTACAACCGACACCCCTATTTTTGATGCTTTCTACTATACCATCAGGAGAAGGAGACGCTAAAAATGCCTTTTGAAAACCCCCTTGCTCTTATCGCTCTCCTGAGTGTAATCCCGCTTATTATTATTTACATGCTCCGTCCCAGACCGAAGGTACTTGCAATTCCTTCGCTCATGTTTGTCCTTAAACTCGAGAGGGAAAGAAAACGGGTATACGCATCACTTACCAAAATTGTGCAGGACCCGCTTTTCCTGATCCAGCTCTTGATGCTTATTCTTCTTTCCATTGGCGCAGCAGGGTATTACTACACTTCACAGGAACCGCTGAGCGGAGAGCATACAGTGCTGATCCTTGATACCTCTGCAAGTATGCAGGTTGATTCTCGTTTTGATGATGCTGTTAAGATTGCTGATGGTTATGTGAGCAAGAAAAACAGCATAATCCTGGCTTCGGATACGCCTCGTCTTGCTCTTGATGGAGACGGCGCGTCCGCTGCAAAGGACATTCTCAGTAAGGTTCAGCCAGGAGCAGGTACTGCCGACCTGTCCGCAGCCATAACTACAGGTATGCGTCTTTTATCAAAAGAAGGAGGGGGAAGAATCATCGTTATTTCGGATTTCACGAATTCGAAAGGAGACGATCCTGTTAGTTCCAAAAATCTGGCTGAGTCTTATGGGATTTCAGTCAATTTTGTAAAAGTCGGAAAGCCTGCCGATAATATAGGAATCATCAACGGATGGATTGAAGCTACGGACGGAAAATACGGCTACACAGGTGTAATTAAAAACTACAAAGATCAGAACGAAAAAGTTGAAATCGAGACTGGAACAGGGTCTTCTGGGAACTCAACGTCATTTTCCCTTAACGTTCCCGCAGGCGGAACAAAACAGTTCACACTTGAAAACCTTGGGCCAGGGATTACAACGGTTCAGCTTAATGTGAAAGATAGTTTACCTGTTGACAATAAAGCTTACATTTCCATTCCAGATACTTTAGAGCAGCGTATACTCTATATCACTGATGACGGGAAACTACCTTCGAAAACGGCACTCTCCCTGCTTCCTAACAGCAATCTCAGTGTCGTAAAAGCCGTGCCTTCTTCCCTTGACAATTACACACTTGTAGTGCTTGCGCAGAAAGAAACTCCAGTTGCTAGTAATTCAGTAGATACAATTGAAAATTATGTAAGAAACGGAGGCAATGCAGTTTTCATCGCAAGCGGCGCCTTAGCCCCCGAGAAAACTGAAGTTGGCCTGATTAAGATCTTGCCTGTAAAGCCTACCGGAATTGAGAACGAAACAAATGGAACCGATCTTGGAGTTAAGGAAGTTCAGCAGAGCAGTATTACAAAGGACATTAGAAGTGATGAAATCTCAGTCCACACATACCTGAACGCAACTGAAAGAACCGGCTCGACAACTCTGGTAGCTCTAGAAAATGGAGTTCCTATCTTGAGTTACTGGCAGGTAGGTAAAGGGACCGTTTTCTATATGGGACTGGATGACGAACTTGGGGACAATACCTGGAACAATTTCCATAACTTACCTGAGTATCCTGTGTTCTGGATAAAACTTGTTGAATGGCTTGGGGGAACAGGTGATATTTCTGAATATAACCTGAATACAGGTACTTTGACGTCTCTTTCGAAAACTCAAGAAATCAGGACTCCATCGAAAACTTTCACTTCAAACCATATTCTCTTTGATGAGGCGGGAATTTACGAAATTTCAGGAAAGAAGATTGCAGTCAACCTTTATAATGACAAGGAATCAAACACAACAGTTGACGCATCTAATGTTGTTCAGCGGGCGGTTGCGGAAGATAAGTCCAACCTTGTGAGGGCTGATACTTATACTGCCAAAAATGACATTACTGATTACCTGATAGTAGTTATGTTCCTCCTCATGCTAGTTGAAATTATGATCGTGCGCCGGCGGGGTGAACTATGAATATATCCCTTGAACACCCGGAAATGCTTTTACTCATCATTCCTGTAACAATTGCCGGGTTCTATCTCCTGCGGAAAACAAAAACGAAGATTGTGGAATGGAGGATGCTTGTAGCTTTCCTCCTTGTACTCGCTTTGGCTGCTCCATTTACAACGGTTACGCAGACTGTTAATGAAGACAATCCTTCACTTGTATTAATTCAGGATAAGACCTCAAGTATGGGGCTTTTTTCTAATGAAACAGGTAACGACCTGTATAAAGCCCTTGCAGCTGATACATCTACGACCTTAGTCCAGCTTACAGGTGATAAAACAAATCTTGGGGACGCTGTAACTCAGTATTCTGGTACTGGTAATCAGATTGTTCTTGTTACTGATGGAAACAACAACTCCGGGAAGAGCCTTGATGATGCCCTCGGATTTGCCAAAGAAACCAATACTTCAGTCTACCTTGTCGAGCCTGAACTTAAGACAAATGACCTCAGTGTCGAAATTCTGGGAGACAAAAGTGTAGTTGTGGATAACCCGAACGAATTTGATATAATTGTCCGTCAGGCTTCAAATCAAAGTGTTAGCTATTCCTATGAAGCATACGTAGATGGGGAACTTTCCCAAAGTGGCGATGTTACTCAAAACTCAACGCAGTATAGTATTACCCCCAATCTCAGGCACACTTTTAGCACTCTTGGTGCTCACAATATCAGTGTAAAGATTACTCCTTCCGGAGACGATCTGAACAGTATTAACAATAAATTTTATAAATCCGTGTATGTAATTCCCAAACCAAAGCTCACTCTCGTTACCAGTGAGCCAAATTCACCCCTTGCTCAAATCCTTAATAAACTTTACAACACCTCTGTTTTCACTACTTATCCTGGAGCAAGTGCTCTGAATAGTAGCAAAACTCTGGTACTTGATAACCAGTTCGCCGATAATCTTACGGAAACTCAAGTAAAAGAAATCAGAAAGTATGTCACTAATGGGGGTGGACTGGTAGTTGTAGGAGGAGAAAGAGCATATAATTACGGCAATTATCTTAATTCCTCGTTTGAAAAAATCCTACCTGTGCTTTCAAAGCCTTCCGAATATAAGGGAGGACGAAACCTTGTCCTGATCCTTGACGTTTCTCCCAGTACTGAGGATCACAAAACCCAGGGAGACATCCTGGGAAATGCCATATATATTCTTCAGAACGAAAATCTCAAAGATGCAAATGCTGAAGTTATCGCATTCGGAAGCAAGGGATACGATGTTTCCGGAGGTTTTGTTTTCCTAGGACTTGCGCAGAACCAGGCAACTCTTAAAGACAAAATTGAGCGACTGACTTCTGACAAGGAGAGCAAGACCTCCTTAGATGCAGGACTCAACTTTTCAAAGGAAATGCTTACTGGCAAGGAAGGTGAACTTGATGCTGTTATTATTTCAGATGGAGCAATCGAGGATTCCTACAAGACAAGCATTCAGGCTGCAAAAGAACTGCAGAAACTCGGTGTAAACCTGTACTTTATTCATATCCGTTCAGTAGCTCCTTCCCAGATTGACAAATTCAGAAATTATTATGCTGAGATGTTTATGAAGGAACTCGGGCTTGAGAAAAACTATTTCCACATTAATATGAGTGAAAGAGCAAACATAGTCTTTGAGTCAACCGATAAATCTCAGGAAGAAGAGAACGAAGAAGAAAAAGAGACAGAAGAAAATGCAACTTCTGATTATTCTCTCTATGTTTATTCACCAAATAGCTTCATTACGAAAGGTGTAAACCTTACTTCCAATATCACAGGATATAACGATGTGACTCCAAAAGCCGGGGCCGAACGTTTGGTTATAACTACTTCAAACGGAAAACCAGTACTTACCACATGGCGCCTCGGACTAGGAAGAGTTGCAGCTTTTACCACAGACAATGGACAAGGGGACAGCTCTCGCTGGGCGACTAATGTTTATAACGGATCGAATGCCAAACTGATTTCAAGCATGATCAATTGGGCAATAGCGAACCCGAGAGCTGAAGAAGGAACTGTTGTGGACAGCCCGGATACCTGGCTTGGCACTCCCTCCAACCTGACGCTTACGATGTACGACGAAGGAATCCCGCAGCTAAAACTGGATGGTAATGCTCTGGACCTTGCTCTAACCGGAAAGAATACCTATGAGACAACTGTGAATCCGGATAGTATTGGAATTCATGATATCTCAGGTTATCCACTTACAGTAAATTATCCACTTGAGTACAGGGATGTAGGGCTCAATGAGGATATAGAACCTCTTGTCCTTGCGACCGGAGGGGAAATTTACAATGAGAAGGATGCAAGAGCCCTTCTACTGAAAGACGCGCGGCAGAATTCAGTGAAACAATCTGATGAGCAGGTAAGCCTGAAAGTGTATGTACTACTTGCTGCGCTTGTACTTTATCTTGGAGAAATCCTTGCCAGGCGCATAAGGGAAATGAGAAAGCTCAAGAATGCGCAGGTTGAGACCTAAGCTTGAAAATAAGAAAAGACAGCATAAGGAACCCCATCAGGGGTTCTTTTAAGTTTTCAGAAAAACTTTCCAAGTTTTCAGTAAGCTTTCTCACAGAACAATCTTTGAAACCCCTTTAAATTAAGGGGTTTCTTTAAGAATTATTAAAATCTCAGCGTACCCTTTGAGAGATCCTGAAAACTGTCATAAATACGTTAGAATATTCAGGGTGATCTGCCCGAAAAAACCTGCAAAAACCGGCACTATAAGGTTATCATCAATTTTATTGACTGCAGTTTCCGTAAGGGTTGCAAGAAAAGCCATCACTAGAGAAACAATGGGATTTCCGAGAATAAGCAGCCCTATGAAGAAATCAATAAGAAATTCCGAAGCTGAGCCTTCAATCGATTTGTCATTTTTAAAGAGTTTTTGAAAAACTCTCCTCTTTCCGTAGAATTTTCCAATGATGGCTGCAGCCAGGTCTCCGAAGGTGGTCATAAGGATTGCAGCGTAAGCGACCTCTCGGCTGAACAGAGATATTACTGAAATTGCTCCGAGCGCAAAGAAGATATGCCCTCCGAAGCGATCAGCTTCACATTTTCTGTACATAATATGGAAAAAAGGTATTCGAATTCCATGCTCGACCCGGAAGTAGTCAAGAACGAGAACACCTACAAGAAACAGCATGAGTACCCATAGGATTGTTTCCTTTCCACAAAATTGGTATACAAGCACTATCAGGACTGAAACCAGGTGCACACTTTTTCTCAAGATTTCAAAGAAGAATTCTCTGGACGGCATGGCAAAAAGACTTCTCTGGATCTAGTATAAAGTTATATCTGTTTCAGCGTGTCTTTCGTTCTACGTGCCCTGAAAACTTCACAGATGCCTGTCAAAAGATGAATATGAAAAATAAACAGCGTATCGAAATTTAATTAGAGTTTCAAAAAGCAATTTTAACCTGAATCAACCAAGACTCCAAAAAAAAAAGTTCAACATGAAGCAACCAAAACTCCAAAAAAAAAAGTTCAACATGAAGCAACCTGAAAAATGAGGATTCAGAAGTCCAGTCAATTTATTCAGACTGGGCTCTGTCCTTTGAAATTCGAATTTTACGAGCCTTCATGTGCAGCATCATAACCAGAATTGATCACGTTTTCCTTTATGCTTGAGTCTTTATCTATAACGACTTCGGGCCAGATCTTAACTCCGGAATGTATTGTTGAATTACTCCCGATCAGTACTTTATGCCCGATAACGGTTCCATTTTCGAGGAAGCAGTGTTCTCCGATGATTGTTTCGTCTGCCACTACCCCACCGGAGATATTGGATTCCTTTCCTATGGACACATTATCAAAAAGATAGGATGAAAGGATCTTTGCATTGTCCTCTATAGTGCAATTTGAGCCTATCACGCTGTAAGGCCCGATAAGGACGTTATCACCTATAGTTGTGTTCTCCCCTATTACTATTGGCCCTACAAGAGAAGAATTTGAACCTATACATACATTATTTCCTATGGACAGAGGGCCTTTTATTCTTGCGTTTCGGGTTGTGAAATTACCTTCGATTGTTGTTCCAGGAAGGGCATCAAGCATCCAGCGCTGTGCCTGCCTGTAAGCTGCCGAACTTCCAACGTCAGTCCATTGTCCCCTCACAAGTACACCATTGATTTTTTTGTCGGCTGCAAGCATGAAGGGGAAAAGGTCTTTTGCAAAGTCGAATTTCTTACCTTCAGGGATCCATTCAAATATCGAAGGGCTGCAAATATAAATACCAGTGCTTGCGAGGTTGCTGAATATCTGGCCTGCTTTCGGTTTTTCCAGGAAGCGGTGGATCCGGTTATTAATGTCCATATCCGCAATTCCAAATTCTCTGGGGTCGTCAATCGAAAGAAGCCCTATGGTTATCGGAGCATCGTTTGTTTCATGGAAGCGGTACATCTCCCTCAGGTCGAGGTTAAGGACGTGATCTCCGCCAAGCACAATAAATGGCTCGTCTTTCAGGTACTCCTCAGCATTTTTAACGCCGCCTGCAGTTCCGAGTTTTTCTTTCTCATACACATAGTCGATATGTACCCCAAACATGTGCCCGTCTCCGAGCTGCTCTTCTATGCGCTCTCCCATGTACCCAAGAGTCATGACTATTTCATTGAACCCTTCCCTTGAAAGATGCTCTATCAGATGTCGGACTGAAGGCTTATTAAGAATCGGTATGCTGGGTTTAGGATGCTTGAAAGTTAGCGGCCTGAGCCTTGTCCCAGCCCCTCCACACATGATACACGCTTTCATATTTTTCCCAGATGTCCTTATATGAATATATTATTAACGATTTTGTTGTCGTTATCTCAAAGGTTATTGATGACGGTTACTCAGCTAATGAGGATCAACCAGATTAATTACGATCAACTAGATTAACAAAGGTTATTGATGACGATTAATCAGATTAATGACGATCAATCAAATTAATGACGATCAACTAGATTAATTACGATCAACCAGATTAATTACGATCAACCAGAAGAATATCTTCTTTTCTTTCCACCTTGATTTCCCTTTTCCCTTCATACTCAGAAACAGTACCGGTTACACTAATGAAATCTCCTTTCTGAATTGAATTATTTAGAGCTTCAACACCTGCGGTTTTTGGAATAAAGACGCTCAGGACTTCGGAGTTGCAGTCTACCTGTAAAAGCAGATGCCCGCCTGTATAGGTTAACCGTTTACTCAAAACCTGGGCTTCAAGGAACACCTTCTCCCCTTCACCGGACTCCCTGGTATACTGCTTGACTTCTTCTCCTGCCCCCTGTCCAGAAGCTGTAAGTTCCGGCCCAAAGCAGAGATAAGCTGTCATGAGAGAAGTCAATGTCATAAACAGCAGCAGTACCATGACTTTTTCTTCTTTTTCCATACTTTACCCCCTGCTTTTGGATCTGGAATCACTTTATGATCGAGACCAGTTTTATATCAAGGATGAGAGTTTTGCCTGCAAGTTCATGGTTAAAATCCAGGGTAGCAGAAGTTTCCGTGGAGTTGATCACTTTAACCTCACTCCCAGCGGGTGTTATGATTTTCGTTCCTGCCTCAGGAGGATTCTGGAGTCCAAGCTTTGCGAGAGGGACCTCCTGAACAAGGTAATTCTTATATTCTCCGTAGGCTTCTTCAGGTGGGATTATGAGGGTTTTTTCATCACCCTCTTTCATTCCAAGCACTCCCCTGTCGATACCTTTTATTGCCTGGAATGCATCCGTTCTGAAAAAAAAAGGCCTGTAACCTTTATCTTCGTTATAAATCCCTGCTTCAAGAGCTTTTTCCTTCAAAGTGGTATCAAAGATCTTTCCGTCTTCAAACTTACCAGTAAAATCAATAAGAAGGTAATCTCCTTTTTTCACAGTACGAGAATTTTCCATAATCCCTTTCTCCTGTGTATTATCCTTTCGGTATCTACGTTATCTCAATATCTCCCCGGATGCTGAAAGGATAAACATTTTAAAGAAATATAATAACTTATTATTTGCTCTTCGGTAACTTAAATTTATTCTATTGAGATGAGTTTTATATCAAAAATCAGAGTCTTGCCTGCAAGCTCATGATTGGCATCAAGAGTGATATGCGTGTCATTTACAGCTGTTACTTTGTACTGATTCCCGTACATATCTCTCAAGGTTTGTCCCACTTCAGGAATTTGGGATTGATTTGTTAGATTTAATTCTTCAATCGGAACAGTCAGGACTCTTGCTTCCTCATGTTCTCCATAAGCTTTATCTGGAGGAATCGTCAGGGTCTTTTCTTCCCCTACTTTCATTCCGATTACACCCTCGTCAAAACCCGAGATTACCTGTCCCGAACCAACGACAAAGCTAAGAGGGGCATACCCCTTTCCTTCAACATATATGCCGGCCTGCTTTGCAATGTCTTCTCTTGAGGTATCAAAAACCGTGCCGTCTTCAAGCTTCCCGGTGTAGTCGACCTTGATCGAATCTCCAGACTTTACTGCTCTGCTGTCTCCTCCCTCACTCCCTTTATCCGTGCATCCGCTGCCAAAAATCGTGCTTACCAGGAGCAGTATAGCTATGAAGAAAACTGCTTTTTTCCTGGCCTTCATCTCTTTCACTCCTCCACAGAAACGATTGTGACTGAGAAAATCAGGGTCTTGCCTGCAAGCTCATGGTTGAAGTCTACAACAAAGTTATTTTCATTTACCTTTGTGATAGTGCCTGTCAGACCGTTTTCCGTAGCAAGCTTCATTCCGACTTCAGGAGTAAAATTAACAGTATTATTCGGGATTTCTCTTGCAAACTCTTCCCTGTACTCTCCATATGCTTCTTCAGGCGGGATTGTAAGGGTTTTTTCTTCCCCCACTTGCATTCCGACAACGCCCTCATCAAATCCTTTTATCATCTGACCTGCGCCAACGGTAAATGTAAGGGGCTCATAATTTCTCATTTGATTGTATTTCCCTGCCTCGATAGCAACTTCCTTTAAGGAAGTATCGAAAATTGTGCCATCTTCAAGTTTTCCTACATAATTAACTGAGACTGTATCCCCATTCTTAATTTTTCTACTGATATCTTTTGTTATATCCTCGGCCATAAAAATCAATAAAACAAACGAGAACATGCTAGATAAACGTGATGATAAAATAAAAGTCAAAAACCGATTAAACAGAAATTTCAGAATCCGGAATTACAGGAATTCCTGTAACCTTCATTTTTAAGTTTTAATTTGAGACCTGGTTCCGTTCAATTCTGTTTGATATTCAAGATATGAGTAAACAGCCGTGAATCCCACAATAAAGAGTGCAGACCCAAGAATAAAAATGAATTCAAACCCAGAGAAAAGGCTCCAAGCATAGCAACTATTCCTGCGACCCTGATTATCTTGATATTTTGTGGCAAGTGGGTTTAAATTTTTACTAAGTTTAGTTTTTATTATCTACTATCGAAGGTTTAAAATATACTTTCTGCGTATAACAGTTTAATAAAAATTGGCATGTTGTGGGTAATTATGGTAACAAGTCAGGAAAGACAGAAAGCAAATCTGGCCAAAATGAAAAGAATAATGGAAGCAATTGAAAGTACGACAGATGATTCCGATCTGATTGTCGAATTGCAAGAATATTTAAGAAAACCGTACTCACTGTCTCTTAAATGGCATATGATTGTATTTAAAAGTGAAGTTGATAAGAGTTTATGGTACCTGGAAGATATAAGAAAAGAAGAGATTGAAATTGAAAAAATGAAGCGAAGGAAGGGAAAAGATCCAAAAGAAGAATTAAACCAGGTCAAATGTAAATTTTCTGAGGCAGTTAGTGCATTTAAATTTGATCACCAGATGATATACGATCCGAAAACGAATAAGTATAAGTTGTCAAAGTCCAGGATTTCCAGAACAACGAGAGAAAACATTTTTGCAATTCCAAAATCTATGATTGGGGACGATAAACTCCAGTGGAGTGAGGCAATTAAACAAAAATGGGGAGAAGATACTATCGGGAAAACAGAATTAATGGAAAAAGGTCTCTATGACCAAAAGAGTATGAGAGTTACCTGCAATCGCGAGGACAACTCTATCTATTAATTAATTGACCTTTCAATAATTAGTCTTTCAATAATCAGTCTTTCAATTATCAATATTTCAATTATCAGTCTTTCAATTATCAGTCTTTCAATTCAGTCTTTCAATTATCAGTCTTTCAATTATCAGTCTTTCAATTATCAATATTTCAATAATCAGTCTTTCAATTATCAATATTTCAATTATCAATATTTCAATTATCAATATTTCAATTATCAATATTTCAATTACCCAATCGTTTACTTTTGCAAAAATTGGCTAGCAGTTTTTCCTTTATTATCAGGTTTATGAACTTGGTAACAAAAATAGACTATATAAATCCAATGAAAAATGCAGCCATTTCTCAGTTTTTTGACTGTGTCTCATTTGAAATTTGGAGATTAGTCCTTCTTGACAATAGAATCAATAAGCTTAATATACTTGTCACATCTACTTTTATTTTCATTTAATTATGAATTCATTTTATCTCTTGTGGTTGAAAAGCATTTGAATAAGAATCCATTAGTTCCAAAATAACAAGTTCCAAGAGTCAGGAAAAAAGGTCGTAAGACAAATGGAAATCTCCTTAAATTAGCCTATAGTAAGCTTTCGAGAGAACTGTGCACTATTGAGCTTCTTGAGACCTTTAAAGAGCACGATTAGATATAAACGGAAATTGTAAGGTAAAAATGAAATCAAATACCCTGGTGCAAAGAAATTTTTATCCTGGTATTCTCAAAACCCGGAGACAATACCCATGAGAAAAAACACTCGAGATTCTGGGATTGATACTGTTGGCGAAGTACCCTGGGGAACACACTTCTGCCAGTTCTACCAGACAAAAGAAGACTTGATGGACACACTTGTCCCTTATTTTAAAGCCGGGCTAGAAAATAACGAGTTATGCATATGGATTACCTCACAGCCTCTGGAAGTGGAAGAGGCAAAAACATCCATGAAAAGAAATGTTCCTGATTTTGATGTTTATCTGGAGAAAGGACAAATAGAAATCATCCCTTACACTAGTGGATATTTAAAGAAGGATATTTTCGATCCGGATAGAGTCGTAAATAGCTGGGTTGAAAAAATTAACCAGGCTCTGGCAAGTGGTTATGATGGACTGAGGGCTGCAGGGGAAAATCGCTGGCTGGAAAAAGAAGGCTGGAACGGATTTATTGATTATGAGAATAAAGTAGATGTTATTATCGACAAACACCATGTGATAGCCCTATGCACATATTATCTCGATATGTGCAGTACGGCCGAGATTATTGATGTAGTATCCAGCCATCAATTTGCTTTGATCAAAAGGGACGGAAAATGGGAGCGGATAGAAAATTTCGGAAGGAAAAGAGCGGAAAAAGAAGTTATTCAGGCTGAAAAAAATTGGGAATATACCTTTGATGCTGTGCCAGACCTGGTAGCCATAATAGACGATAAACATAGAGTTGTTCGTGCGAACAAAGCCATTGCGGCAAGATTGGGGATGACACCTGAAGAGTGCATAGGGTTAACCTGCTGTCGTGTTATCCATGGGACAGACAAGCCCCCTTCTTTTTGCCCACAACGGCGGTTGCTTAAGGATCAGGCCGAGCATACAGCAGAGATTTGCGAAGGTTGTCTTGGTGATAATTTCTTAGTAAGCATCTCGCCACTATACGATTCGGAAGGAAAACTCATTGGGAGTGTTTACGTCGCCCGTGATATTGCCAAACGCAAGCAAGAAGAGCACCGTATTCACAGATACAACCGTGTTCTTGAGGGAATCAATCAGATCTTCAGCAATGTAGTCCAGACAAAAACAGAAGAAGAACTGGGGGAAGCATGTCTATCTGTGGCGCTGGAAGTTACCAGCAGCCAGTTTGGTTTCATCAATGAAATGGGTGCCGACGGGTTGCTTCACGATGTTGCAAAAAGCCAGCTTGCATGGGAACAGTGCCTTATGTACGACAAGACAGGGCACCGCAGTTTTCCGAGCGATTTTGCTGTTCATGGCCTGTACGGCAGTGTCATTAACAACGAGAAAGGTTTCTTCACCAACGACCCACTATCACATTCCGACAGTATTGGTTTGCCGCATGGACATCCGCCGATTACATCGTTTCTTGGCATCCCCCTTGTCCAGGATGGAAAAACGAGAGGTTTGATTGCGGTTGCAAATCACGACGGCGGTTATAGCTACGAACAGCAGGAAGATCTTGAAGCTATCGCGCCGGCTGTAACGCAGGCTCTGCAGAGAAAAAGGTCGGAAGAAGCTCTGAAATTATCAAATATTTATAATCGTAGCCTGATTGAAGCTAGCCTGGATCCCTTAGTAACCATTGGACGTGATGGTAAGATTACGGATGTTAGTGGCGCTACTGAACTGGTTACTGGATATTCAAGAAATGACTTGATTGGGACTGATTTTTCAGATTATTTCACTGAGCCCGAGGAAGCTAGAAAAGGATATCAGCAGGTGTTCATGCACGGTGAGGTTAGGGACTACCCTCTGGAGATTCGGCATAAGGATGGACATATAACTCCCGTTTTGTACAATGCTTCAGTTTATAGAGACGAAAATGGTAAGGTTATTGGGGCTTTTGCTGCTGCACGTGATATTACTAAACTCAAGAAAGCAGAAGAAGCTCTAAAAAGAGTGCACGAGAGTCTGGAAGAAAAAGTTAAAGAACGTACATCAGAACTTGAGAAAGCTTATAATTCATTGAAAGAAAGTGAAAAACGCCTTGCTGAAGCTCAAAAGATAGCTCAGATTGGAAACTGGGATTGGGATCTCGTAACTGGTGAAGCATACTGGTCCGATGAAATGTATCGGATTTTTGAACGTAATCCTCATGAATCAGGTGCAACTTACAAAGAACTTTTAAATTATATACACCCCGACGATCGAGATTATGTTGATAAAGCTATCAAGAAATCATTAAATAAAAATCCTCTTGGCATTGATTACAGGATTGTCCTGGCTAATGGAGAAGAACGTACAGTCCATTCTCAACCCGAAATTATTTTTGATGAAAAGAATAACCCTGTTCGAGTAAAAGGAGTAGTTCAGGATATTACTGAACATAAAAGAGCAGAAGAGAAACTTCAGATACTGGCAAACGCTGTGGAATCTTCGAATGATGCTATTATAACTCTGTCTCTTGAGGGTATCATTACCAGCTGGAATAAGGCGGCAGAACAGGTTTATGGTTATTCAGCCGAGGAAATTTTGGGAAAAGACGTATCCATACTTGAACCAGAAAATTTCAAAGAGGAAATTAAGCAGTTTTCTGAAAAGATTAAACAGGGAAAAAAGATCCAGCACTACGAAACTTTGCGGATGAAAAAAGACGGTACTATTATAAATATTTCAGCAGCTCTCTCTCCGGTGTTTGACGTCGCTGGAAAACTCGTGGCCATTTCAGCTATTGTAAGAGATGTTACTGAGCGCATCAGGGCGGAAGAAGCGCTGCGTGAGAGTGAAGCGCGCCTGCGCCAGTTTTATGAGTCGGATATGATTGGTGTATTTTATTTTAATCTGGACGGTTCGATCACCGATGCCAATGACAAGTTACTGGATATCGTCGGTTACACGCGTGAGGACTTGCAGACTGGAAAGGTTAAATGGGATAAGATGACTCCACCGGAATACTGGTCCCTGGACGAACGAGCTATTGCTGAACTGAAAACTATTGGGATAAGAGAACCCCAGGAGAAGAAATACATCCGCAAAGATGGCTCACACGTGCCTGTTATTGTGGGGGTAGCTACCTTAAACCAGGGTAACGAAGGCATAGCCTTTGTTCTTGACATTACCGAGAAGAAAAAGGCAGAAGAAGCTCTGGCAAATATCGAGACCGCCCGTAAGAAAGAAATCCACCACAGGATAAAAAATAACCTGCAGGTTATCTCTTCTCTCCTTGATCTTCAGGCTGATAAGTTTAATAACCCGAGAGTCATTGAGGCTTTCAGAGAAAGCCAGAACCGGGTTATATCTATGGCTCTCATCCACGAAGAATTATATAAAGGAGAAGAAACCGAGACACTCGACTTTTCAGCATACATAAGAGAGCTGGCTGAAAACCTTTTCCAGACTTACAGCCTTAGTAACAAGAACACCCATCTGGGTATGGATCTGGAAGAAAATGCATTCTTTGATATGGATGTTGCTGTCCCGCTAGGAATTATTGTTAATGAACTGGTTTCTAATTCTCTAAAACATGCATTTTCGGGCAGAGACAGAGGAGAAATCCAAATCGAACTCCATAGAGAAGAAAACGGGGAAGACAGAAAGGAAGGCGATAGGCGCACCAGTTTTGTTCTGACAGTATCAGATAACGGCGTTGGTATTCCTGAAGACCTTAATATTGAAGATCTTGATAGTCTTGGGTTTCAGCTGATAAACACTCTTGTAGATCAGTTAGATGGGAAACTTGAACTGAAAAGAAATGATGGAACCGAATTTGCTATAAGGTTCACAGTCAAAGAAGAAAATAATAATCAGACACCAGCTCCGTCAAAACAATTAACGGACTAATAGCGCCATCTGTAATTGTTATAATGGATCTTTAAGGGCTTTGTTCAGGCTCCTAGCTGACTCAGTACCAAAATCCAGTGATAGTACCAAAATCCAGTGATAAATGTAAAATTCAAAATCACTAGATTTTGTAATTGGCTACAATCCTTGTGATATAACTCAGAGATTGAAGTCTTAAGATGTCGAATATTGATTTTGATGAATATCGGATGCTTCTTGTTAATTCAGATTTTCAATCAAGAAATACAAAAATCACTAGATTTTGGAACAGAGTCTACATATCTTCAATTAAATAGTTAAAGAAGAATTCTTTAACTCCTCAAATTTTAAACACTTTTAAGCCTGTTGTGTGTGCACTCCTAATAATCTTGCTTACTCAGTTTTTAAAGCATTAATTACAATGTTTGCCAGATCAATCAACGACTGTCCTCCATCTGATGAAAGTTTTCCACTCTTAATGTGAGCTTCTATCTGATTAAAGAGGAACTATAAACAGCCCAATGGAA
This sequence comes from Methanobacteriota archaeon, assembly GCA_023399215.1. Lineage (GTDB taxonomy): Archaea > Halobacteriota > Methanosarcinia > Methanosarcinales > Methanosarcinaceae > Methanosarcina. The sequence continues at coordinate 179,444 of JAEWQJ010000033.1, forward strand.
ACAGGATAGTTGCCTACAGGCACAGTGGCTGTAACAGTGTTTGTTGCAGTGTCAATTACAGAGACAGTTCCATTGTAGTCGGAGTTTGCCACATATACCTTTGTTCCATCAGGGGTTACTGCAACACCATGAGGAATACTTCCCACATTTACTGTGGCTGCAACGGAATTGTTTGATGCGTCAATTACAGAAACGTCATTGCTGCCAGCGTTCGCCACATATACTTTGGTTCCATCCGGGGACACTGCAACTCCAACAGGATAATCTCCAACATTTACCGTTGATGTAACAGTTTTAGTTTCAGTGTCAATTACAGAAACATCGTTGCTGCCAGTGTTAGTAGTATACATCATTTTTCCATCCGGGGAAGCTGCAACTCCAACAGGAATGTAGCCCACAGGCACGGTGGCTGTAACAGTGTTAGTTGCAGTGTCAATTACAGAAACATTGTTGTTGAATGCGTTTGTAACATACACTTCTGTTCCATCCGGAATGACTGAAACTCCCAGAGGCCATTTACCTACATCCACCGTTGATGTAACCATATTAGTTGCAGTGTCAATTACAGAAATGTTGTCATTGCCTCCGTTCGCAACATATGCCTTTGTTCCATCCGGAATGACTGAAACTCCTAAAGGCCATTTACCCACATTCACAGTTGAGATAACAGTGTTAGTTGCATTATCAATTACATCAACATTGTTGCTGAATGCGTTTGTAACATACACCTCTGTTCCATCCGGAGAGACTGAAACGCCAACAGGGTAGTTTCCTACAGGCACAGTGGCTGTAACTGTGTTTGTGGCTGTGTCAATTACAGAGATATTGTTGCTGCCGGAGTTCGCAATATATGCATATGGTACTGCGCCTGCTATACTCACAATCATTAAAAGAGCCAGCACTGCAATTCCTAAAACTTTTATGAAGGCATGTTTGCTGTTTGTGTTATCATATGTTATTTTTTTCATTTTAATCCCCCAAATACCATTGTTGATGAGAAAAGAGTTTACAATAGCTGTCTTTTCATTTTGAACAACTACTTACAAATTCCCCAGTTTGAACAAAAAGAATATATAAATACAAGAATATAAAAGATTGCATATATTAAAAAATAGGGATGCTTCGTATCAGTAAGCTATTTTCTTCAAGATTAGCAGGGTATGTAATGGTAAAAGGCTTCTATTCCTTCGAAATTAGGAATTATCAAAGTTGGTGAAAATACGAAGCTACAAAGCACACTACTTTTTACACGTGAGCCTTACATGCACATACCAGTTACCTTTCCTACATGCACTTACCAGAATAGGCTGTCCGACAATTATTGGCAGTAATAAAAAAGTGCTAAAAAAAAGCAAATAAGGCCTTTAAATCAAAAAAAAGGAATTTTGTTATTACTGAAGGGAATTGTGGGACAGCCTGTAAAGAATTGGGAATTCGTGACCCTCTGCGCTTCCGTTGTAATAAAAATAAATAGGTAACTATAGATGACCAATTTTTGGATGACCCGTTAAATATGAGAACTGATTAAATAAAATTGGGTCCTATCGTTACTTTTTTATATTGTGAGGCATATAATATTAATTGGTTCATAAGGGAGTAATCTGTAAATTGGAGTAAATTCAGGACAGCTTGAAATCTGATCCCTTAATAGACTTCATTGCGCGTATCTGTAAAATGAAGCAAATTCAGGACAGCTTCAAAACTGATCCCGTAATAGACTTCATTAACGCGTATCTGTAAAATGAAGAAAATTCAGGACAGCTTCAAAACTGATCCCGTACTTCATTTGTGCAGGTCAAACCTTGTGAACCACCTTCAACCAACTTTTTACCCAACATTCAAACCCAAGATAATTTTCTCATCTTTTACTGCTTCACCGCTTTTTTCGCTCTCTTTTTTCTTCCGTCTTTGCCGGGCTGTAATCGCTAAAACCTTTGGAGCATATAGTCGGATCTAAAACTGCTGCCTCCAAGGGCAAATATCGAGCCATTTAAAGATGATTCTAGATATGAAAAAATATTGGCATTGATCAGGATTATTTGGACTGTTTTACTTTATTATGTAGATCGAGCAGCTTTGCGAACGGCAGCCAAGCCTTTCCAATCTTCCATGTCGAGTTCCGGCTTTTCGGCCCGATATTTCGCATACAATGCTATTCCCACAGGGTCTTCAAGGATATCGACTTTGACGCCCTTCTCGCGAAGCATCTGTTCATTACCCGAGGCATTTGTAACATCACCAACGACTACACGGTCGAATTGGCGCATATATATTAACGTGGCACAAATGTCACAGGGACTAAGCGTTGTGAAAATCGTGGTATTACTGAAGTCCTGCCGTCCTGCATCACGTATGGCTGACGTTTCACCGTGGTTGTAAGGGTCACCATCCTGCACAAGCGTATTGTGTCCTTTCCCAACAATCCGACGCGTGTTGTTATCGATGATAATGCCACCGATGGGACACCCACCTTCGTCATAGCTTTTTTGCGCAAGTAAAACTGCTATACGCATAATATTTTGGTCGCTCAGTTTAATGAAAAATTTATCTTCAACTATCACAGGAAGACTTTTTGTGGGCAAATGAGCAATGACATTAAGCACTTCTTCCGTAACAGGCGTGTCTTGTGTAATGAAGTGTTTCATAAACTCCCCTTTCAAATCATTTAGTATAACAGAATTTCAGAGCTACTGGAAGCAATTTAACATATTCTTTAGACAAAACCTTTGTTTTCAGCGCCAGATCAAGAGTCATAAATCAAGAGTCATAAAATATGTTTAGTTAGGCTCGTATATAAGTAATAGTACATATTATTGAAGCCTTAAAGTTAACATTGCTCATTATCAAGTTGTAGGAACGATTTGAATTTTAAGACAATCTCTAAGGTGCTTTAAAATCAGACTTGATACAACAGGATATAGTGTAAAAAAGAGTATTAATTAGAACTATTAAAAGTTATTGAGTGGACCGGTCGGGAATTGAACCCGAGGCCTCTACCATGCCAAGGTAGCGATCTTCCCCTGATCTACCGGCCCATTTCAGGCTTTACTTCATCAGCATCCCTCATACACTCAATATGTTATATAAAGCTGTCGCCACACAGGCTTGACGTCTTGCAAATAAATTTATGAAGCATAGAAATTTAAGAGCTTCAAGCAAAAGTTATAAGTAGTAAATTGAGTATTAGAAGTGTTGTCGGATTGGGAAGCTTTCCCGGAAAGCCTTTCTACTTCGGTAATTTTAAAAAACCTGACATTTGGGCCCGTAGCTTAGCTTGGTGGAGCGCACGGCTGATAACCGTGAGGTCCTGCGTTCGAATCGCAGCGGGCCCACCATGATTTGATAATCCTTTCTAAGGAGAATTTTCAGGTTTTACAACCTCATTTACTTTCGATCGGGCCCGTAGCTTAGCTTGGTGGAGCGCACGGCTGATAACCGTGAGGTCCTGCGTTCGAATCGCAGCGGGCCCACCAAATATTTTTTTGAATATAATTCTGTTTTGAACTTTTGTTGAGCCTTTTTTAGAGTTTTCATCATATTTTTGAAGATTTTCATTATAGTTTTGGAGTTTTTCATCATATTTTTGGAGTTTTTCAACTTTAGAAGAATAAACTCGAAAGAAACAATTTCAGAAAAACCAATAAACTTAGAAAAACGATAAACTTAACAAAACTAAACTTAGAAAAACGATAAACTTAGAATAAGAGTAAATTCCGAAAAAACATAAACTGAGAAAAAACCAATCTCCTAAAAAGTAAATTAAAGATATTACATAAAACAGGAGATATTATAAATGCCCTTTAAATGAATATCTTTATTGAGTGTATATGTAATGAAATATTAATCATCAGGGAAAATTTAGATTGGGGCAAATCCCCATGAATAGTTTCAGGCAATGTGTTTCAGGCGTTCAATATTTTTGAACACGATTTTGCTTTCGGCTACAATATCTTCTTCGATCTTGTTGACAATATAATCCATTGGGACTGTAAGCCTGTATAACTTTACCGGTCTGCCTTTACCCTTTGATTTCTTTTCTTCCCGGATATCAATCCAGTTATTTTCGCGGAGATACCGCATTGCAACACTGACTTCAGGTTGTCTCAAGCCTGATACCATTTCAATGCTCTGGGACGAGATCTCATCTCCTTTTGCAAGGCATGCAAGCGTAAAAGCAATTGGCCTACTAACGTTAATTCTTCTAAATAGTTCTATCATTTCATGTTCATTTGGTCCCATAGCTACCGGGATCTCTTCTTTTGTGTCAGAGATATCCATAACTGGACCACTTTTATCTACCATTTAATCACCCAAAGAACTATTATATAGTCGATTAATATAAATAGTTGCTTATGTTTTCTTTTTAATATATATCAATAAATAATAATTCATTGAGTGTTTTTAACGTTCACTTATTCTAAAAGTGTCCAGATAACATTGTTTTTCGTTTTCGACACCGATTACTAATTTTTATCTTTTTAGTCATAAAATTTTAAAAATATTTAAAAACTTTAAAATTATCTAAAAATGTAGGAGTTTGGATCTCTTCCATTTCAATCAGGACTACCACATAAAATATGGTGTTTTTTAATTCTGATTTTCTTTTATGGCTCAAACGTTGGTACCCTCTTAAATTAAATGGAGAATTTTTCAATTTGAGAAATGTGCAACAATTTTAGTATATAGTTGTAAAGTTGAATGCATCACATGAAGTTGTTTTTTACGTTGTTAAATTTTTAAATTTTTGGCAAATACATGAAATTTACTTTTACCCATACAATTTGAAGAGGATGCAAACTTTGTTACAAACTTAGTATTAATTTTGACTTTTTAAAAACCCAAGTTTTGCTTCAAACTCAACTTTTTTTAAACTTATGTTTTTTAAATTTAGAAGGGTGTAAAAAGAATTTGCAGGACATTTTTATACTAAAAATTGCTAAAGCTTACTAGATGCCCTCTTTACCTCTATTGAAATGTTTCTTCCTCGTATCCGTTATAAACTCGATTTCACAAAAATGATACAGTTGAACTGAGAAAATCAATAATCTGGACCTATAACTTTATAAATTACAAGTTTAACTGGAGAGTCTATTTGCTTAATTTTGTACTTCAAGCGCGAAGTTCTGATTTTAACCCGAAAAATTGCTGCTCCTTTGTCGTTTTTGAAGTTTAGATTTAAGTGGAAAAAGAGATATCAAAAGGACCGAGAAGAGACGAACCGAGAAGAGACATCGCAAAAATGGAAAAAGGAGATCACAAGAAGCAAAAATGATATAACAAGAATTGAGAAAGGAGAAATAATTACAAGGAAGAACTAAACTTTCCTCAACTACTATACCTTTATAATACACATAACAGATAAGAAGTCAAATCCGGGTTATAAAACCCAGATGTTAGAATTAGAAATTAAGAATTAAGTTTTCTGAGAATTTATGAAAAACGTTTGTGATATTTCTGCTCTAAAATTAATTTCAGGAAAGACTCTTGAGGCGTTCTATGTTCTGGAGCACAGCCTTACTTTCAGCCATTACATCTTCTTCTATTGAATTGATAATTGTTTCCATCCGGACCGTCAGTTTATACAATTTAACTGGTCTACCTTTTCCCTGATTCTTCTTTTCTTCCCGCATATCCACCCAGTCATTTTCACGGAGATAGCGCATTGCGATGCTAACTTCTGGCTGTCTCAAGCCTGATACCATTTCGATGCGTTGGGAAGAAATTTCCTCTCCTTTAGAAAGGCATGCAAGGGTGAGAGCAACTGGCCTGTTAATATTAAGCCTTCTCAAAAGCTCTACCATCTCGTATTCAACCTCTCCCATCCTAAATTCGTTGTCCTTTGATGTAAACTCATTATCTGCCACAACTATCATCTACCAATTATACCGAAAGAGCAGAGTGTGATTGCTTCCGATATTATTTTCCCGTCCAGTATTTCAGATCAATAGAAACATATTATTTTAGATTTGTTATATTTTCAGCAGCTTTTATTGCCTTTATTAAATATATTTCTATTTATATGAGTTTCTGATCTGTGGGAGTATCTCACAAAATCTGTTTTTCTCTGTTGATTTAAATAATAATACTTTCTCCATATATATAATTATGCGCCTATAAAAACTTCCCGACAATTTTACATATTATTTTTTTACAGTCAGAAGGCTTAGAATTTATAGACTGAAGAACAATCTATACTCCCGGAGTTCCGCAAGCCTCCCAGTATATATAGAATAAACGCATTTTGATCGTAGTTCTATTTGCTAAGGAAATTGAATTATAGTATTAACAAAGCAAAAGAAAAATACAAAGTTCACTTTTTTACTCAAAAATTGTCCTTATTTTGCAAGTATTGATAAAATTTATCCGGATTAGGTTAGTTATTTAAGTAATCCGGCAAGTCTTAAATATGAATCCCTGAAAGATTTAATATAATGAACGCTGCCCTGGACAAAACCGCTGTATTTATCTGCCATTGCAGTGGGAACATTTCCGAACGTATTGATATTAATGTACTTAAGAAAACCCTTAAGGCAGAAGGGATTCCGGTCTTCGATTATGAGTATCTCTGTTCAAGAGAGGGACAGACCCTTATTAAAAATAAGATTTCTGAAGGGAACCTCGACAGGATAGTAATAGGTTCGTGCACGCCTTCCAAACACGGCACTCTCTTTAAAAAGTGTATCCAGGAAGCAGGCTTGAACCGGGCAATGCTTGAGATCGCAAATCTCAGGGAACACTGTGCCTGGGTGCATCCAGACAAAGCTGGAGCGACTGAGAAAGCCCTCTCACTTCTTCGGGGAAAACTCAACCGCCTGGAAAATAATGAGCCCCTTGAAGAAATAAAAGTAAATATCGTTCCGCAGGCCCTCGTTATTGGCGGAGGAATTGCAGGGATAACTGCGGCAATTAACCTTGCAGACAACGGAGTTTTCACCTACTTGGTCGAGAAAGACTCCAGTATAGGTGGAAATATGGCAAAGATAGGCAAGGTTTTTTCTCCTGACAAGCTTGCAGAAGAATGCGCTATGTGCTCGCTAAGCCCGCTGATGAATGAAGTAGTAGCTAACCCGAAAATAACCCTTCTAACCTGGACTGAGGTAGAAAGCTTAAGCGGAAGTGCCGGCAACTTCACAGTAAGGCTAAGGAAAAAACCGAGATACGTACACGATAACTGTACAGGCTGTGGCCGATGCAGCCGCGTCTGCCCTGTCCTGGTTGAAAATGAGTTCAACTGTGGGCACATGGACAAAAAGGCAATTTCCCTGCGTTTTTCCCAATCCGTCCCGAAAATTTACTGCATAGATCCTGATTACTGCCTGCAGTTCAAGGGCGAAACATGCGGAAAATGTGCAGAGGCCTGTAAATCCGGAGCGATTGACTTTTCACAGAAGGAAGAGATTATCGAGCTCAATGTAGGTGCAGTTATTGTTGCTACCGGGTTTGAGGAGTATGACGCATCCCAGAAACCCCAGTACGGATATGGAATTTTCAAAAACGTTATGACCCAGATGGAACTTGCCAGAATGCTTGGGATCAATGGCCCTACAAAAGGAACATTGGTTAGGCCTTCGGACTTCAGCCTGAACCCTGATACTGTCAGCTCAACAGGCACCTGTGGTAGTAAAAGTTCCTTAGAAAATTCCTCTGAGAATAGTCCAAGAATCCCTAAAAGGATAGTCATGATCCAATGTGTGGGCTCAAGGGACGAAAAAGAAAGTGGAAACCGCTATTGTTCCAGGTACTGCTGCATGGCAGCTTTAAAGCACTCGAACCTGATAATGAAAAAATATCCGGGTACGGAGGTCACGATCTGTTATGTCGATTTGCGGGCTCTTGGTTTTTACGAAAACTACTATAGGGAAGTCCAGGACATGGGAGTTCGATTTGTAAGGGGAAGACCTGCCGAAATTGTTGAGAAGCCAGATAAAAGCCTTCTTGTCAGACTCGAAGATACCCTTAACCAGAAAATAACAGAACTGCCTGCTGATCTTGTCGTACTTTCTGCAGCTATGGTCCCTTCAAAGGGAACCAGAAAAATTGCCAGCATACTGAATATTAGCCAGAATGAAAGCGGCTTTATCAAGGAAAGGCACTCGAAATTGAGGCCTGTAGACAGCTCATTGGACGGGATCTTTGTCTGTGGCACTGCCCAGAGCCCTAAGGATGTTACGGATACTATTTCTCAGGCAGGACTTGCAGCTGTAAGATCAAGGGCCTTTATTGCCGACAGCCCCAAAGCCCTGGTAAACGAAATTCCGACTATCAATCAGCTTCTCTGTAATCAGTGTAAGGAATGTCTCAAGTGCCCGTTCGAGGCTTTTTCCTTGAATGAGAATGGAAAGATTATCGTAGACCCGCTTGTCTGTACTGGGTGCGGATACTGTACTGAACTCTGTCAGAAAGGAGCTATTCAGATTGAAGGCTTTACAAAAAGCCAGCTAAAAGCCGAAGTTGAAGGGGTAGTTGAAGAAGGAGACCTTATTGGCTTTGTAAACAGCGGGATCGCGTCCTTAACCTGTGATAATATAGGAAATAGTGCACTGACCTATCCTTCAAATGTCAAGTTAATCAAAGTGCCCACAAACCTCGTGGTTGATAAAGACCTGTTACTTCACGCCTTCAAACGCGGAGCATCAGCTACCCTTTTCGTAGAAGACCCTCCAGACAGCCCAAAAGCCGAGATAATATACCCTCTGACTGTCAGCCATTTTGAGAAACTGAAGAAAGAACTTGGAGATTCAGGAAACCGGCTCTATTTCAAAAAAGCTTATGTTCCAAACACAAGAGGGCTTGCAGGCACTTTTACCAGCCTTGCCCAGGAAGGAGAGATGATCAAATGATTCCACATGTAAACGAATACGATACCCCGGAATGTAAAACCCTTGCAGAAACCGCAAAGAAAAGCATCCGGACACCTGCCTCTCTGGGGCTTGACCGCTGCATCCAGTGCGGAGCCTGCACGGCCTCCTGTCCTGCAGCCCGCTTTACAGACTACAGCCCGCGCCAGATTGTAAAAAAGGTACTGGAAAACGACCGCAGTGTGCTTGAGTCCGAAATGATTTGGTCCTGTTTCTACTGTTATTCCTGTAACCTGCGCTGTCCCAGAAATAATAGCCCTGTAACAATTGTACAGGTGCTCAGGCAGATGGCCATCAACGAAGGTATAGGAGTTGAGAAGCTTGCTTACTTCCTTGAGATCGGAGAATATCTCGCAGAAAACGGAGCCAGCAAAGTACCGGGTGCTGGAGTTAAGAATATGGAAAGAGACCTCGGGGAACGCTGGATCAGTTTTAAAAAGAACCTTGAGTCAATTCGTGATGAACTGGGGCTGAGTTCAAAGGATATAAGGAACACACATGGGGAAGTTCAGACCATTCTTGAGTCCACAGGCTATTTTGAAAGGGAAAAATGGATCAAAGCAAAAATACAGGAAAAACTTTTGCATCAACTCCTGGAGAACCAGTACATCAAGAAAGAAAATAAAAGCGGAGACTTCGGCTTTGAAAGCGATAGAAGATATCCCGGACAGCCAGCTTTTATTGTTTAAAAGCTGCATGGTCGGACAAGAGTACCCAGGGGTGGAAACCTCCACTTGTTATGTATTTGATAAGCTTGGAATAGACTACTGTATAAACGATGAGCAGTCCTGCTGCACAGGAATAGGCCATTATACTGATATCTTTGAAGGACTTACAACAGCAGCCATTGCAGCTCGAAACTTTGCAGTCGCAAAAAGATGCGGGTATCCTAATATAACCTGCCTCTGTTCAACCTGTTATGCCGTAAATAAGGAAGCCTGTGAAACCCTGAATACCAATACCGAAGTTCGGGAAAAAGTTAACTCTATCTTCCGGGAAAAGGGCCTTGAAAACCTTGTTTACGAAAAGGACGACATGAACCCAAGGACAAACTTCTACCACGCAGTAGAGATTCTTTTAAGCAAGGTCGATAAAATCCAGGAGCAGAAGAAATTCGATTTTTCAGGAATCAAAACTGCATCTCATCATGCCTGCCATTACTATAAAGTTAAGTATCTTGATGTCATCGGAAACCCTGAAAACCCCCAGTTGATAGATAACATAGCTGCGGCCTGTGGAGCCGATCCTGTGCGCTGGTACGAAGATCGTACTCTTACCTGCGGGATGGGTTTTTCCCAGCTTCACCTTAACAAAGATACCTCACTTCAAGTGACAAAGACTAAACTCGATAGCCTTCAAAGAGCAGGCGTAGAGCTTATGCTTCATATGTGCCCAAATTGCCAGATCCAGTACGACCGCTACCAGCCGGTTATCGAAAAAGAGTTTGGCGTAAAATATGATATGGTGCACATGAACATTGCCCAGTTCGTAGCCCTTTCAATGGGAGCTGACCCTTACAAGGTGTGCGGCTTCCAGACTCATTCCGTGCCTCTTGAAGGTTTTCTAGAAAAGAATGGGATAATCTAAAAACCTGAGATAATCCCATTCTAAAATTTGAGTTGGTATTCTTCTTTATTTAGATTGACTTATTAATTTTTCATTTTTTTATAAAAGAAATATTGCCATAACGGCAATCATTATTGAATTGTTCCAAGTGAAATATAAGCAGTATTTTCGTCAAACATATTTGGTTGGAAGCTGAGAATCGCTTCTTTGCCAGTTGGAACTGTATATGCAATCCATCCTTCTTTTGTTGCCCCTGGCATAACATCACCGCTATCAAACTTAATGTAATCATTTGGTAATACTACCCAACTCTCTGTACATTCTACACCATCGCAAAAAACCTTAAACTCGGTACTACCAAGATTTTCCGGCCCCTCTCCTTTAGTGTAAGTCACTTTCGTTTTCACTAACAGATACTCATACCCAGAGGCAGGATTCTCATTGAACTCATTTTCGTTCTTTACAATGTAGTTTGCCTTATCTCCTCTTTGAACCTCGGTAACCGAAACTTCATAAGATTGCCCGGTAGCTTCAAGAACTACAGTTTCTTCTGTTGTCGCGGGGTTGTTGAAACTTCCCTTCACTGGTGCTGTCTGCTCTGACTGAGTAACCTGATCTTGTGAAGCATTGTCTTCTATGTTTTCATCAGTTTTAACATCCTGCACTCCACTACCGGCTGTATCGGATGCACAGCCAGCGGCCACCACAGTAGCCAGTGAAATTATCAAAATTGAAAAAATTGTTATTTTCTTCATAGGTATACCTCATAAAAAAATATTAATATATTATATTTCAACGTATCCATTTTGTTGTACAATTATTTACACAGTGTTTTTTTACTTGAGTTTTTATTTCATTCGAATACCCCGCTAGCTTGCTGCGGGGATGGAAAACTTCCCCGGTAACCGTTGATGATAAATAATTTCTCAATTCCATCTTTGGTTACATACCCCGTTGCTTGCAGCGGGGTGCGCCAGCGCAACTTTGATTATTTTTTCGAATTTTCGTAGATAAACTTTATTAAACTATTTAACATAATTTCGGCAGATCGACATAAAAATCCATTCAATTTTTCTATTGATATCGTTTTTTTCAGAACTTTTAAAATTCAATTTAAATCAAAAATTAGTAACGGTTACCCATAACATAAATAATATATATTCATAATAAAAGAGAGAAATGACAAATTGAATTAGATATGCAGTCTGCACGATACTGATTTAGAACTGAACCTACAAAAAATAATAATAAAGGATATTTAAATGTTAGGGTGTGCTTGCTGCTGAATGTAGATTTTATTATTTATTCCGAATTATAACTTTGAAAACTCAGATCGAGTTCTCCCAGCCCTGTCCCATATCAACGAGAGGTCTCAGCTCAATGATCTCGAAGGTAACCGTTGCATACATCATCTGCGCAGCCTCCTCCCCGGCCATTTTTGCGATCTGGCTTTTAATCGTATCAAGCATTTCCCCCGACGTTGCAGATTCCTTCATCTTCATATAAACCCTGATCCCTTTCCAGTCCGTATCTTGTTCCATTATCATGTATATCGCGTAAGGGTTTTCCTGAAGGTTTGAAAACGTGCGGTTCTTACCTGTTGCAACTACAACGGTCTTTTCATCGATCATATTGGGTGAGCCGAAAATAGCTGAATCTACCTTTCCATCTTTACTCGCTGTGCTGAGAACTCCAATTCTCGGTTGCTTGTTAAAGTAGTCCATCAATTTTGATGTCATATCTAAACCTCCTCTAATAGCCTGTTTTAGCGCTCTTTCCTTTAAGAGTTGAGTTTGCGAAGCTGCTTGGTCACAAAATATTGTCACGAAAAAATATAATTAATCATCCGTCTGCAATAATAATCGTCTTAATTGTGCTTAAAACTTTTTATTCTGTCAATTTGTATACCATGGAGAACTTTGATAATCTATGAATAAAAGTAGGACCACAATCTATGAATAATAAGCTAAAGACATTCAATAAAAACAAATCTATAAATATAAAAGAAAAGAATATATTTCTTTTAAAAGAGTCTGGTTATTTGCAGCTCCCGGAAAAGCCGGATTTTACGAAAAGTACGGTTTTTCAGTTCGTCCAAACGAGGCACCGGAAATGCAACTTATAGAATTTGAATTCCAGAAATGAAATTATGTTGTTTTTATCATCAACTTGGAACTATCGAATTGCGGTATTTTTTCGGACAAAAAGTAACTTGCAGGTTTCTCAGCGTACTATTCTCAAGTATGTAGTCTGTTGAAATTTGCACTAACTCGTTAACTTTTGAAATTAGGAATGAGAAACATGGCAAAAAAGATAGAAATTTTTAGGGCTAGCCTTGAAGATGCGATTGAAATTTTAGCTCTCCAGAAACTGGCATACCAGAGTGAAGCTCAGATCTACGATGACTGGTCTATCCCCCCTCTGCTTCAAACTGTCGAAGAAATAAGAGATGAGTTCAGTACCAGTGTGTTCCTCAAAGCCGTCAGCGAGCACTCGATCATAGGATCTGTACGATCTCACGTAATAGAAAATATTTGCCATATAGGCAAGCTTATTGTGCACCCAAAATGGCAGAATCTGGGGATAGGCACTCGTTTGATGACAGAGGTTGAGCTTATGTATCGGGATGTAGCTCGATTTGAACTCTTCACCGGATCGAATAGCATCAGAAATTTTCACCTATATCATAAACTGGGGTATCAGGAGTTCAGGCGGGAACCGCTGGGCAGCAAAGTTGAACTTGTATATTTGGAAAAGATAGTGATTGGAAAAAAGAAAAATATTGGATATAAAAATTCTTGATTTTTAATAGCCACGGTAACCGGAGCAGTGGCGTGATACCCCTACTTACAGCTAGGTACGTCCCCACAACTTTGATTTTGATTTCCTATTTTGATATCCATAACTTTGAAAACTCAGATTGATTTCTCCCAGCCCTGTCCCATATCAACGAGAGGCCTCAGCTCAATAATCTCGAAGGTGGCAGTTGCGTATATCATCTTTGCCGCTTCCTCGCCAGCCATTTTTGCGATCTGGCTTTTGATCATATCAAGCATCTCCCCCGACGTTGCAGATTCCTTCAATTTCAGATAAACCCTGATCCCTTTCCATGTCATAATATCTGCTCCAGGTTCCATTATCAGGAACATTGCATAAGGGTTTTCCTGAAGGTTTGAGAACGTGCGGTTCTTACCAGTTGCAACTACAACGGTCTTTTCATCGATCATCTGAGGTGAGCCGAAAACAGCCGAATCTACCTTTCCGTCTTTACTCGATGTGCTGAGAACCCCAATTCTCGGTTGCTTGTTAAAGTAGTCCATCAATTTTGACATCATATTAAATCCCCTATCATAAACTTATTTTCTCGCCCTTTCCCTGAAAAATTGAATTAGAAAGCAGCTTTATCCTGAACTATTCAAGGAAAAGAGCTTTATTAGATATGCAAGCTGCGATAAATATGAGTCGTAAATATGCTTAAAACTTCGCCTGAAGAATAAGAATTCCATTCTGAATTCACGGGGGATTTTTCTATCTCTAGATACATTTGAGAGTTTTTTTAACACTGCATAAAATAAATTAATATAGATTCAGACCTGTATTTTTTAATATGTTGGGGAAAGATCACGTTTCTATAACACTTGGAACAATATTTCCATTTACGATTCCCCTGATATTTTCAGAGAACTCTCACCCTGTATACGCCTTCTGTTTACTTGCGACTACTGTCATAGGCTCGCTGATACCTGATGCAGACAGTAACGAAAAGCCCAAGTTACACTATGATTTCAAAATAATTTATGATATTATGGTTCCTCTTCATAAGCTGATAGTCTTTTCTTTCAGTTTCTTTAATTTAAAAGAAAAAATGAATCTCCAATACGTTGTAGAGAAGCAGCATAGAGGCATAATGCATTCGCCTATAGGAGTATTCATAAGCTCCTTTGTACTCACTTTGTTGACAGCAATAATCGGCTATTTTATTTTCCATGGAATAAATGCTACTCTTATAGGTTTCTTATTTTTAGGCTTGATATCGGGTCAATTTTTACATTTACTCGAAGATTCCTGTACGATTTCAGGAATCAATTGGTTATTTCCATTTGGAACCCGTGAGTTAAAAGGTAGTATTTACACAGGTAACAAAATAGAAGGAAAGAGGGATATCAGGCCTTTTTTATACAGAGTTTCCCTATTGTTTTTCTCTGCAATACTGTTGATCCTACATTCGCTGAGAACTATAGATGTAAACGAATCAGGTATTTATCTCCTTATTTTTGCAGTTGTTGCTTTGATATGGGGTTTGATACTTCTGACCGCAAAGATTGATAACGATAATCTATGGATACGGGATGCTAAAAAGGTACAGGAATTAGAGAGAGCAGTAGATAGAATTGGGAAACAAAATGATGTAAGAAAAAGAAGGAACCTTGAAAAGTAACTGTTTAGATAGTCTTTACAAGGCTACCTAAATAGTTACAGTGATATTATAGAAATAACCAATTACCTTCTAACCGCAGGTGAAACTAACATGGGTGTATTTGACATAATCAAGGATAGGAGAAGCATAAGGACTTACAAAGACGAGCGCATATCAAAGGATAAGCTCGAGAAACTGCTTGAGGCTGCAAGGCTTGCACCGTCGGCTGCAAACAGGCAGAACTGGAAATTTATTGTTGTCGAAGATGAGGAAATCAAAAAACAGCTTGTTGCTGCTTGCAATAATCAGCCATTCGTGGGTACCGCCTCGAACATCATTGCAGGCGTTGGAGATCCCTCCCAAAAATGGCACCAGGTCGACCTTGCCATCGCCCTTGAACACATTGTCCTGGAGGCTGTCGAGCTAGGACTGGGCACCTGCTGGATTGGCGCTTTCAACGAAGACGAAGTCAAAAAATTACTCAAAATTCCTCAGGACAAAAAGGTTGTAGCTTTACTGACCGTAGGGATCCCAGCCGAATCGCCCGCTGCCAGACCAAGGAAATCTCTTGAAGAAATAATAGCTTATGATGAATATAAATAAAAAAATCTCGTTTTTCAGGATTAAATTAAATTTTTTTAATCTGTTTTGCTCTGCTTTTCAAGAACGTACCAAGATTGTCAGTTTTGTATAAGTTCAATAATTCTCTGTGTTTTCTGGATTAAAATGTTAGCCTGGTCAGTACTTAGTTTGTTCTGAAGGTTTAGCTTATTTACAGAATCAGTGAATTTTTCAAGTTTGCTGACTGCTTTTTCAGTTTCTCCCTTTTCCAGATGGTGGATTGTATCTTCCAATCTTACAGCCAGGACAGTTTTAGTGCTATTGTCCACGTTTTCAAGAGTACATACATAATCTTTGAGTTCTTTGACCTCACTAAGCTGATCTTTTGAGTCTTTTTCTCCCGCGAGCTTGATCAACCAAGGACGGTATAATCCCCCTTCAACCCTTAAAAATCCTGCAAGTACATACCCTTTATCTCTTGTATTCTGAATACAGTTTATGAAACTATCATCGGCGTTTTGAAATGTTTTGTTCCATTCTTCATATCCATCAGGATCTGTTTTTATTAACCACGAATCGTGCCTGTCTGGAACTGAGAGTTCTGAATATCCTGCAAACGCATATCCTCCATCACTAGTCTGCTGGATAGAATATACGCTAACGTAATCTCCTTTATTAAAAGTTCTGCTCCACTCTTCAGATCCATTTGAATTGGTCTTAATTATCCATGCTTTTCCCTCCTTGTAAGTGCCACTTGGTCGGGTAATTCCTGCTAGTATGTATCCTCCATCCTCTGTTTCTTTGACAGAGTTCACTTGGTTATATCCATAGTCTTGATTCGCAAAATACCTGCTCCATTCTTCATTTCCTTTTGAATCCGTTTTTACTAACCAAGCAGTATGAGTGTCATCCAAAGAGTACATTCCACATGCGAGTATGTATCCGCCGTCCGTAGTCTCCTGAATAAAATATGCATTTTCAAGGGATGTTCCACCGAATGTCCTGTTCCATTCTTCATTACCATTTGAGTCGGTTTTTATCACCCAGGCATCATATCCACTTGCACTGAGAGAATTTATCCCTCCTGCAAATATATATCCTCCATCACTGGTCTGCTGGACGGATCTTAAAAAATTTTCCTGCTCTCTTCTGAAAGTTCTATTCCATTCCTCTTCTCCTTCTGAGTCTGTCTTCACCACCCATCCATTGAGACCTCTGATTTCGTCAGCTCCTGCAAGTATATATCCTCCATCTCTCGTTTGTGTGGCAGAACATGCAGATTGGTAATGTATTCCTCCAAAAGTTTTGTTCCATTCTTCATTTCCTGCAGAATCAGTCTTGATTAATAGATAATCTTCATAATCGTCTGTTAGCTCATAAGGTTGGAAACTACCTGCAAGAATATACCCACCATCACCAACTTCCTGAACATACCGTATAGAATAATATCCTTCCTCACCATATGTTCTGTTCCACTCTTCCTCAGGAGCTACAGAAGCTGATAAAGTAGTACCTGTACACAAAGACAAAAATATAAAACAACAAATAACTAAAAGATATTTAAACTTCATTTAAAATTCTCCACTAATCACTTAAATAGATTTTACATATATTATGTGGGACACATTGTATATTAATGGTAGTTTTTTGAATTTTATATATATAAAATGATTTATTATTAACATATAATTCAAAAATTAGAATAAGATAAATATTTTTAGAAAAAACAAAAAAATAGTTTCAAATAATATTTATCAAACTTGATTATTGTAAGGTATAAAATAAGAATATGAACTGCCACTTGGATGAAGAACAACCGGCTTCTCGATTCACAGATGACATTGTCATTTCCAACAAGCTTGAATTCGGTCCATGCAGGTCATACTGAGTTCCGTGCATTCGTCCGTAATTATTCTCTTCTAGTTTTTATTAAATTTTGAGAGAAGAATAAAATTTTGGCTCTAAAGTAACTGCAAATAATTTTTAATTTAATGAAAATTATTTCTACTTCCTTTTCATTTACTTTAATACATGAATTACCAACTCCTTCTAAAACAGATCTGAATTGGTACACTTATTCCTTATATTGTAGAAAACTGACGTTGTTTGCTTAAATACTAATTGCGTTTATCGAAGCAGTAAATAATCAAATTCAAAGAGTTCTTGTAACAATTATTATCTTAATGCAGAGTCGAGTTGAATGTATTATATTTAAACGATATTATATATTTATATAGTTGCAGTAGGGACACTTTAGCGTAAACGAATCATCGACAGTAGGCATATAACCATCATAGAGAGGAGTCCGAAGGGGAATATGAAAACAAGAATTGAAAAACTTTTAGCAAATAATCCGAATCCTGTGCTTAGTGTCGATAAGGATGGTACTGTTCTTTACTCAAATGAATCTAGTGAACCCTTGTTGCAGGAGTGGGGCACGAAAATCGGAGAAAAACTGCCGTCTTCTATCGA
Source organism: Methanobacteriota archaeon (assembly GCA_023399215.1). Taxonomy (GTDB): domain Archaea; phylum Halobacteriota; class Methanosarcinia; order Methanosarcinales; family Methanosarcinaceae; genus Methanosarcina. The sequence goes on from JAEWQJ010000033.1 coordinate 197,318, forward strand.
AGATTTAGTGCTAAAAACAATTTCTCGGAATAGTCCGGAAACAAAGGAAATTAGAGTGGGAAAAAGAGTATACCGGATCAATTTTCACCCTTTACCGGAAGAAGAATGCGTCAACATTTATGGATTTGATATAAGCGACAATGAGGGTCTTGAAGAAAAACTGTTGGAATGTGAAGAAAAGTACCGCAGCATCGTAGAGACAGCAAACGAAGGTATCTGGATTACCGACACTGAAGCAGTTACGGCTTTTGTTAATCAAAGAATGGCTGAAATGCTTGGATACACAACAGAAGAAATGATAGGGAAATCAGCCTTTGACTTTGTCGATAAAGATGACATGGAAAGCTCATTTACCAAGATAAAATCCCAACATGAAGGCATCAAAGAAAAAGGGTACGAAATGAAGTTCTGCCGCAAGGATGGCAGTATTGTCTGGTCGCTTGTGAACTCTGCGCCTCTCCTTGATGCAGAGGGAAAACATACCGGTAACATGAGTATGTATTCTGAGATTACTCAGTGCAAGAAGGCTAAAGAAGAGCTTAAAAGAACAAATGAGGAACTGGAGAAGAGGAACCGGGAAACAATAAACGAACGTCAACGTCTTTATAACGTGCTGGATACGCTGCCGGCAATGATAATCCTATTAACATCTGACTATCATGTCGCCTTTGCCAACCGCAGATTCCGCAAAAGATTCGGGGACCCTGGTGGCCGACACTGCTATGAATATTATTTTGGATTCACCAAGCCGTGTGAATTCTGCGAATCACATAAAGTACTTGAAACCGGTCAACCTCATCATTGGGAAGTAAGCGGTCCGGACGGAAGCGTTTATGATGCTTATAATTTGCCGTTCACTGACGTTGACGGTTCTCCCATGATTCTTGAGATGGACATTGACGTCACCGAGCAAAAAAAAGCAGAAGAAAGACTTCAAGAAAGTGAGGAGAGATACCGCAACATTGTAGAAACAGCAAACGAAGGCATAAGCATAATTGATGCTGAAGAAAGAATTACTTTTGTCAATAAGCAGGTTGAAGATATGTTTGGTTACAGTTCAGAAGAACTCATTGGCAAGCCGATGTGGGACTTTCTCAGTAATGAAAGTAAAGCTGTTATCAAGCACATTTTTAACAAAAAAGGAAAAAACATCAATGAGAGCCTTGAGATTAAATTTATACGTAAAGACGGCTCCCCTCTATGGACGCATACTAATTCCAAATCTATTTTTGATAAAGATGGTAAGTTTTTGGGAACTCTAAACCTTCATACTGACATAACCAAGCGAAAAGAAGTTGAAGAAGCTCTCAGAAATTTAGAGATTGCCCGTAAGAAAGAAATCCATCATAGAATCAAGAATAATCTTCAGGTAATCTCATCACTACTGGACCTTCAAGCTGAAACGTTCAGAAACAGAAAGATTATCAATGAATTTGAAGTTCTGGAAGCCTTCAGAGAGAGTCAGGACCGTGTGAAATCAATGGCCCTTATCCATGAAGAACTATATAAAGGTGAAGAGCTCGATAAACTTAACTTTTCGCTGTACATCAAGGAACTTGCTGATGCTCTGTTCTTGACTTACAAACTCGGTAATGCTGACGTCAGCTTAAATATGGATCTGGAAGAAAACATATTACTTGACATGGACACAGCAATTCCATTAGGAATAATTGTCAATGAGCTTGTTTCCAATTCCCTTAAGTATGCATTCCCTGACAGAGAAAACGGAGAAATCCAAATCAAGTTCCATAAAAACGGAGAAAATGAAAGCATCATAGAAGGAAGTAAAAATGAAGAATATAAAAGTACCAGTTTCATATTGACAATTTCTGATAACGGTGTTGGTATTCCCGAAGACATTGACATCAAAGAGCTTGATAGTCTGGGGCTTCAGCTTGTAACTTTCCTTGTCGACCAGTTAGACGGAGAACTTGAACTGAAAAAGAGTAATGGGACAGAGTTCATTATCAGGTTCACTGTAGTAGAAAAGAATAATCATGCATCGGCATCAGCGCCACATTTAATTAAATAAAGATTATTTTATTTTGCTTTGTAGAATACCTATTTAACCAGCTTCAAGAGGCTGAAAGATTTAGTATAATTTATATTTGTAATATTGGGATTCTATTCTTAATATGTAAGATATGTACAGTTATTTCTTTATAGTGAGTTCAGGAATCTGAAAATCTCATACTTCATTATCACTTGATTATCAAATAGGAGACTTACTTTTGGGAACAATTAGTGAAAAAATTTTTTCCCGGGCAGCGGGAGCAGAGGCAAAGGCAAACGATTTTGTCCTTGCAGATATTGATTATGCAATGGCGCATGACGGCACCTCAGTACTTGCAGTTAATGCTTTTAAGGAAATGGAAATGAAGAAGGTCTGGGACCCCTCAAGGATTGTGATTCCTTTCGACCACATCGCGCCTGCAAATAATGAGACATCAGCTACTTTACAAAAAGAAATAAGGGAATGGGTAAAAGAGCAGAGGATTCCGAATTTTTATGAGCTTGGAGAAGGAATCTGTCATCAGGTACTCCCCGAAAATGGATTCGCACTGCCTGGAAAACTGGTCGTGGGCGCGGATTCGCATTCCTGCACCTATGGGGCTTTCGGAGCTTTTGCCACAGGCGTGGGAGCTACCGACATGGCTGAAATTTTTGCCACAGGTAAGCTCTGGTTTAAGGTGCCTGAGAGTTTCAGGTTCACGGTTGAAGGAAGACTTGGAAAAGGGGTTTATGCAAAAGACCTGACCCTTTACCTTATCGGAAAGACCGGGATTGACGGTGCTACCTATAAGGCTGTAGAGTTTTACGGACAGGCTATCTCCGAATTGTCGGTTTCCGGCAGAATGACCCTCTGCAACATGGCAATCGAAATGGGAGCAAAAACCGGAATTGTGCCACCTGACGAGAAAACCTTTGACTTCCTGAAAAATCGGGCGGCTGCGCCTTATGAGCCGGTTTATGCCGATCAGGATGCAGTCTATGTAAAAGAACCTGTTTACTCTGCTGAAGATATCGAGCCTCAGGTAGCCTGCCCGCATCAGGTTGACAACGTAAAGCCTGTGGGAGAAGTTGAAGGCACCCACATAGACCAGGTTTTCATAGGGACGTGCACAAATGGCAGACTTGAAGACCTTGAGGTCGCAGCAGCAATCCTTAAAGGAAAAAAGGTTGCAGTCAGGACTATTGTAATTCCTGCATCCCGCACGACTCTCCTTGCAGCAATTGAGAACGGAACGATGGAAACTCTGCTCAAAGCAGGCATCACGCTTGCAACCCCTGGCTGTGGGCCCTGTCTTGGAGCCCACCAGGGAGTACTCGGTGAAGGAGAAGTCTGCCTTTCAACAGCAAACCGAAACTTTAAGGGCAGAATGGGAAAAGATGGTTTAATTTACCTTGCATCCCCTGCAACCGCAGCAGCCTCGGCACTTGCAGGAGAAATTACTGATCCAAGGACAGTTTAAATCTGAGAACTGAATGCCAAATAGTTCGATGTGAGCACTTGGGCAGAATCGTTTGAAACCTGATCCTTAGCTTTCAGGATTTTAAACTATTCTGCTTATCAGATTATTTTCTATCCCGGGTCTTCTACCTATTATCTCTTTATATCTATTTTCTGTCTTTTCGAGGTATCGGTACAAAAATTATAATTATATCCAGCGAGCATTTATACCATGAATCGTATATATTTTGGACAGGAGGGAAAACTATTACTGAAGAACTTAGTCACGATAACCTTTCACATTTGATTGAGCACTGGATTGAGCATAACGAAAGCCACATTGAAAGTTTCAAGGAATGGGCTCAGAGAGCCAAAAAAGATGGTTTTCTTGAAGCTTCCGAGGATATCCTTGAAGCCGCCAGTAAAATGGAGGAAGCAAATAAACATCTTAATAAAGCAAAAGAAGGACTTTTCAATCAGTGAAAAAAGCAAGAGCAAAATCCTGCGAACCAGGAGTAAAATCCTAAGAGTCATCTTCTAAAGCTAAATCTCAAGAACTATTCTTTAAGAGCTCTGTGGCAGGATTCTCTTGTGGCGGGATTTTCCGTCACACTATTTTTGAATTACCTGGCATAAAAGTGCCATCAGGTGCCTTCAAGTGTTTTCAGGTACTGTTATTTGTTTATGTCCCTTATTCGAAGATTTTCATTCTCGTTTTCATTTAAGAATCAGACTTTTAAGACCCTGCTTCGGCCAGGAGGCTCTTTACTTCTCTTAAATCTGTAATTAGCTCTGTAATGCTTGATTCTCCAATATACTTTATGAAATTTTGCTCTTTTTCAGGGCACAAATCTTCACATTCCAGTAACTCCTGAATCAGGCTATTTCCAAAAATGCCAGGCACAGGGTTTTCACTTTCAGTTTTTCTCTTTTCAAGAGTTTTATCTTCTTCTTTTTCATGATCTTCTAAGGCAAGTCTTTTATTTTCTCCTTTTTCATTATCTTTTAAAGCCGCCTCGACAATTGTTTTATCTGTCTTTTCCGAAAAAGCCATTTCTCCAGCTTTTTTTCTCAGATTAGCGAAATCGGTTTCTTCATCACTTTTCACATCATTATTTTCACTGGCAGAATTTGCTTCTTCTTCAACCCCTATCTCTGTTATATTGGCCTCTTCAATTTCGCCGGTTTCTTTTGATTCAAGAGATTTATCGGAGTCTTCAACTTTTTTACCTGTTTGGCTATATATCCTCTCTGAGATTCCGGTATCTTCTTTTTGCAAAGTATCAGTTTCAACTTCAAGAGATCTGGATACGTCGTGATGCATATCTCTGCGAAGCGGAGGAAAGATTTCCTCTCTCCAGGGGAACTCAGATATTTCTTCCCTTTTTTCGTCTTTGGTTTCTTGAAGCCGACCAGTCAGGGACTCAAGTTCTTTCTTTTCAATTCGGGATTCGAGTTCTTTCTTTTCAATCCGGGATTCGAGATCTTCTTTTTCCCTAAACAATGTTCGGATTTTGATTTCAACCTCCTTTTTACTTTTTATCAAATCCCCCAGTTCCATATCATCTCGGCCTCCAAGCTTAGGTATTAAATGCTTTAATTCGTTAACTTTTAGAAATTTGAATCCATTGATCTTTAGGTTTTTTAGCCCTTTAATTTTCAAGTTATTTAATGCATCCATTCTGTTACCTCCCACCAGCCCTGAATTTTCCTTTATAGCTCTTCTAGTTAATTTACATTTAATTAAAATTTATAAATAGTTAAAATATATACATAGTTAAGATTTACATTTAATTAAAATTTACATTTTTCAATTTATCACATCTGAAACGTAAATACCCCTGATACAACCGGCGGTACAAGGATCATGCAGAGCCCGGAAATTCCTGACATCAATCCCCCGTAAAAAAAGAGCTTACAGTTTCCTCCACCCTCGACAATTTTTACTACAAGAGTATTTGAAATTGTTAGAATGAGCACCACGGAAAGAGTAAATGTGTAAAGCAACGGTATGCTTTCAGTAACATTAAACATGCTCATCCCCATTCCGGAAGCACCTCCCTGAATCGAAGAATAGGACTCATTCATTCCAGAAACTAGCCCGCTAAATTTGGAAATTATTTCTATTATAAAGATTAGAAGCCCGATCATAACAGCATGGAGAGTTATGGCAAGGCTGCGAAAACCTGAACTGACAAGCTGCCTTTTCATCCTGAGAAGTACAATAGCAAGACTTGAGGATGAGACTATCTCTCCTATTTCAGCCGGGTCTCCTCCAAGCTCAACTGCATCCGTAAAGATCCTTGAGCACCGATTGATCAGTTCGGAACCTGTTTCTCCTATGAATTTTTCCCAGCAAAGCTTCGACTTAAGTCCCAAAGAAAGCCCCAAGTGTAATTCTTCAACCCCAGGCCTGAGGCCACCTATTGTTTCTTTATCAAGGTCCTCCATTGCACTTCGGATAGTAATTCCTGTTGTTCCTGCAAGGGTGCCCAAAGTCTTGACAAATGCAGGAAAACTACTATCCCTTTCATTGATATTTCGGTCGTCTACCATTGCAAAGAAGCCTATCGGAAGCGTAAAGAAAGTTATTGCAAGCAAAGTATACTGGAGCTCTGTACCGATTAGAATGAGAGCAGCAACCGAAATTACTCCAAGTGGAAGCAAAATCCGGCTCAAAAACCTGATAATTTCCTGTTCCTTTGACCGCCTGCTCAGGGTATGAAGCTTCTTTTCAGCAGGAGCGGCTTTATATATGATAAAAAGCGCAATCCCACAGATAAAAACAGTTAGTAATACAACAAGAAAAGCAATCGTTCCTATATTTGTTATATTATAGATCATGACTGAAACAAGAATTATAGTAACAACAAGAGTTACGGACACCATCAGTGCAGTATATCCATCAGTCCATTTTTTCAGGGATTCGATACTTCTTTCATATTCATTAGAAAATATTTCTTCCCTTGTTATTTTTTCTTGCTTCAGAAAGTTTTTTTCCGGTTCTCCAGACGAAAGAATATTTGACATTCGCCCAAAAAGCTTTGAAAGATATTCATCCTGCAATCGCTGAGAGATATATTTGCAGGCTTTTGCATATGCATAACCCCACTTTGAAGCAAGGTTATGAATCTGCCTGAAATATTTTGAAGCTTCATACTCTTTCTGAGAGCCCGCATAATTGAAAATTCTGTCTCTTTCAATATCCGCAGTTGAAATTGCTGCCATATAAGTGAGAAGGAAGAGAATATCATCATTGACTCTTTCAACAACCTTCGTGCCCTTCAGTTGCCGCGCAAGATTAAAGTAACCTTCAAACCCATGCTTGTCAGCTTCAGCTTTCAGATAAGCAAGCTTCTCCTCAGGTTTCATGATATTTATCATGATATTAACCCGGCCTCCTCAATCTGGATCAGCGTATTGAACAGATCGTAAAAGTTGGTAATTTTTGCCTGATGGATCTTTTTGAGAATTTTTGCTTTTCTTTCAAGTTCGGAATATATTTTTCGGACCTGGTTTTCCGGAATTCCCAGACGCGGAGCAATCTTTTGCTCCAGCATATATGAATTATTTTTTCCTGTAAACTTAAAAGTATCTGTTGAAGGGTCCCACTTAAATATGTCCATAAAATTGAAAGCCTGATTAAAGGAGTCATAGCCTACGATTTCGTTTATGCTCAGAACTCTTCTTCCCATACCTTTTCCAGGGATATTTACCGCGCTCTGGATAATAACCACATTCAGGTTATCCACATAATTCCTGGGAACATTAATCGGGTCTCCTGTCAGCCTCTGGATGAGTTTTTCGACGGATGCGGCATGGAAAGTAGACATGACAGGGTGTCCGGTCTGCATAGCCTGAAAGGCAATGCTGCCTTCTACTCCACGGATTTCTCCGATTATAATCTCATTAGGACGCTGGCGAAGAGCAGCCTTTAACAGGTCAAACATTGAGACGTCAGACCCACTATCTTCTCTTGTAGTCCTTGTAACTTCTCTGGTCCAGTTTTTATGGGGAACCTGCAGTTCCGGAGTATCTTCAATAGAAACTATTTTTGACTCAGGGGGAAGAAAAGTAGTTATTGCATTCATCATAGTGGTCTTTCCGGAAGCCGTTTCTCCCGAAATAAAGCAATTCATCCCTGCCCTCAGCATCATCCACATATATGCAGCCATTATGTAGTCAATTGTCCCGAAGTCGATAAGTTCTAGAATTGAAATAGGAGTTCCCATAAATTTCCTTATGGTAAAATTGCTCCCCCTTCTGGACACATCTTCTCCGAACACAATGTTAATCCTTGACCCGTCCGGAAGAGCTGTATCAACTATCGGATCTCGATATGTGATTGGCTTTCCGACCTTCTCGGACATCTGTATAATAAAAGAGTTAAGTTCCTCAGTCTCCTGAAACTCAATTGCTGTTTTAAGGGACGAAAATACCTTATGCTCGACAAAAACCTTCCCAAGCCCACTGCAACTTATATCTTCTATATTTGAATCCAGCAACAGAGGTTCGAGCATTCCCATTCCGATCTTGTCCCTTATCATAAGATATTTGATAGCTTGAAATTCTTCAGGAGTTACCCGGATATTTTCCCATTTTTTCATTTTGAAGACTTTACCGGCTTCTTTTAAATTTCCAATCAATCCGAGACTCAATCTGCCATTTTTCTCTCTCTTGACTGTTTTATTTCCCTCAAGACCTTTACTTTTTGTTTCTACATTTTCGTTTACGTGTTCTTCTATAATGCAAACCTTTTCAAGGGCCCTTTCCAGAAGTATTTTCTTTTCGTCCAGGTCCTTAGTATCAACATCCTCATCGTGTATAACGTCGATAAGCAGCTTTTCTACAGCCTCAAGTGTGCTGTTCATGTCCTGAAAAAGGCAGGGTTCTATCGGGATATAGTAATTTCTTATGTCTTCTTTATCGGGATAAATGTGAACAGCAAGTCCTTTTCCAATAGGGTAAATGAGGTTTGGGTGTCTGATACCTTTCATAGCTCTTGAGATCTTTAAATGGAACTCCGGGATTTCGACTTGTTCCAGAGGAAGCCTGCATATATAATCAAGAATGTGACTATTCTCTTCCATGCCAACAAATTCCTGCAATTCGGAAGGAAGTCTTGAACGTACATCTTCTCTGGAGCGCCTTCCATTTACCGGTGCAGGCAGCGGGTTAAAAGGTAGAGCGTCCATTTAAAATCCTCATTTGGGCCTTCTTTCTTAAGAGCACTTTTCCCGGATGTTTTTCCTATCTCAGGCTTTGACTTTCGAAACCGGAATTATTTTAAGCCCATACTCACTGTTCACATCAAAACTTAACATATTTCCAGTAGTTTTTTTGGCACCTCTCAACTTCTGAATTTCCATAGTCTTTATCAACTTATCTCCGACCTGTTCAATTCTCAGTTCCAGGCATGAATCGCAAACGGATCTTAGCCTGTAAAGCACGTCCTGGGAAAAAGCATACCCATGAACACTTATTAAAATAGTCTTTTTTTCATCACAAAGTTTTACACATTCCCTAAAAAAGTTTAATAATGTATTTTCAGAGGCGCTAACCGCTAAAATCGTTAAAGAATCAATCAGGATAAGTTCTTCTTCACAGTCGTTTACGCATTCAAGCATCCTCTCTAGCAGATTATTACTTAGCTCGGGATTTTCTTCGACATAACTTGCATTTATTTCAAAGATCCTTGATCTGCCTATTATGAAATAATCTGATATGTCCTGCTTCAGGTTTTCCATATTATTCAACAATTTTCGGGAGGTTTTTTCTGTCGTTAAAGCTAAAACTTTTTTATCCTGGTTGAGAGCTCCCCACATAATCTGCTGCATGAAAATTGATTTTCCACTACCTTTTGCCCCTTCGAGAAGGCATAGTGAACCTATGGGTATGCCTCCTTCCAGTTTTTTATCAATCTCCAAATTTCCTGAAGATATGAATTCTAAGGGTTTATTCTCAGTTTCCGAGTTATCTGATACTTCTTCACAAAATGCTTCATTTTCAAGAAATAAAGCCTCTTCCGAATTTACTCCCATACTCTTCCTCTCTCCCTTTTTTCCAAAGATCAACTGATATTTTATCTCCTTAGTTTATCGAATTCAACTCATTGCCTGCATAATTCTGAACTATCAAATCAGTTATCTAATTCTGGACTATCAACCAATTATCTAATTCTGGACTATCAAACCAGTACTCTAAATCTAGACTATCAAACCAATTTTCTAATTCATGCGTTAAAATATCCTGAAGCCTTTACTCCATTTGGGGCAGCTACCAGCAGCCAGTTTACACTCTTGTTTTCCAAGGAATCTTCGAGCAAAATCTGCAATTCTATCTCCTCACCCGGATCAAGAATTCCAGGATTTACCAGATCTGGACTTATATTTCCCACAGTCCATTTGTTTTCTAATGTGTCTGAATCTTCCTTGTAGGGAACCCATATGGTTTTTGCAATACCGGATGCGTTGGAGTACTTAACGATCACGTCCATATAATCATAGTCTCCTACCTTTGTGGAGCCCGTATTATTCAGGGACACGAAAATACCGGCTTCATTTGCAGAAATGTTTGTAATTTCGATTTCGGTTTTCATTATCTCATTCTCATTTTCCTGCATTTCCATTACTGAATTTGCAAGAACGTCTGCCATGTAAAACCCCCCGCTTGAGCAGACATAAGATGCCAGGAGGAGAATTGCAACCGAAAGCATTGATGCAATAACCGTTCCGAACCCCATCATGACACCGTAAAATAGGCCTCTTCCGAAACCCCATTGTATGCACTAAATTTAATGAAATACTTCACTCTACTGACAAGCGCATCAGTCGGCTTTAATCTGATCTGCAGTGTTTCCCCTTTGTCCCAGTTATTGTCATTACTTTGCTCTATTGAGTAGTTCCAGCAAGGAGCCAGACTTCCATTCTCGTCATATGGTATCCGTTCAAATTTCCCGGCCTCCCCAAAAAAAAGGTCAGATCCCTGGATCAAACCGGAAGATATCCCCTTAGGTCCCACGTTTTTAACCCATATGTGAACCTCTGAGCCTTCAGCGGCAGTTGTCTCGTGTAATATTTCAAAATCGGTCAGGATCTGGTCTCCCATTGCATTAGTACGGCTGACTATAGGGTCTCCTGCGGAAATTACAGACGGGTATACAACTGAAACAAATGAAAATGCACAGATAATGGATGCTATTGTTAGAATCGCAGAGCTTATCGCTTCCCCACTCATTCTTCGACCCCGCCTTACTTTCCGAGTTCCTTATCAGTTTGAGTAAACTACCTAAGTCTAAATAAGCTTAAATCAGTTTGAATGAGCATATAGCAGTTGGATAATAGTGATATCTCAACCTGTTTATGTCAGAAATATCGATTATGCCAGTAGCATTGATTCTGTCCGACAATACCCAGTCAAATTATACAGTATTTACCGAAGTTTACTGACATTAATAAAATTATACAGTATTTACCTAAGTTTACTGATACTAATAAATTACATAGTATTTACCCAAGTTTACTGATACTAATAAATTACACAGTATTTACCTAAGTTTACTGATACTAATATGATTAATTGGTATTAATTTGAACATTTGATTCTGCTTTTCAGTTTATTTAACGGTTCATACATCTAGTCGATCTTAGTTCGTACATTTAATTAAAGAAAAATCCTGTCTTCCTTCTTTGTCTTCTCTCCAGCCTGAATCTTCGTAAAGAGGCTGGATTCCATTTTTGAATTCCCTTGGGTCGAGAATTGCACTCAATTGTGAAAGTACTGTAATATTATCTTTCATGCTAACCTTATCTTCACATGCGGGCTCTTCAATGGAAAGATTTGCAATATTTTTGATAACGTATTTGGTCTCTTCAGAAAGCGGTCCAGTAAGTGAATACAGGTCAAGCAGGACTTCCAGGTTGCTGTGCCCAACTGTCCTTATAGCATAATCGACCCAGCGCATGAGTTCAACAAGAGTAAACGTATCGAGTTTTCGAGCTGAGATTTCAGGTTCAATCGCCTGTATTTCCTTTGTAGGGGTTTTCTGTCGTGGCATATTTTCTTCGGGAGCCTTCTCTGGAAAAATAGTTTTGACCGATTCCTGGGCGCTTTCCTTATATTTATCATTCTTTTCTTCATCAGCAGGTAGTTGATTCTCCGTTTCTGCCCCTTTTCCTTTTGCTTCAAGCCTTGAAACTCCATTTTTCTGGCCATTGAAGAAGGGATTTTCATTTTTATTTACAAGGTCCCTTATATCCACGAGTAACCCCTTTATCTCCCCTTTTACGATTTTAAGTTCAGTTTCCATATCTGCTACTCTTTTCTCCAGTTCCATATTAATCACCTGAACAAAAAATGAAATTTCTTCATTTTCACATAAAAGAAGGGGGAAGTGTCCCCTAAAATCCTTTAGGAGTTACTTCAGAACCATAACTGAATCGATCTGTGCCGGAGTTACTCTCGTGATTGGAACAATTGCGCCAACCTTTGGTTTTATTTCAAGCCTGAATTCAGTATTTTCCGCGTTACCTGGAGTAGCAAGCAATGCGATGTCTGGTTCAGTATTGGGCACAGTGATAGATAATTGCACTTTCTCATGCTGTTCTAGAATCGTATCTCCGTCGTTATCCCCTATAAATGACGAACTCCATGTTACTTCTGGGCTATAGATAGCACTGTCAGCATAAGATACCACCAGCATTCCAGATCCTATATCCACGGGAGACTGCCCTGCTGTAAGCTGAAGGGTGACAAGAATTGTATTTACTGTTCCGCCGGTCGTTGTTGTTACTCCGTCTTCATCTGTTGTTGTTTCTTCGCCGTCACCTGTTGTTGTGGATACCGGAGTACCTTTTGCGATCACGTCACCTGCAAGTTCAACTGAAGAAGTAGTCTGTTTCACACCCTCATCGATGGTCTTCTTGGCAGTATCAGAAGTTGTAAACCCTGCCCCAAGCACTACATAAGAAAACACTGCTGCCACAACTACAAAAGCGGTCAGCACAATTGCTGATTCGAGCCCTGTAAAGGCTTTATCGTCTTTTCTAAAAATGCTAAAAATTCCTTTCATTCTGTTTCACTCCAAACATTATTTTTGAATGAAAGTATATAGAGAAATTAAGGGGTCATGTTCTCAGCATCTCTATTTCTCAAGTTTGACAGAGTTTTTGATGGGAAACGAGATATTCAGGAGCTGATCCGCATGGTTCCCTATTAATTACCCCCATACACATACCCATAAATTTCCAATAGATACTAACATCTCCTAACTTATTAACTTTTCTCAAAAATTAGAAGAGACTGCGAATGAAGATTTCATTAATTAAAGAATTATAGAAAAGTGGTCTACAAATTTGAGAACTATTCTTAAATTTGAAATTGCCCCCAAATTTGAAACTGCTCTGAGAAAAATCAAAATTTCAGTAAATAGGTGATAGCGTACCGAAAATTCTGTTAATTATAATTGACTCTGTATCCTTTTTCTTCACCACAAAAAATAGAAGGCAGAGTCAATGGTTAATTTATTCTCACTCATAAAAGATTATCTTATAGATCAGGAAGCTGGAGTTTGCCAATAATGTAAGATTCTTATTGGATCATGTTTTATCCAGAAGATCTGATCCTCGTAATCTCCGTGCTTTCCACAACCTTTCCCCTGGAAAGCTTCTCCGTAATTCTTTTGAAAAAAGGCTTGACCAAAAACCCAAGAAATATTTGAGTTTGAGGATCTTATCCCCAAACCCTATCGGCATGATAAACCGGCGCAACGGTTTTGATCTAACCGGCGCAACGGTTGCGGCTCAACGGTTGCGTTAGAACTTTCCACGGCCTAACTGAGCATGAGCACGGGCAAGATGTCCTGCAGCCTGAGCTCCTATGAGGTTAACTTCTCCTGCAAGCACGGCAGAAGCTACGATTTCCGCAAATTTCTTAGAGTTTATTCCGGGAACATCACCTGCGCCTGCAACGCCGAGAATATTCAGGCAATCTCTCTGAGTTCCAAGGCCAGTGCCTCCCCCAACGGTTCCTACAGGCAAGGAAGGCAGAGTAACAGAACATTGAATTTCTTCATATTTTGTAAGCTCCATGCTTGTAATTGCAGTGCTCCCTTCAACAACGTGAGCGGCATCCTGCCCACAGGCCAGGTAGATCGCAGCAATAATGTTTGCAGCATGTGCATTGAAGCCAAGTGCTCCTGCTCTTGCTGAACCCAGCAGGTTTTTGCTATAATTTACCTCAAACATGGATTCAGGAGTACATTTCAGGGTCTCCTTTATAACTTCCTTTGGAATCGTAACTTCGGCTACAACCGTTTTTCCTCTTCCAAGAATTGTGCTTATTGAAGCCGGTTTTTTGTCGGTACACATGTTTCCTGAAAGGGTAACAGGATGCGCTCCGAACTCGTCTTGTATGAGGTGCATCACGGCATCAGTAGCTATAGTCACCATGTTCATGCCCATAGCATCTTTTGTATCATACGAGAACCTGAGGAATACATATGTGCCGGTTACGAAGGGTCTTACAGAAAGCAGTTTTCCAAAGCGTGTAGTTTTTTCAGCAACGACTTTCATCTTCTCAAAAATCTCAGGACATTTTACCCACTCGTAAAATTCTTTAGCTCTGCTAAGACTTTCCAGCTTAAAAACAGGCGCTCTTGTCATCTCATCCTCAAAGACTCTGACGTTTGATCCTCCTGATTTCGTGATAACCGAACAGCCGCGATTCACACCGGCAACAAGAGCTCCTTCAGTCGTAGCAAGTGGGATGTAGTATTCAGAATTCGCATATTCTCCGTTTACCTTAAGAAGCCCGGCAATTCCAAGGGGAATCTGAACTGCCCCTATCATGTTTTCAATATTCCTTTTCGATGCGGCTTCAGCATCAAGGGAAAAATTCTGTATATGTTCAAATTCAAGTTTTGCAAATTCCTGTATTGCCAGCCGTCTGAGTTTTACTGAAGTCTCAGGGTCTGCAAATTCCTCAATCTTGCGGAGAGCTACATCGCCATCCAAGATTTTTTGTAAAAGAACTTTCTCTTCCTCGCTTAATTCATAATCCTGTAAAAACATGAAATCACCTGCTGAAATTGTTTTAGTTTTATTTCTAAAAAATTAATTGACTGAAAGGCTGAAATCTTCAATATTAAATAACCATTTTAAAGTCGTATACTTAAAGTTGTATATTTATATTAAAATCCATTTTTACCCTAATTATGTGCACAAACGCTCTCTTGTTTGATTTGCGTTTTTATATTTTTATTCTAATATGTGCATATTAACATATAATTCATTCCTCAATGTGATATTTTCTATTAGCCCAAAACAGTTTAAAAAATAAATTACATATAAAAAGCTCTGTCGGTTAAACTACATCGAAAAAAACGCGTATGGCATTTTAAAAATATAAGATATAAAGAAAGATTCTCAGACCCGGTTATAGCTCCATTAAACCTGAAAACCAAAACATTGCAGATTAGTCCTCTCCTAAGAAATCCTTGATTTTCTATGACTTCCAAGCAACTAAAGCAGAAAATGCAATTTTTAAATCGACCCACCTGTGTAAAGATTACCGCTGTTTACCCCCTAACTCAGCCCTCTTGAGCAAACGAAGTGAGCGAAAAGGGCACCGTCCTCCCGAGACGGGACTCGGGTGACGGAACTCAGGTGACGGGACTCGGGTAACAGAACTCGGATGACAGAATTTGGACAGCGAAAGAGCACCTTTATCTCTAGATAAAACTGGGGTGAGTAAGGTTTAAAGAACAAAAGGAATTTAAAACGGCTAAAATTGAATGAGGTGTAGATTACAGATTCTACAGGTCGGTTTCAGGTTTATATTTCGTAGAAAGACCGGTTGGGGACAGGCTAGAATTAGGTTGAAGAAAACCTGACTTAGAAAAAGCTACATTAAGATATATTTAATTATTTGAGGCTGTTGTTGCTCAAACATCGTGCATAATTATTAGATGTGTGTGAAGGGAGCTCAGAAAGTAATGATTAGCTGGTTTTCTTCTGTATATTTCAAAAAGAGTTCAGCCACTTCTTTTGAACAGATAAATTCTATTCCAGGGATCAATTCTTCTTTCTTAAGCCCAATCATATCAGAGGCAAGCTGGCAGCATTTAAACTCTACTCCCATATCGATGCATTCCTGTACAGTGTCATCGTACTTGGGCGATCCTCTTGTTTTATCTTTCTTCGCAAGCAGCACTCCCATAGGTCCCCACAGAATAACCAGCACATCGAGCCCCTTATTCCTGTAGTACTTCGCAAACTTGAGAGTTTCCTTAGGGCTGGTGCTTTCGTACACCATATTTTTTAGCAGCAATAATGCTTTTTCGACTTTTGTCATAAAAACTCCAGGTCTGAATAATACATTTCTGAAACAGATTACCTAGATGTATATAAAGTTTCACATTGAAAAAGTGAATCTTTGTTTTTTCACTTTCATAAAATAATTTTGTATATTTTTGTGAGAACTGGAAAAATTCAGATACTTAAACCTGGATAACTAACTCCATGGCAACGTAAAATTATATAGTCATTTCACCACCTCGAAGTTAGCCCGAACTTTTAGTGATCCAAAAATTTTTTAAAGTGTATTGTTAATTATAAATGTCCGGTATTCGAGACTCTAGTTTTATAGGAAACCTCAATTTAAGCTGAACAGTTTATGTCTTTTCTTCATAATGTTGTACACTAGAATTCTATTTTGCATCTATAAAAATGACATATTAGGAAAATGAGAGAAGAATCTGAAAAAATCAGTTGAACAGCCGACATGCAGAATTAAAGCCGAAACTTAAATTGAAGAAGGAGTTTGAGTTTAGGGAGCTGGACACAAAGGATATCCTGCCTTCAGCTTGCCATACCCTTTCAGATTGCTCTCCCAGCTTGTCATACCTCAGCTATTAGTAAAAGCTGAAAAAAATAAGTGTTGTCCGAATATCGGACTTTTTTATAAAAAGGTAAGCAAAAGCTTACCTTACGATTACAACAACCGCGCCTCTGACTTCAAGCACATCGACTTCCCTACCGCCAGAAATCACTTCTTTCTTTATCTCTACGGCTTCGGGTTCAAGCTCGATCTGTTTGCCATCTACATTAACGGTTATTTTTCCTGAGGCCGCCTGGGATTCAATTGCAGCAGGACTCTCGGCTTTGAGAGCTTTAACTACAGCACCTGCATCTTTTCTGAATATGGGGCCCAGAATACCCATATTGGGCTTAACTTCTACTGGCACATATTCAAAGGAAGGAGCTCCTTCCATCAACTCAACTTTCGAGTTTGTGGCGCCTGCAATATCTCCTGTATCAATATCTGCATTGTATATCTCAAGCTTTTTCAGGGGGGCATTAAGTGCCATTCCCAATTCGGACTTGTATCTGCGGACCTCACCTGTGATCTCTTTAATCAGTTCCCCTGCAGCTTCGGCTTCTTCGTTTATTAAGCTTTCATCGACTGCCGGCCAGGCCTGTGTATGGACGCTTTCGTCGCTAAGTCTGGAGTGCAGCTCTTCTGCAAAGAAGGGTATAAAAGGTGCAAGCAGAAGCGAGAGAGTTTTAGTTGTCCTGTAGAGCACATACTGGGCTGCTCTTTTGCCGTCTGAGTCATCGCCATAAAGCCTGCCTTTTACGAGTTCCAGATAGTTGTCAGCAAGGACTTCCCAGGCAAAACCTCGTATGGCCTTGAAAGTAGAATCAAACTGGTACTCATCAAGCTCCTTTGTTGCGGTATCTACAAGCCTGTTAAGTTTACTCAGCAACCACCTATCAATTATATGGAGAGAGTCCATCTGGAATTTTTCGGCATCTTCCTGTCCGAAGCCCTTCAAGTGAGACATTGAGAAACGGTAGATACTCCACATCTTCTGGAGGAAACGGGAAGCTGAAACCACATCTTTCCAGCGGAACATTACATCCGAACCTGAGGAGCCACCAACTGCACCCCACTGCCTGAAAGCATCAGCACTGTACTTTGTGGTTACTTCTTCGGGAGAGATAACATTTCCAAGCGACTTGCTCATCTTATGTCCGTCAGGCCCGAGCACCATACCGTTAATCACTATAGAATCCCAGGGTCTCTTACCTTCAAGAGCCAGGCTCCGCAGGATTGTGTAAAATGCCCAGGTTCTGATGATATCATGTCCCTGTGGACGGATCTGCGCAGGCAGGCGGAGGTCATGCTCACTCTCCCAGCCAGTAACATGTAATGCCGTAATCGAGGAGTCCATCCATGTGTCCAGCACATCGGTTTCAGGCTCAAACTCGGTTGACCCACAGGAGCAGGCTTTCTTTGGGGCGGCCTCATTAGGATCAATCGGAAGCCAACTCTCTTCTGCAACCATTACTTTCCCGCACTTCTTGCAGTACCAGATCGGAATTGGAGTTGCAAAGATCCTCTGTCTGGAGATGCACCAGTCCCATTCCATAGTGCCTGTCCAGTTCTGAAGCCTGACTTTCATGTAGTCAGGATACCATTTGATCTCATCTGCAGCTTTCAGGATTGCATCGTTGTCGATCTTTACGAACCACTGGGGCTCCGAAAGGATTTCAATCGGGGTGTCACAGCGCCAGCAGAGCCCGACATTCTGTTCCAGAGGTTTCTGGTCATAGAGGAAACCTGCAGCCTTCAGGTCTGCAACTACAGCTTTCCTACACTCGGCAATGCTCAGGCCTTCATACTTGCCTGCCGCTTTTGTCATCTTGCCCTGTTTGTCGATAGCCTTTATAAGGGGAAGTTCGTATTTTACCCACCAGCGTACGTCCTGCTTATCCCCGAAAGTACAGATCATCACGGCGCCTGTACCGAATTCAGGCTCAACATCCTCATCGGCAATCAGAGTCACTTTCTGGCCAAAGAGAGGTACTGTAATTTCCTGGCCAACATACTGGCTGTAACGTTTGTCTTCAGGGTTTACTGCAACTGCAACACAGGCTGCCATAAGTTCCGGCCTGGTGGTTGCAATGTCTACCTTGTCAAAATGGACGAAGTTAAGCTTTGTTTGCCTTGTTTCATACTCGACTTCTGCAAAAGCAATAGCAGTTTCGCAGCGGGGACACCAGTTGACAGGATGTTCTTCATGGTAGATGTAATCCTTATCATACATCCTGACAAAGGATTTCTGTGTTTTCACGAAGTATGAGGGATCCATAGTAATAAATTCATTACTCCAATCTACAGAAAAACCCAGGCGCAGCATTGTTTTGCGCATCCTGTCAATATTTCCTGCAGTCAGTTCCCTACACATCTTGCGAAACTCGGCACGTGGAACCTGGTTTTTCGTAATTTTGTGAATTTCTTCAACCTTGACTTCGGTTGGCAGGCCGTGACAGTCCCAGCCCTGGGGAAACATTACGTTGTACCCGCGCATACGTTTGTATCGAGCAACAAAGTCGATATAGCACCAGTTAAGCGCGTTTCCGATATGGAAATTACCTGTAGGATAAGGAGGTGGGGTATCGATAATGTATTGGGGACGGGGGTCTTCTCCCCAGTTGAAATGGTACATGGAGAGGTCCCATTTATCCATCCACTTTTCCTCAACCTCGCTTGCATTATATTCTTTTGGAATTTCTGATTCTGTCATAAAGACACTCCATGATTGGGAAATAGTGTAAGAATTCTTGGGGTTTAGAGTGCTTGCGATTATTTAAATATATCTGGTTTTGGATAACGTAAATATTTCTTACTTTTTAATGCCTATCCAGTATTTTACAGGAATAGACTTTTTGATTCCACCGATTGCATTTTTATCCGAAAAAACAAATTTACCAGCGTATAATAATAGTCACGAGGCTAGATAATGCAACTGCTCAAAGGAGATACAATGAGATTTTTGTTGCAACAATTACAGGCGTGACTAAAGGTATCAGCAATAGAGGTAGCTAATTACTCTGGAAGTTCTTCTAAGTACTGGATACTGCAAATATTTTTTCCTATTTTGTTTTTACATTATTTAGAAAAGCCAAAAACATCATAATTTTGGGCAAAAAAGAATTTTGAGTAGCTGAAATATTAGGGTATAAACAAATTTTTAGGGGCTGAACTCCTCTTTTTACTTCCTTTGCCTGCCAATTAAAATTCAACCGTATCAGAGCGAGGATCGGCAATAGACCTCAGTTCGGAACCAATGAGATTTACCGCAAGAACAAACAGCATGATCATGCCTCCTGAAGATAAAGCCATCATAGGTGCAGTATGAAGGTATACAAGTCCATCTTTCAGGATTGTGCCCAGTTCCGGAGTAGGAGGCTGAATTCCAAGCCCTAAAAATCCAAGCCCGGAAATTGAAATAATCTTGGATCCTAATCCAAGAGTTGCGATCTCAATAATAGGTCCGTAACTGTTGGGAAGAATATGGTGGAAAAGAATATATTTATCAGATGCTCCAATTGCCCTGGCTGCCTCGACAAATCCGCTATTTTTCAGTGAAAGAGTTGATCCCCTGATTAATCGTGCATATTTTGCCCAGCCAGGAATGGAAAGAGATAGAATAATTCCTGCAGGACTTGGGCCTACAACTCCCACAATCGCAATTGAAAGAACTATACTGGGGAAAGCAAGAAAGATATCTGCCAATCGCATCAAGAAAGCATCGCACCTGCTGAAATAACCGGCATACATTCCTATGATAATTCCTGCAGGCACGATAATTAGAGTTGAAATAACCGCAATGAAGAATGAAGTCTGTGCACCATATAATATACGGCTGAAAATACACCTTCCAAACTGGTCCGTCCCAAGAGGAAAAGATGCTGATGGGGGAGATAACCTTTCTTCAAGATGCATCTCTGCAGGGTCATGCGGGGAAATCGACGGAGCCATTACAGCCATCATGGAGATAAGAATAAACAGCAGAACTCCTATTGTAAGCGTGACATTGCTCCGCAAAACTCCCCATACTCTTTTCATTTCGGAAACTACCAGTTTTTCGTCAAAGTATGAGTGTTCCATATATATTCTCCCTATTATTCTCCCCGAGCCCGGACTGAGGGATCAAGATAAAGCTGAGCGAGGTCGACAAAGAGATTAATAAGCACTATGATCACCGCGAAGGTAAGCATACATCCCTGCATCACCATGATGTCCATCGAAGAAACAGAGTTAACAAGAAGCCTCCCAAGTCCTGGAAGTGCAAAAATAGTTTCAATGGTAACTGCCCCTCCGAAAATCCATCCGAACTGGGTTCCCATATATATAATGACAGGGAGAAGTGCATTCTTTAGAGCATGCCTTTGAATAATTTTACTGCGGCTGAGCCCCTTTGCACGTGCTGTCCTTATATAATCCTGCTCAAGCGTTTCAATCATGCTTGTCCTCATTATACGCGTTGTAATTGCAATAAGGCCAATCGAGAGAGTCAGGGATGGAAGGATAAAGTATTCTATTCCTCCTGTTCCTGCAACCGGAAAGATGTCAAGATAGATGCCTCCGATGAGCATAAAAACTATAGCAATAAAATATTCAGGACTCGAGAGACAGACTATTGAAGTAAGCCTGCAGAGGTGATCTACAGGCCCGTTCTGCCTCAGAGCTGCTGCAATCCCAAGAGGGATAGCTATGATAGCCGAGAATAACATTGAAAGAGAGGCTAGATAGAAGGTCATGGGCAGAGCATGTCTGATCTCTTCAAAAGTGCTCCTTTTTGTTTGATAGGAATATCCCAGGTCTCCATGCACAACCCTTGAAATCCATTTTAGATAGCTGACATACCAGGGATCGTCAAGCCCCATCTCTTTATGAAGTATGGCTACTGCCTCTTTAGGTGGACTTTCGGTACCAAGAGTAGCCCTGAGCGTAATTTCAGCTGGATCTCCGGGCGAAAGGGAAATTACTGTAAAAGTGATGAGAGATATCCCTACCATAACCTGTATCATTTGAAACAGACGGTTCAGTATGATTCTACGTATCATTTTTACTCAAACTCTTTTAAATGAAAAAGTGGTGGGTAGAATACCCACATCAGGAAATTGAGACATTCTGAAGGTCGAAAGAGTACTCTGTAGGATGGAGACGATATCCCTTTATGTTCGAAGTTGTGACGTCGATATTAACGTAGTAGTTAAGATACGCAACCGGCGCTTCTTCGACAACAATTGTCTGAACTTCATCATAGAGTTTTTTTCTGGCAGCTTCATCGGAAGTAGTTCTGGCCTGCTCAATCAGCTGATCTACAGTGTCGTTGTGCCAGCGATATGCTCCCCAGCCGTCGATTGATGTGCCACTTGAGTGATAGTCCGTCATCATTATCTCATCAGGATCAGGTACGAAAAAGAGTCCTCTTCCTACGAGGTAAATATCGAAGTCTCCTTTATTCCTCTGGGCATTTGAGGCATCAGTATTGAGGACCTTAAGTTCTGTCTCTATGCCTACTTTCTTAAGCTGCTGCTGGATCACCTCAGCGATCGACGGCAGTTCTGCTCTTTCAGAATAAGTAACTAATGTAATTTTCATAGGCTTGCCGTCTTTATCACGGATCCCATCACCATCCGAGTCGATCCATCCTGCTTCATCAAGGAGTGTTTTTGCTTTCTCCACGTCGTAGATATAAGGAGCAATATTTTTGTTTGCCCAGTAAAACTGAGGAGGGAAAAGTCCTGATGCTGTGGTTCCGTATCCGGAAAGGACAGAATTCACTATTGCCTCTCGATCTATAGCGTAATTAACAGCCTGACGTACCTTTTTATCGTTGAAGGGCTCCTTTTCCGTATTGAACGTTATCATCCTTACACGAGCGATCGGCTCTTCAAGGACTGTATAATCAGCCTTTTCGGTATATTTATCAGCAACATCGGGCGAAAGAATCATTGCTATTTGAATATCCTTACTGTCAAGGAGCATCTTTCTTGTAAGTACTTCAGGAATTACCCGGTATACCACCTTATCAACTGAAGCAACATGCCCCCAGTAATTGGGATTCTTGACGACAACAATTTCTTCTTCCGGTTTCCAAGATTCAAAGATAAAAGGCCCTGTACCGATAGGCTTTGTGACGTTTCCGCTTGCATCATAAGATCCGGGGGCAAGAGCAGCACTTTCTCCTTTGGAAAGATAGGCAGGAAGTGCAGGAAAGGTTGAATTTAGGTTGATTACTAATGTCAGGTTATCAGGAACCTCAATAGACGTTACAGGAATTTTTCCGAATGTTGATGCCGACTTGATAAAGGACCTTTCGAGTGATTTTTTCATTATTTCGGCTGTGAAAGGTGTCCCATCATGGAATAAAACGCCTTCTCTCAATTTGAATGTCCATTTTTTTCCATCACTGGAGACTTCCCATGACTTTGCAAGATTTGGGATAATCTTTCCTTCATAATCAACTCCTACGAGAGTTTCTACGTACCCAAGCCTTTGAGGAACAGTACCCGATATGTGAGGATCAATAGAGGTGGGACTCCATTGACCTGAGATGGACAATGTTTGATTATCTCCTTTTTGTTCTTTGTCTGTACAACCTGCTCCCAGAACAACGAGAACCAGCAAAATAAAGAGAATTCCCTCTTTTCGTTTCATGTTTACCAATCACACCTGATACTGTTATGTATCAACATCAAACTCTGCAAAAACTTACAAACACAGGAAGTTTTGGAGTGATCATCTTAATTTTGGGTAACCTGGTGGGACAATCCAGGATAATTTGTTGGATAATCCAGGATAATTTGTTGGACAATCCAGGATAATTTGTTGGAGTAAGCACCTGGAATTGTAGTTGTACCGCTAAAACCTATTAGGGGACATATCGAGGGTGTACGATTAATCAAGTCGGCGAAAAGTTATGGCAACGCACCCGTCTATTTTCATATTCCAGCATTTCAGGGCTGTGAAGGCATTTTTCTGTCTTTTCCGGGCAGAATTGATAATATACGCATGAACCTGGAATCCTTGTCCCTTGAGGTTCAGATGGTGGTAAGGAACCGGAATCAGAGACTGATGTGATTCTGCGGGTAAATGGATGATATGGCCTATCCAGAATGCCCTGTCCCTCTTCTACGATCTGCCCGGCAAACATTACAACTGTCCGGTCTCCAATAGCGCGTGCAAGCCCCTGGTCGTGAGTAATAAAGAGAAGGGCACATCTGAGGTCTTGCTGGAGTGTTTTCAGGAGGTGTATAATAGATGCCTGAGTGGAAACATCAAGCATTGAAGTCGGTTCGTCACATATGAGAAGTGAAGGCTCAAGTGAGATAGCACGAGCAATAACAGCACGTTGCAATTCTCCACCGCTGAGCTGGTGAGGATATCTGGCTGCCTGCTCAGGTTCGAGCCCAACGAGCCCAAGAAGCCTTTTTAGCTCTTCTTCCATCTGCCTTCCGCGTAACGAATCAGGATGTATGCGGAAAGGTTCGCAGATTGAGTAAGCTATCGTCCACCTGGGGTCCAGGGAGCTTTCAGGCTGTTGAGGCACAATCTGAATTTTTTTCCGGATAGAGCGGAGTTCTTTTCCTTTCAGCCCTGTAAGATCCTGACCTTCAAAGAATATCTCTCCCCGTGTTGGAGGAATAAGCAAGAGAAGCAGTCTTGAGAGAGTAGACTTTCCACATCCGCTTTCTCCTACAAGAGTAAGGGTTTCTCCTGCTTCGATCCTGATATTTACATTGTCAACAGCGATGATCCGGTTTTTTCCTGAGGAATTGGGAGCGAATATCTTGGTCAGGCCTCTTCCTTCAATCATGCGACTTTCTCCCTTCAATCATGCAACTCTTCCTTCAATCATGCAACTTTCTTCCTTCAATCATACAGCCAGCACCTGACAGCAGATCCTTCCTGAAGATGAATTAGAGGAGGCTCGACCCTGCACTTTTCTATTGCAGATGCGCATCGAAACCGGAATTTACAGCCTCCATCGTTTTCTTTTGAATCTCCTTTTCCGGATGGTATAGGGTGAAGACCGTTTTCAGGGAGCGAACGAAGTAACCCTCTGGAATAAGGATGCAATGGCCCATCAAAAAATTCCTGCCTCTCTCTTATTTCCACTATCCTCCCGGAATACATAACTGCAATCCTGTCCGCGAGGTTTTTGGCAAATGGGAGATCGTGTGTGATGATAATCAGAGTAATTCCTTCCTCACGTAAAACCCGAAGAAGGTAGATGATAGCCTGCTTATTCATTATGTCTATACCCTTTGTAGGTTCGTCTGCAATAAGCACTTCCGGATGGCCTGAAATTCCCATAGCTACAAGTGAGCGTTGAAGCATTCCACCACTGAATGAATAAGGATAGGAGTCTATTCTTTCCTCAGGGGGAGTTATTTTAATAAATTGAAGGAGTTCAAGAACCTTCTTTCTAACTTTGTTTTTGTCTATTTCCATATGGAGAGAGATCGGTTCTCCGATCTGGTTTCCCACAGTCATTGAAGGATTCATTGCTCCTGCGGGGTTCTGAGGAACCCATGCAATCTTTCTGCCACGGATCATTTCAAGTTCATTTTCAGAAAGGGTTAGAAGATCATCCCCATGATATCGTATAACTCCGTTTACAGTGCAATTTGCAGGCAGCAGCCCTAGTAGCGCCAGACCCAGTACTGATTTTCCGCTACCGCTCTCTCCTATAACTGCAAGTGTCTCGGACTGTTCGATGTTAATGTCAACCCCATCAACCGCCCGGATGACGGTGCTTGAAACGGGAAAATGTACATACAGCTGTTGAACATCAAGAATCATGGTCATCTTGCTACATCTGCGTATCTTTTGTTATGACAATTACAGGGTGTATGTTGTTACTATTTATATTTCTTTTCATATATTTCACCATAATAAAGAAATAAGTTATTATATCTTAATACTAATTTTTAGCTAATTAATATTTTTGAAGGAATAATATGGTTACGCAGATCGATTGGGAGACAGCCTGGGCTGCAGGCATCAATGAGATGAATAAGCTTTCTACCACAAACTACTGGAATCAAAGGGCAGAGGATTATTCTGATATGGTACTGGCAAGTGATTGTAATCATGGCCGGAATATCCTTAACCTGTTTGAAAAAGAAGGGCTACTGCAGAAGGATTGGCATATTTTAGATATTGCATCAGGCCCAGGAGCAATAACGATCCCATTTGCAGAAAGAGTATGCCGGGTGACCGCTATCGAGCCCGCAGAGAAGATGGCAGCAGCATTGATGTCATATGCGCAGAACAGAGGGCTTTCCAATGTTGAGGTAATCCTTAAGACCTGGCAGGAAGTAGACGAGGCAACTTACTCTAAAAACTATGACCTGGTTATCTGCTGCCATGCGCTCTGGCAATTTTCGGACATTCTTTCGCAGATCCGGCGGATGGAGGCAGTATCCAGAGGGTACTGTTGTCTTGCTCATGGGTTCGAGGCTCCTTCAGAAACACTCAAACTAACGGAAGCTCTTGGGATCAATGAGGGTGGGTTTGATCAGTTCATCACGGTTTTCAATATTCTCAATGATTCTGGAGTGTACCCGAACGTTGATGTGATCGATTACACACTTAATAGGTCGGTTACCTCGGCAGTTACTTCGGTTGAGAAACTTGTTGAGAAACATCGACCTCTGGACTCCAGGGACAGAGAGATTATTCAGGAATACGTACAAAATCACGCTAATGAGGGCATGTGTCAGGTTAGAGGCAGGATGGGTTTACTATGGTGGAAGGTAGCATGACTTCCGACTCTCTTACAGCCCCTGTAGATTGGATTGGATTCTGGGAAGACAGTTATGATGCCCGGTCTAAAATTATATTCAGGGACTATGAGCTAGATGACTGGAGTGAAAGGGCAGAGGATTACTCGGAATCCAGGCGGACAAACAACTACGAGTTCGGAGAGTCAGTATACTCTACCCTTGCCCCTCATGGAGTTGTTTCTCCTCACTCAAGGGTCCTTGAAGTTGGTGCAGGTCCAGGAACATTTGTAATCCCCTTCGCAAAGAAGGTTGATCATATAACTGCTGTTGAGCCTTCAGAGGGAATGATCCGTATGATATATCAAAATGCTGTGGAAGCCGGAGTGAATAACTATGATATTATCCCAAAAATCTGGCAGGATGTGAATATTGAAGATTTCAGGGGGCGGTATGACCTTACTATCACCTCAACAGTCATATGGATGTTTCGTGACATTATGACCCAGATAAGCCGGATGGAAGAGGTAACACAGGGACACTGCTGTGTGGTTGGTGGAGTAGGCACAGGGCAGACATTTGAAGCCGAACTCTGGAAGAAAATCATGGGCAACAAACCTCGTCCCCAGTACCCGGAATACCCTTTGATCTATAATCTCCTTTACACATGTGGAAGAGTCCCTCATGTTAGGTTTATTGATTATACAAGTATAAGATCACCTGAGAACATGCTCAGGATGTACAGGGTTTTCTACTCAATCTATACGGAGGTCACACCTGAGATTGAAGAAATTATTCGAGAGGAATTGTACCGTGACTCAGGAGAAGGGCCGTGTATCAGGAAATATCGCTCTGCTGTGGTCTGGTGGAATCCGGCTGTTCGAAGAAAAGAGTTTACAGGTATTGCCTGAGGATTTCTGGCAGTTTACATAAAAAGTGTGCAGGATAAAAAGTGTGCAGGAAGAAAAATAAGGGAACAGTAAATATAAGTTTGGGAGAAGCACTGAGTGAATCTTCTCCCAAATATTACTTTTTAGAAAACCGAAAATTTTATGAAATCAATCTGTCAATCCGAATTGCTCCCAGGCTTCTTTAATATTCATGGCGCGCATTCCCAGTTTTTTTGCAGGCGCTAGCTCGTTTTCTTCAGAGTCTCCTATTGACATAACACATTTGGGTTCGAGTTCAAGGCCCATCCTTTTGAGCGCAGTCATAAAAAGCCTGAGATCAGGTTTCTTATACCCTACATCCGATGAGAAGATAACAAAGTCAAAATAATCGTGGAGCCCAAGAAACCTGAGTTCCAGTTCGGAAAAAACTCTTTGCCCATTGGAGATTACACACTTGGGAACATTTATGCAATGTTCAATCAGTTTGATGCTCTGAGGGAAAGCTCGGAGTTTCCGTATCGAAGCTGCCCGAAAGACCCTTGAGGCTTCTACTCCCAGACCATTTTCGTCAATATTCCAGACCGAATTTTCCCTGCAGATCTCTGCAAAGATTTCCTCTACCTTTATCTCAGGGTACACTTCCTTGGAATTCTCCATTTTCTGCCTGACCTTAGACATGTACGTATCCCACAGCTTTTCGGGCGCGATTTTCACTCCCTGATAGGCAAGCCATGCGCTCAGTACTTTATATGTCTCCAGGCTATGTTCGTCGGTATGAATGTCAATGAGGGTCTCATAGCAGTCAAAGATAACCCCTTTTATATGGCAGCTCTCAAATGCCTCTTCTCCCTTTGCAAGAGAATGACTAAGAAATGTAACTTCATCCTTGCTTACCTCAGGTCCGTAATCCTCCGATATGCTCTTTCCTCCCATATCCCTTTTACCTAAACTTCTACTTCATGTTTTATCTGTAATTAATTGCCTTTAAACAATCAAGTTCTTCTTTGATGAGATAAGTTCTCATGCTTTATCTGTAATTAATTGCCTTTAAACATTCACACGCTTCTTTGATGAGGTAAGTTCTCATGCTTTATCTGTAATTAATTGCCTTTAAACATTCACACGCTTCTTTGATGAGGTAGTTTCTATGTTCACCCTGATGAAGCCTTGCCGAACGAAGGAGTCCTATACTCATGAAAAAAGGCAAAGTTCTGGTAATATAGTAAAAATCTTTTTCGTCACTGCTATATTCCCAGAGGAAATTTCCGATATACGGTTCAGCTTTCCCCCCTCCTCCCATATGCAGTTCGAACTCGTTTTTAAGTTCTGCAGCTAGAATTCCGAGATCTCTGACAGGATGTGCCTCTAACCAGGAGCTTTCAAAATCAAGGGCATAGGGTTTACCTTTGCAGAAAATATAATTAGAAAGATTGACATCCCTGTGAATCATGCAGCCGTAGTCCCTGTCGAGCAAAGAACTATACCACCAATCTCCAAGTAATTTATTGAAAGTCTCTCTAGTGTCATGGTCCAGTTTCAGATGGCCCAGAACATCATGATAATTTCTGAATTCATTTTCCTTATTGTAGGAAGATTTTGTGTTATCATGCAGCTGTCGGAGCATATGCGCAACTGCAGCAAGCCTCTCATATAGCTGTTCTTCGTGTCTGATATACCATTCCAGAGATTTTCCAGGTATGTGTTCCGTTACAAGGACGCAGTTGAACTTCTTATTGGTTGCAAGAGGTCTTGCAACATTTATTACCGACGCAGCCTTTCTAAGGTTTCGGTACTCATTCATCATGCCTTTATATGGATTATAATCTTTCAACTGACCGGTAGGTTCGGCAAAAAACTTTGCCATAACGCTGAAGTGTTCACCCTTGAACTGGTACTTGCAGACCGTATGGGAGGAGTTGTATTTAAAAACATTAACAGAGCAATTTTTATTCCGTAGCCTATCCCCAACAACTTCTTCAACAAGCCAGTCCCTAAAAGGGTCACCAGGGTTTAAAATATTAACATGGCGAGATGCCAACTCAAATTACCCCCCACTTATCTAGAAATACTCCACAATTGTATCTTTTTTCTCGCAATGTGCTCTTATCTCCAGGTCTAATTTTACGATAGAGCAGATAACAATTTTATTTTTTGATTCTGCAACATTGGTAATAGTATATACTATATTTGGATAAACAGATTTTTGATTCTGCAATACTGGTAATAGTTAGACTATATTTGGATAAACAGATTTGAATAAACAGTATAGTATAGTTTATACATATTATATTATTATTGGTGTTTAACTGTAAGGATCTTATTCCTCTCAATCCCAGGCCCGCAGACATCAGCCGTACTAATATACACTTTAAGTGCCCAAACATTGATGTATTATGGCGGTTAAGGATAAATTACTTAAAATAAATGATTTAGATCTTATCCGAAAAGTGATTGCCTGCTATGAATTTTACAATATACAATATGCAAAATCGAAACGAATACCCGGATATTTAGATCTATTATAACTTTTCGATATGCATTATTGATTTTTCTGTAGGCTTTTAGTTTTACACCATTTTACAATGATTTTAAAATTAATTGATAATTTGATTTTCACCCGACCGCTAATTCCAATTATTTATCTAGCCGAGATTTGCCATGAAAGTTGAAATAATTCTGGATAATAAAAAACAGTTTCTTGATTTATTGCTTTTAGCAGACGAACAAGAAGATATGATTGACAAATATTTAGATCACGGGGATATGTTTGCTCTATATGATGGCGATTTGAAAAGTCTCTGTGTAGTAACACGTGAAGATGATGGTATATACGAATTAAAAAATATAGCAACTTATGAAAAGTATCAGGGACAGGGTTACGGGAAGCAACTTGTAAAATTCATCTTTGAATATTATAAAGGCAAATGCAAAACCATGCTTGTTGGTACGGGAGATAGTCCTCTTACTATCCAGTTTTATAAAAATTGCGGATTTGTTATGTCACATTATGTTAAAAATTTTTTTATTGACAATTATGACCATCCAATTTTCGAATGTGGAAAACAACTTATTGATATGGTTTATTTAAAGAAGGATTTCCGATAGTTTTGAGGATAATAGAAAGCAGTGGGTATGAAGCTAACTTTTTTCTTTGAATATTTGTTTTTGTTATTCCGTCGTCTATAACAAACAGATAAAATGTCTTCTCTGCTCGGAATATCTTCTATAAAACGAGTCATGAAACGAGTCTCCAAGTCCGTTTCTTATAATCAATTTCATTCATTTTACCTATATTTGCCTTCGTAAGCTGAAAAGAAAGATCCTATCAGGAGGCATAGTTACATCATTGAGCCTGTACGCGAGAATAATCTCATTTTCTAGCATGTAGTCCTTATCAAGAGAGGTAGAATATTCATCCGCACTGTAAAAAATAATCGTACTCGCATTTTCATAGTTTCCAGCTTCTTCAAAAAGGTCATCGATTTTCACTCCTGTCCACTTCGCAATAAAACTCCAGCATTCCACGCAGTTCAGGTCCACAACTTTCGAACCCGTCCCTGATATGAGAGAGCCTCTGTTTCATTGTCATAGGTTCCTGAGTGTCCGTTTTCTGAAACACAGCCTGAAGCAGTAACAAAAATAATTGGGAAGATAGGGAACAAATGGATCGGTTTCATGTGTTTATTTATTTCCATTAACTGTTTTCCATGTTATTTCTTGAAAATATGGGTTAAACATAAAAAAATGACTATTTATAAAAGAAAACTCTAAAGTTGTGACTGAACGAACGGCAATATCAAGTTTTAATTTTCATAGAGCTGTTAGCATGGTTAAACTTTATAATGAAATTCCTGGCTCTTGTAAATGGCAAATAGTCGAGCCAATTAATAAGGGATGGTCAAACGATCAGAAATATTATATCCGAAGTACAGATGGAAGAGAATTATTACTAAGAATATCGGATATATCTCAGTATGAGAACAAGAAAAAGGACTTTGAAGCAATAAAAAGACTTGATAACCTTGATATTTTGATATCGCGTCCCATTAATTTTGGAATTTGCAATAACGGCCAATCCGTCTATTCTTTACTAACCTGGATTACAGGGAAAGATGCAGAACATATCCTTCCAGAGCTGAACAGCAAAGAGCAATACCGGCTTGGTGTGAAAGCGGGAGAAATATTAAGAATTATTCATCAGGTTCCTGCGGCAAAAAATCAGATCTCATGGTCAGATCGTTTCAATCAAAAAATAAATAGAAATATCACCGATTATGAAGCTTGTGGGATTCACCTGGAGGGAGCAGATAAAATAATTGAGTATATCGAACAAAACAGATATTTATTGGAAAATCGCCCTCAGTGTTTCCAACACGGGGACTATCACGTAGGAAATATGATTGTTACAAAGTCCGAAGAGCTGGGAATTATTGATTTTAACAGGCTTGACTACGGTGACCCCTGGGAAGAATTCAACCGTATTACCTGGTGTGCAGATATAAGTGCTTCATTTGCATCCGGACGCATTAATGGATATTTTCATCATAATGTGCCCACTTTATTTTTCAAATTAATGGCTTTATATATTGCGAGCAACCAGCTTTCATCAATTCCCTGGGCAATCAAATTCGGAAACAAAGAAATCAGCACGATGCTCAGGCAAGCTAAAAACGTTCTGGGATGGTATGATGGATTTGAAACGTGCATCCCAAAATGGTATATTTCCAACCCTGTTAAATAAGTAATTATAAAGTTAGAATTAGAAGGAAAAAAGCCAGTGGTAACAGGCTTACAGAAGAAAATCTAAAAAATAGTTGTTGGAAAGTTAAGAAAAAAAATAGAAATTGGATAAACCGGAATTAAATAAAGAATTAAACAAAGCCTGAAATTTCAGGCTTCATAATACCCAATTTCTTCTTTTGTCAGGTAACATGCAGGGTCATCTGCCCAGACATTCCCGTATACAGCTTCAGCCCTTACCCTGAAATTCCCATTGCAAATATCCAGCCATTTGCAGTGGGCACAGCGATCTGCGTGAGCTTTTATCAGGGGTTTTCGGTTTTTAAGCCCTGCCATGAGTTCATCACTCAGGTCAGTCCAGATTTCACTGAATGGGCGTTCCCGCACATTTCCAAAGGAGTAATGTCTCCAGAACTGATCGGCATGTACCGCCCCGTCCCAGGATACACAACCTATACCTATCCCTGAAGAATTTCCCTGGTTCATGGAAAGAAGTTCAAATACCTCGGCAGCTCTTTCAGGATTCTCTTTGAGGAGCTTCATGTACAGGTAGGGACCGTCACAATGGTTATCCACTGTCAGGACTTCGGCAGGAAAACCTTTTTCGTGAAGTTTCCTTGTCCTCTCGAGTATCAGGTCTACAGCTTGCCTGGATTCCTCAAGAGAAAGGTCTTCATTTACCATTTTTGAGCCACGGCCTGCATAAACCAGATGATAGAAACATATTCTCGGAATTTTTTCTTCTTCAAGCATATCAAAGATTGCAGGAATGTCCCTTACATTTTGCTTGTTGATAGTAAAACGCAAGCCAACCTTTATGCCTTCTTCCTGGCAATTGTGAAGCCCTCGTAGAGCCGCATCGAATGCCCCATTCATGCCCCTGAATTTGTCGTTCGTTTCCCTTATCCCATCAAGGGAAACTCCTACGTAAGAGAGACCGACGTCCTTTAGCTTTTTTGCCAGATCACGGTCTATGAGCGTCCCGTTTGTGGAAATTACGGCCCTCATCCCTTTTTCACGGGCATAAGCTGCGAGCTCAGGAAGGTCTTTTCTCATAGTTGGTTCCCCTCCAGAAAAAAGGATCACCGGACTTCCGAAACTTGCAAGGTCATCGATAAGAGCTTTACCTTCTTCAGTTGAAAGTTCATTTTCAAATTCTATGTCCTTTGCCTGGGCATAACAATGGACACATTTCAGGTTGCAGCGGCGAGTCATGTTCCAGACTACAACTGGCTTTTTATCTTTTGAAAACTGCAGCAAGTGAGAGGGAAGCTTTTTTGAGTCCCTTCCATAGCGGAGTGCATCTGAGGGTTCCACGGTTCCACAGTAAAGTTTTGAAATGCCTATCATGTCGATCCGTCAAAATTGAGATTGTTTTACAGAAATCAGTAAACAATTCGAGATTGTTGTCTACTTTAACTTAGCTTTCTTGTTGTTTTGTACTTGTAGAGACAGGGTAAGTATATGACATTCACGATTATAAAACTAAGGTCCGAATGCCCGGACTTGAGGATATGACCAGAAAAGCCGAATATCCGGAAGTCAACCAAGAAAAATATTCTCGATTACATATTTTCGATTTGTAAAATTATCTATTTGCCGATGGCATAAAACCTCTTCGAATTTGATATATTTGATATATCTGACTGTTCCTTCGACCCTATAAGTATCCATACCCGGCTCTCCGTCTATTTCAAAGTGGTCAATCCATCCGGAAGGCCTGCATTGTTGGGTTGTCAGGAGTTGTTACCATCCTGCTGTCACCAAAATATTCAATCCGTTTTTCTTTTCGCCGGTTAACTTGATCGGTCATGGTTTCACCTCATGAACGGTATACCGTTGTTGAACAGGCACAATCAAAAACGTCGGTGTCGTGATCGATCATCGCAAGGATTTGAGTTTTCTTTCAGGATAGAAGACTCGGAAGTCCCGACGAGTGGAGTTTCCCATCCCGCGATAGTATCATGACTTCAATTGCTATATCGCTTCAATCGGCATGGGATTCCGGATCCCGGAGGCAATTCTGACGAAGATAAAACGATGAGTGAGAAAGGATAGTATAGAGTTCCATCGGCGGATCTTCAAGTGCGTAAGTCTTAAGATAAAGAGCTCAAAACACTTATTGAAGTGTTAAAAACCACCCTGTCCCGGGACAGTTTCACGTTTCAGGCATCTGAAATCCGTTTCTTTTGGAGAAACGTATTCCATTATCCTCAGGCAAAATCCGTAGGATCTACTGTACATTTCGCATTCTCCACATCTTACTGGTATCTGTTCCGTTGCTTTTCCTCCCGTATATTACATTTTAATTATATTTTGACTTTAAAGTATATAATTTTCTAAAGTTATATACTTTATCCATAATATTAGAGTTGTTTTAATTCATCTATGACTATTTTCGATCCAGTTCGTCTATGACTATTTTTCATCCCTTTCATAACGGATTTCAGGATTACTTAAAGGAAAGATGCGGAGTCGAATGCAACTTAAACTACACGGATTGAGAGCATTATACTGAAGGTATTTTCTTAGACTATATCATAACTTAGACTATATCATAACTTAGACTATTTCTTAACTTAGACTATTTCTTAACTTATACTGTCTCTTAACTATATATTTAATGTAAAAAGTATATAATTTTCACATTCGATGTGCTTAATGGTGACAAACAAGGAGATATACCCGTCATCTTACCTGCAAAAAAGGACTCCTGGATTATAAGAAGCAAATTTGATATGTATCAAAAGTTTATTTGAATCATTCCAGAAATTCGTACATTGGTACGACAAAAGACCTCATGGACTTTTAAGTGTTGTTATTTCGAACCGGTTTTATGAGAAGAGCCCAGTTTTATGAACTCATTCCCATATAGCGTGGTTCTCAAAACGATTTAAGTCATACTTTTAAAGCAGTTCTTCAGTTACTTTTAAGCTGACTTTTCATAGCTCTTTTTTCATAGCCTTTATCAGGGCTTCGAAGGTAAACTCTTCAGGGATTACGTCCGCATTGACACCATATTTTTTCAGGGTATTTCCTGTAGGCGTTCCTATAGCTCCTACCACGGCCCTGTTGAGAGATTCTTTTATGGTCTCCTCTGCTCCCAGCCCTTTTGCATGTTTCATAAAGCCTTTAACCATCATCGAACTTGTAAAAGCAAAAGCATCCACTTCCCCTGCAAGCGTGCGCTCTATCAACTCTTTCTGGATCGTTCCTTCAGGAATACTGAGAGTGTACACATGGGTTTCATAAACCGTAGCTCCGCACTTTTCAAGCCCTTCAATTAAGACTTTAGCCCCAAAAGCACTCCTGGCAAGGTCCACCGTCTTTCCTGCAACCTCGTGACAGAGAGCTTCTACAATTCCTTTGGAACTGTAATCTCCCGGCAAAAATGGGTTGTCAATTCCTATTTTTATGAGTTCTTTTTCCGTATTAGGTCCGATGGCAATTACCCTGATTTTTTTAAGCGCTGTAATGAAATCTTTCTTTTCAGTTTCAGAAAGCTTGTCCAGAGTAAAACTTATTCCATTTGCACTGGTAAAGACTACATAATCCGAAGATCCTTCAAGGACTCTTTGTATGAAGGGCTCAAACCCTTCATCTTTTATGCCTTCAAGCTGGATCATGGGGGCATATAAGGGATCAAAACCGTAATCTTGAGCAAGAACCTCTGATTTTTCCCTGTAGCTTTCCGGCCTCATAATTGCGAGAACAGGTCTTTTTTCTTCTGCCATAATTCCTTTCTCCTGTTATACCCCGTTATTTCCGTGCCGGGTTAAAAGTCAGCTCCTGTCCGCTGCTCTCCGAGAATATCGTGCAGGCGTACAACATCCCCTACAACCGTAATAGCTGGAGCCTTTACTTTTCTTTCTTCTGCCAGGCTGGCGATGTCTGCAAGGGTCCCTACAGTTACTCTCTGGTCGGCTCTGGTTCCTCTCTCAATGACTGCAACAGGAGTCTCCGGGGATTTGCCGTGCTTCATTAGCTCTTCTGCATTCCGGCCGAGCATCTTCACGCCCATAAGGATTACAATTGTTCCACCGAATTTTGCCAGGGTTTCCCACTCAAGTCCGCTTTCTTCTTTTGTAGGGTCTTCATGCCCTGTTATAAAAGTGACCATTGAAGTGCTTTCCCTATGGGTTACAGGAATTCCGGCATAAGCAGGCACTGCTATTGCAGAAGTAATCCCAGGCACAACTTCAAACTCAATCCCTTCGGCCACAAGTACCTCGGCTTCTTCTCCGCCTCTTCCGAAGACATAGGGATCTCCTCCTTTAAGCCTGACTACCATCTTTCCTTCTTTTGCTTTCTGCACAAGCACTTCATTAATCTCAGCCTGGGTCATGGTATGGTTGCCGGCATATTTTCCAACATTAATTTTTTCCGCACTTACCGGCATTGAGTCCAGAATAGCTTTTCCAGGAAGCTGGTCATAAACAATTACTTCAGCACTGTCAATTAGCCGGCGGGCTTTCAGGGTAAGGAGCTCAGGGTCGCCTGGACCAGAACCCACAAGATAGACTTTTCCGTAATTTCCTGACATGTGACGACGGTTCCTTTATTATTTTTGGATAGAAATGTGTAATCTGGAGAAGGTTAACGAGTTTTTAGAATATATAATATCCTGAAAATCAAGCTAAAAATAATACAATTGCATCGCACTTGTTTGTATTGTTATACCTGTTTATCTTTTTGTTTGAACTTTAATATCTCCAGAATCCCTGTATCCTTTATTACAACATGAAAATTTTCAGCCTTTTTGTTGCCATTTGCTGGAATCTGAAATTTAGAGACATTATCAAGAGCATTTTTCCGAAACATTGTTTCACAAGTTATATGGAGTCTTATTCTTAATTATATATTTATATATTTATTATGTGACCTTTATTATATGACCTTAATCATTTTTTTAGATTCTGCTTTAATGCGTAAAATGTACACTTTAATTCCAAAATATAGGCCATAGTTTCTAAAAGAATCAAGGAGTGGAAAACTTGCCAAATGAACTTGAACTTCTGCCGCTCCATAAGCTTGGGGCCTGGAAAGATGAACAGACTTCCGGGAAAATAAATTTTGGGCTTTTTTTACCAGGTGTTTCGGAAGAGGGAGAATATGAACTCTTTGTGAGGGTTATTCATGAAAAGGACCAGTTCCTTCAGGATATACCTCCAATGGACTTTGAAATGGAATCAATAGACTCAGATTACGGGGATTACTGGTCTGCAACGATAAATATTGAAGCTAAAGAGAAGCTAAAGTCATTTTCTGCATGGGGAACCCCTGGAAAATATGTCTATCGATATTGCCTTAAAACTCCAAAAAATCCAGAGCTTATTGACTGGATTATCGACCCCTTTGCCAGGGAATTCGGGGTTGGGAAATTATCTGCTTTCACTCTCGGGTACGAACACTATACGTGGGACAAAACTGAACTGGAATGGAAAACCCCTTTCATAAATGACATTGTCCTCTATGAACTCATGATCAACGAGTTTGCGAATGATATCAAAGGGACTATTGACCATCTGGATTACCTCGCAGACCTCGGAATTAATTGTATAGAACTTATGCCTCTTTCAAACGTTGAGAAAAGGGTGGACTGGGGATTTGCACCGATCGGGTATTTCGGGGTAGACGAACGTTTCGGAAATCGGAAAGATATGCAAGAATTGATCGATAAAGCTCACCAGAAAGGCATTGCGGTCATAGTAGATTCGGTTTATGCACATACAAGCCATCTTTTTCCGTATTACTATGTTTACAACGAACTCGGATACCCTCAGAATGAAAATCCCTTCATGGGCCCCTTCGCTGAAAACGCTTTTGGAATAAGTACAAACTTTAATAAGAAATTTACAAGGGATTTCTTTTTGACAGTCAACAATCACTGGCTTGACTGTTATCATGTAGATGGTTTTAGATACGACTACGTGCCCGGGTACTGGCTGGAGGATTCGGAAAATGGCTACACCAAACTTGTAAGGGATACATACCAGCTGGTTAAGGCAAAAAAAGGCTCTTCCGACCACTGGCAGCGATTTTTTGAAGGAGAGTCTGTAAACCTAATCCAGTGTGCTGAGCAGCTTCAAAAACCCGTAGAAATCCTGAATAAAACCTACAGTAACTGTACCTGGCAAAATAGAACCCTGGATGCAGCCAGAGGGATATATGGAAATTGCACTCAATTGACCGAGCTTGGTTTCCTCTTCGGGCTCTCAGGTTATCCGACAGAAGCTCAGAACAATGGAGATAAGATTACAAAAACTGCTCTTCAGTATCTGGAAAATCACGATCATTCCCGGTTTATCTGTAATTTTGGAACAATAGCCAGTGATAATGAGCTTTTGAAGGAAGGCAATCGTGCCCTCTGGTATAAGGTACAGCCTTATCTGATAGGCATGTTTGCAGCAAAGGGCATTCCAATGTTATGGCAGGGGCAGGAGTTTGGGGAAAACTACTGGCTTCCTCAAGAAGGGTGGGGAAGAGTGCTTTTGTACAGACCTGTGCGCTGGGAATATTTTTATACTTCTGAAGGTCGGTCCCTGGTCAATCTTGTCAGGAAACTGGTTAAGCTTCGCAGGAATAACCTTCAGTTTACAAAAGGAGAGCATTACTTATACAATGATTATACCTTATATCAGTCCCGAAATATCATGATGTTTTCCCGGACTTACGAAGGGGCTTTCAGCCTGGTTGCATTGAACTTCGGAGCCCAGGATCAAGTGGTTTATTTCAAGTTTCCATCTGATGGTGATTACCGGGAAGAACTTCATGGTCAGGATAATTTAAAGGGGGTTTCTGCGGGAAAGAACATCCAGCTTAACATCCCCAGCAACTATGGAAAAATCTGGACATTGGCAGTTTAATACATATGCGGACACAAACATCTTTCTGAAGGTGGATGCTCAAGTTAAATAGTTTGAATTCACAATGAGTTTCTCGGATACATCAAGTGGTAATTAATAAATACCTCCTGAGTACTAGTGAGTTCAACATTTGAGTACTAGTGAGTTCAACATGCTTCGTATAACTTTTCTTGGTACTGGAGGTTCTCTTCCAACCCGCAACAGAAACCCATCGGCAGTAATGGTTAATCGGGAAGGTGAACTTATCCTGTTCGACTGTGGAGAAGGAACCCAGCAGCAGATGATGAGGGCAAAGACAGGGATGATGAACCTGTCCTCTATTTTTGTCAGTCATTTCCATGCGGACCATTTTCTGGGAATTCCTGGCCTGATCCAGACCATGTCTTTCATGGGAAGGAAAGAACCCCTTCTGATTTATGGCCCTGAGGGAACCAGGGAATTTACTGAGCTTTTTAAAGCTCTTGGCTACTTTAACCTTAAGTACGAAGTTCAGGGCATCCAGTTGAAACCCGGAGATGTTGTTGAAAGAGAAGAATATGTGATCCGAGCTTTAAAAACTGAACACAGCATCTCAAGCCTCGGTTATGCCCTTATAGAAAATCCCCGCCCAGGGCGTTTCAACAGGGGAAAGGCAATTGAACTGGGGATTCCCCCAGGTCCTCTTTTCTCAAAATTACAAAAAGGAAACCCGGTCGAAATCAGTGGAAAGCTCGTAAAACCGGAAGATGTAATGGGAGTCTTAAGGCCAGGGCGGACTGTTGTATACAGTGGAGATACAAGGCCCTGTGAGTCCATTCTCGAGGTCAGCCGAGATGCAGATGTACTGATACATGACGGCAGTTTTGCGGACGAGATGGCAGATTGGGCTGAAGAGTCAAAACATTCGACAGCAGGGGAAGTGGCAGCCCTCGCAAAGGAGGCAGGGGTCAGGAGGTTGATCCTTACCCATATAAGCTCCCGGTATACTGATGATGTTGAACCTCTCCTGAACGATTCAAAAAAAGTGTTTGAAAATGTAATTATAGCCGAAGACCTGATGGAAATTGAAATTCCTTATAGGCCAAATAAGGTTTAACTTTTTTATTCAAAAAATTATATTTGTAACAAAGGTACGGATTATTCTATGAATTCTATGAGAGTGACATCGGTTAAAG
Source organism: Methanobacteriota archaeon (assembly GCA_023399215.1). Taxonomy (GTDB): domain Archaea; phylum Halobacteriota; class Methanosarcinia; order Methanosarcinales; family Methanosarcinaceae; genus Methanosarcina. The sequence goes on from JAEWQJ010000033.1 coordinate 237,005, forward strand.
TGACAGAGGTTAGAGTAATATAAAGTAGAATATAATATTCGAAGTGTATTCCAAAAAATTTTAAACAGTCGTTAGAAAAAAACTAAAAAGTCCCCAGAGTTTCGTACCCGGACGTTTTAGCGAAAATAGGTTATAGCAGATATAATCTGCATTGCAAAAGAATCAGAATAGTTCAGACGAGAGTCCAATCCAGTTTTTTATTTTCGGCATCGTAAAGTGTGACCTGCATGGTTTTGTCTTCGACTTCATAGATAGGCTTGATACCTAAATAAAGAGTGTCTCCATGATTAATATTGAGTTCACCATTCACTCTTCCGAAGTATACTCTTCCTTTTGTGGAATTTTCTTCTATTGTTATACCTTTCCACATGAGGTTTTGAATTACATTTACAACTTTACACTCAAAACGGTCGACTTCACGTATCTCATTCATGGGGATCCCTTTTAATTCATATTTTATATATGGTTAAGATTTTTAAACTCGTTCCTGTTAGAAAATACGATTTTTATACATAAAATTATTCCTGTTCTTCAGGAGAAGAAGAGAAGTATTTAAAGCATTACATTGAAGCAAGTAAAAGGTATCATACTGAAGCAGGTAAAGCATTGATACTGTGAACTACCCCTAAGCTAAAGACTCAGGGGTTTTACGCTTCGTGATATAAAAGCGCTAGATATTAAAAACAATTATTTTTCAAAATTAGCAATCAAAAAGTAGGCACTTGTTTTAAAGTACCTTAAAATTTCATATTTTAGCAGTAATGTACTCCTCCAGATCAAACGTAAAGCTCAGAAGGCCCCTGAGGTGCGTCTTTCCTGCCAAGTTTTGCAAGCGCATTTTCAAAATCCTTATTTGTTACTATTTCACGGTCTTCTATAATTGTCTGGTGAAGAGCAGTTTTTAAAACCTTTTCAACAAGGTCTCTGCCCGAAAGTCCATTTGCTCTCTTTGCAAGTGCCTGGAAGTTACAATCCTCTACCTGCAAGGGGAAGGTTTTTACATTTGACTCAAATATCTTGACAATTTCTTCTTCTTCAGGAAGGACGAACTCAATTTCTTCTTCGAACCTGCTTCTTATAGCTGAGTCCAGGGAATAGATCCTGTTGGTGGAGCAAATAGTACATACTCCATCACGTTCCACTATGCCATCCATTTCGGTCAGAAGAGCGTTTACAATTTCGCTTACATCTCCTCTCAACTCCTGGAATTTTCGATCCAGGGCTATGGCATCGAGCTCGTCAATAAAGATTATACAGGGAGCCATCTCTTCTGCTCGGTCATAGAGCTGATGGATCTGGCGGGCTCCCTCTCCCACATATTCTCCTATAAGCTGTGTAGCTTTAACAGGAATTATGGGAACATCGGTTTTGTTTGCAAGAGCCTTTGCAAGCATGGTTTTTCCAGTACCGGAAGGCCCGAAGAAGAGGATATTTCTTGGCGCCCATTTCCCAAAGCGTTCGGGCTCTTCAAGGAAGCGTTCGATCAGCCTGCACTTTTGCTTTGCAAGTTCCTGCCCGATTACGTCTTCAAATTTAACGCTACTCTTTATTTCTGCCGAGGAAGGAAGCCCATTTTCCTCTTCAGTTACAATAATTGAGGTTGAACTTCCTATTATGGAGTCTGCAGGTTCCACATCTATGATGCGGTAAGCAAAATCCGGGAACATCCGCCGGTCAAAGAGATAATCTCCCTTACGAGCAACATATCCGTTCCACTGTTCCCGGGCATAGAATTCAAAAACATCCCGATTTTCAATAACAGGATACTCATCCATCATGCCGCTTAACGGATACCCTTCAGGCTTCAGGATAAGAAGCTCAGAGGTAGATCTCCCAAACTCGGTATTATTTTCATGAGTCTTTTTCGCGTTCACTCTTTGTGAGACTGGTCGCACTTTGTAATCAACTCGAATACTTTTCTATGCCTCTATAGTACTATAGTACTCCGAAGAGCTAATAAAATTAACCCCATAATCCAGGAAAAATATTCAACTGCGAAAGGCTCGCCCTCTTCTTGAAGCTGAGAAAGATCTTCTAAAAACCCTGTCTTTAAGCCGTTTCTGGGGTAACTATCTGTTAGGTTTCTTTTCAGGATATTCAGGTAATTGTTATATATTCAGATATTCAATGTAACAATGTATAAGTCCTGTGGAACATCATATAAGTGTAAAATATTTATATGAGTAGCCAAATAGGTTATTTGTTATTTGAAATATGTTTGAATTAACAGTTGTGTAATTAATAACATATAACAGGCTTTCTAAAGATTCTAATATTAGAATTTTGAGGTTGTGTTTCTATATAGTACACATGAAGGTCTGATCTAAAAGATAAAGCTAATATATAAGATAAATAATATAAAACTTATAATTATTGAATGAAACGTATTTTCAAACTGTTTGAAAATCTATCAATAATGTTGAGTAAATTACCTGACTAATATATTTATGTATAAAATATTTAGATATTAAGTATTAAATTTATATCAATAAATATTATGTCGGTAATACAGCAGACTAACGACTTAAAAATGTAGTGCCTAAATAAGGCAGTTTCAGAGTATGATTTTTATGTTTACTATGGAGAACACGGAAGGTTTCGACCAGAAAACTCTTGATAAGATGAATGCTGAAGTCAAGAAAACTATGAGCAAGCACAATCCTAAATCGAAAAATTACAAGAAATTATTCGAGCAGGTTGAAGACCAAATCTTCGACAAATATTGCTCTGAGGTATTCAGGCCCTCTCTCAAACTTTAATAATTTACCGTTTGGATTTAACTGCTAATTAAATCCGTCAGGTAAATTCTTTTTTTTATTCTGCTTGATGAATCCCTATTAATTCAGTTGACATTTTTATAGTCTCTAAGTTAGTAATTCTTTAATAACCATTTCTTTTTTGTAAGTCAAGATTTTCTTTAGGTATCTTCTTTGATGATTACCCATGATTCTTCAGTCTCAACTTTGGAGATGTTAGAAAGAAGAGAAAGGAAAGTACCGGAAAGAAGAGAAGGAAAACAATTTTGAAAGAGCATATCCAGAACAGCAGAACTATTAACGTAAAATTATCACTGGAAAAAAAACATAAACTAACTTTAAAAATAGGTTACAAAAAAATGGTTCAAAAAACAAATTATGAAAAGTAAAGGATTATAAGGTGAGTATGGCAGCGATCCAGAGTTCCCGAAGGCTCGCACACTTCAGTACAGTAAGGAACGCGGGCAGGCTTATCTACTGTGTTCGGGATGGGT
>JAEWQJ010000048.1 GCA_023399215.1 Methanobacteriota archaeon
GTGGAAATGTTGCTGATAAAACCTTTACTGCAACTGCGGATTTCGGAGATAAAAAAGACCAGCTCTACTTTATAACCTATGTAGATAAGATATTCACAAGTGCTACTGATTCCTTTGCAGTCTTCAAGTATACCTGGCTCATCGACAAAGATAAAGTGATGCTCATTGAAAATGGGGACGAATATCAGGGTTTTGAGGTAAAAGAAGCTTCTGAAAATGAAATTGTACTTAAGAATTCTAATTCTATCACTTTGAACCTTGACAAAGATAAAAAGAACTACTTTACCGATTCCTGGTATTTCCAGACCTCAGATGAAGGAAAGGGAAGCACTTCTCCTGAAGGGTATGTTATCTATCCGGCAAAAGAGCTTAACAGCTCTGGAAATTATACCTTGAGAGGTTTGCCATTCGACACAAACGAAACCTTATCCGATGGATTCTGCTGGAATGCGACCACTTTTGGCGGCTTTGCCTATCCTGTAAACAAGCACAAGAGTTTTGTAGCTTCTGAAAACTGGTGGGGTGAACGCCTTCAATATGTCGAAAAAGACGGCCAGAATGAACTTGGCAAAGACCACCCCGGAAATCATGTAATAGGTGAAGGAGAACTTGTGTATACTACCCGTCCTTTTTCCTCCAAATATGGAGTTGTTTCCGACCTTGAACTTGACGCCAGTACAACTCCCAAGGAGCTTGGTGGGATGTTCTACTATCAGCTTTCCTGGTTTGGAAAACCGTATATTGCCGTTGGAAACGACTCCACCCGGCTTGCAAAACTTGTAATTTCTCAGCCTTCTGAAGAGAAAAAAACATTAAAGTCTGGAGATTCCTGGGATCTTGGGAGTAATTACTCTCTGGTCGTTAACCAGGTTGATGTTGATGGCGAAAAGGTATGGTTTTCACTGGATAAAAACGGGGAAGAAATTGAATCAGGAATTGTAAACACAAGTGGAAATATTGCTGATAAAACCTTTACTGCAACTGCGGATATAGGAGATAAAAAAGACCAGCTCTACTTTATAACCTATGTAGATAAGATATTCACAAGTGCTACTGATTCTTTTGCAGTCTTCAAGTATACCTGGCTCATCGATAAAGATAAAGTGATGCTCATTGAAAACGGGGACGAATATCAGGGTTTTGAGGTAAAAGAAGCTTCTGAAAACGAAATTGTACTTAAGAATTCTAATTCTATCACTTTGAACCTTGACAAAGATAAAAAGAACTACTTTACCGATTCCTGGTATTTCCAAACCTCAGATGAAGGAAAGGGGAGCACTTCTCCTGAAGGGTATGTTATCTATCCAGCAACCGACGTTACTGTAGAGGATACAGCTACTGCAGGTGTCAATAATTCTGAAAATATCCCAAATGAGTCTCTATCTAATGAGTCTCTATCTAATGAGTCTTCCACGTCTACATCCTCTGCTTCTCTTCTCGATAATAAGGCTGACGATTTAAAAGATGTTAACAATAATAGTAGTCTTCCTGAGGTAAAAACCGGAATAGTAACTTCCGCAAAAGCTTCTGGTTTCGAGTTGTTCGCAGGGGTTTTCGGAATAATTCTTTGTCAGTATTTTATAAAAAGGAGAGATTAAGAGAAATATCCTGAGATTTGTAATTAAAAAAGAGTAGTTTTTTAAGTTCTCATTTTTTTTTCTTCCTTTTTTCTTCATTTTTTTCAGTTCATTTTCTTTTACATATTTAGACTTATTTTTAGCCTTACTACTTTCTGATCCCTATTACCTGATTCCTGTTACCTGATCTCTACTAACTGACTTCTACTAACTGACCTCTACTAACTGATCTCTATTAACTGCTTCCTATTAACTGATTCTTTGTTAGATCAGGAGAAGAGCAATGAACCCGCTTAAAAATATCCCATCAAAGGTTCCTGCTCCTCCTATGCTTGCAACCGGAGCTCCAAGATTCTTAATTTTTCCTAGGTTAAGAAGATCGGCTCCAATAAGGGTTCCAAGCACTCCTCCTGTATAAGCAACGACAACGCGGCACTGGTCAATTGGACAATTCGGGATATGAATTATCGAAGTCAGCAAAATCGCAGCAAGGGCAGCTGCAAGGGGTGGAACCAGCGCTGGGGTTGCAATACCTATGCCACGGATCGGCTTTGCTACGGAATGAGTTACGATTGTAACTATTAAGATGCCGGTTCCTGCAAGCAGGAGAGACGAAGGGAATTTCATAAGAAGGTAAGCTGAAATTAGAATCGGAATAACCGCTCCTCCTACATTCACAGCAATTGTCGTTTCATTTCTTATCACACGCCGAAATGGAACTCTGTAAGATACGCCAAAAACACGGACATATGTATCTCTAACTACCGGAGCATCGGATCTGAGGGTTGCTAGAGGGATATTGATACTGCTTCCGAGGAGGGACAGTAACATGATAAGGAGCGCGTCCTCTATAGAGAAGCCAATCTTCGTAAAGGTGGAAACAATTATTCCAAAAAAAAGAGAACTAAGCCCGAAAATCAGAATAAAGATCAAAAGAAGAAGGAATGTAAGGCTAAAAGGAATGTAAAAAAGTTGTCTTCTCATAAAAATGCTCCACTTTCTTTATTTCCCCGATATTTAAACATATACTCTCTTTATTTCCTCACCTATTTAGATATATACTCTTTTTATTTCTCGCATATTTATAGATACACTTTCTTTATTTATGTGCTATGTTCTGCCCTTCTTCTTACACATTCTGCTGAAAAGCCTTTGCTCTTAAAAAGTTAGCAACTCAACACTCCGGGATGTAACTAAAAATTCCTAATCCTGAGTAAAAAAGTTCTGATTTTCAGGATTAGATGTATCTTACTGCAGGCTTCAGGCATTCCATGCAGATTATTTCTTTCGCATCTTTATATACCCTTATAATTCCGCCTGACTCGGATACCGTAACTGCAATCGCAACCGTATCTCTGCTGATTGCGGCTGCCGAAACGTGTCTGCCTCCCAGTCCTTTCTCAATATCCACATTTTTTGCATCAACGTCAAGGTAGCGGCCTGCGGCCTGAATTATTCCGTTTTCGTCTATCACAAAAACTCCGTCAAGCTGGGAAAATTCCTTTATGGATTCCCAGTTTTTCTTATCAAGGATATTCCGATAAATTTCATCGTGGCCTGCGTAAGGATTCAGTATTAGCTGGTGAGAGCGTTTCAGAACTTCTTCAGAATCGCCTATTATGAAGGCAGCTCCTATTTTTTTGCCTTCCCTGCCTGTCAGGACAATATCAAAAGAGATTTTCATGATTGCACTCATCACTTCCGGCTTTATCCTTTCCTGACATTCCTTCATGGCTTTTATAAGGGGATTTTCGTCGAGGCTATGTACAATAATCGAACTGGAGCTGCGGGTTTCGACCACGCCTACAATAATCCCATTTTCCAGTCTTCCAAGCACGTATTCTATGGCGGTAGCTTGTTGAAGGTGGTCAGAGTTGCCTGCAGCCTCGCGGTTTATCTGGTCGCCGAGTTCTTTTATAGGATTTTTTCCATCCTTTCCAGTGGAGACCAGGTGGTCTATTATGCTTTTAGGACGCATGGAGATGTAGTAGACCGGAATTCCCCCAGTTTCGATCCCTTCAAAACTCAACTCTCCGGAAACCATAATTGCGGCAGCATCAAGTTCTCTGGAAATCCGGGCTGCCGTCTCTGCAATTATACGTGCTCTATCCATATGATCCACCGCTTTTTCTTTTTGCAGCAACCGATTTGAGGCCCCACTTTTTATTTTTAGAGTTTTTTTGAACTAATATTATTTTCTTAAATCAGGGTTATTATTTTTTAACTTAGCGTTTTTCTCCGGGCTAAAATTCTTTTTCTCAGGTTAACATTGAGGCCAACTTTATAAATACTTAAGCTTATTTCCTTCTCTGTACTTATCTCTTATATATTATAATTGCCCTGTAGTCCTTTCGTTCTGTCCTTTTTTTCTTCCTGTTCTTTTGTACTATTGTCTCTTTCATATTTTTTTAAAAATTTTTGTGGAGGGTTTACAATTCCTTCTAAAAAAAGATCTAAACTCAGTTTTTTCAGACGAAAATTAACAGGAAGATTTTTCTGGTTCGTTTTTCAATTAAGATTGGTGAATGCTTTGATCAGGACATTTATAGCAGTGGAATTAGATCCAGGTTTTACGGAGAAGATTCGAGAGTTTCAGGCTAGATTTTCTGGTTTTGATCTGAAGTTCGTTGATCCTGAGCTTGTTCACATAACTCTGAAGTTCCTGGGGAACGTGGACGAATCAAGAGTTTCCTCGCTTTCTGCAGCTCTTGACTCTATTACGTGCGAGCCTTTCGAAGCAAAAGTAGGGGGACTTGGAGTTTTTCCCAAGCCTTCGAATCCCAGAATTCTCTGGCTGGGTGCAACCGGAAACTTCAGGGCGTTACACGACAACGTAGAAGAGTTACTGGAACCTTTTAAATTCGAAAAAGATGACAGGGAATTTACTGCTCATGCTACTCTTGCCAGGATAAAGTTCCTAAAGAAGGATCAGAAAACCACGTTCATAAATGTAGTAAAGGAATTAAAGGACATCGAAATTGGGACTATGTGGGTAAATAAAGTGCTTTTAAAGAAAAGCACACTGACTCCGAAAGGGCCAATCTATGAAACTCTGCATACCGTGTACATGGACTGATCTGTGTTACATTTTCTTTTAACCTTTCCACTTTAGAATTACCATTTTTCTTCTCTTGTTATTTTTATTTTGCTTTCTATACATTTATATATTGGTTGTATCCTGGCTGTAACGCACAAACTGTATTTTTAAAATGCAGCTAAACATAACACTCAGAACATTCAAAAGTTTAAATATCATCTTCTCTAAATATGGTGCAAGCATGAATGGAGGACTCTACGATTAAAGAAGAGATCTGGATTGAGAAGTACAGGCCTGTGAGACTGGACCAGGTGGCAGGGCAGGAAGAAACAATCGAACGCCTGAAGTCCTATGTTGCAACGAAAAATCTTCCCCATCTGCTGTTTTCCGGGCCGCCAGGAGTCGGAAAAACCGCTTCTGCCGTCTCGATTGCAAGAGAGATTTTTGGAGAAGACCTGTGGCGTGAAAACTTTACCGAACTTAATGCGTCGGATGAGAGAGGAATTGACGTTGTCCGGACAAAAATCAAAAACTTCGCAAAAACTGCCCCTATGGGAAGAGCCGAATTTAAGATAATCTTCCTGGATGAAGCTGATGCACTGACTTCAGATGCTCAATCTGCACTCAGGCGGACAATGGAACGGTTCAGCAATAACTGTCGGTTTATTTTATCCTGTAATTATTCTTCCAGGATTATCGAGCCTATCCAGTCCCGCTGTGCAGTTTTCAGGTTCAGGCGACTTTCTGATGAAGCTATCAGGAAACGCCTGGAGTACATCGCTAAAGATCAGGGTCTGTCCATTACTGAAGACGGATATGAAGCTCTTATTTATGTATCCCAGGGAGATATGAGAAAAGCCGTGAATTCTCTCCAAGCTGCTGCTTTCGTTGAGCCGAATAAATCTATATCCAGGGAAACCATTTACAGGACTACTGCAACCGCAAATCCAGAAGATATCAGAAACTTGATTGAAACTGCCCTGTGCGGAAATTTCAGGGCTGCTCGAAAGGAACTTAACAGATTGCTCTACGAAGAGGGGCTTTCTGGGGAAGATATAGTTGGACAGATTTACAGGGCAATCTCCGAAATGGATAACCGGATGATTCTGGATCTTGGTCTCTCTGAAAAGCGCATTGTCGAACTCGTGGACATAATAGGTGAGATTGATTTCAGGTTAACTGAAGGAGCGACTGAAAAGATCCAGCTCGAAGCTTTACTCGCGCATTTTGCGCTTTCTAACCAAGATTAAAGGTTTTGATGACTCGGTAGGCTTCTCTCCATTCCAGGTCTCTCAAGAACAGTTGAAAGGGCTCAAATCGGCCTTTTTTAAATAGGATCATACGGAATTAATAAATCCTGATTACCATGTCTGTTGAAATAACATTAGTAGAAATGTTGGGGTCTGTTCCCCACTGGCTTGCAGTTTTGATTATGGGAGCTATACCTATCTCCGAATTGAGAGGGGCAATCCCTGTTGCAATGGGCATCTATGGAATGGGTCCCTTCGATGCATTCTTCTTCTCAGTGCTTGGAAATCTCCTTCCTGTAATCCCTCTTCTTCTCTTTCTTGAGCCGGTCTCAAACTATCTCAGACGTTACTCGATCTTTGATACTTTCTTCACCTGGCTCTTCTCAAAGACTCGCCGGAAAAATGCCGAAAGTTTTGAAAAATACGGATCCCTTGCGCTAACCATCTTCGTAGCCATACCCCTGCCGGTTACTGGGGCCTGGTCCGGCTGTGCAGCGGCATTTGTCTTTGGGATCAAGTTCAGGCATGCCTTGCCTGCAATTGCTGCAGGGGTGATGATAGCAGGAATTATAGTAACTGGAGTTACTGTAACAGGTATAAGTCTCGCTGATATGATTCTTGGAGCATGATCTCCCTTCTGCTCAAAGATATGTCCTGTAGAATCCCTAACCGTAGTGAATCTGGAAACTGCCACTGAATAATTAAATTTCACGTAAAAATAGGAAAATGCTGGGTACCAGCATTTTATTTTCTGTTTCGTCCTGTAAAGCAAGATGCCACTGGTAAATAGCGTTAAGGGGTGGACAGTCTTAGTTTACAGCATTTCTTTTGCTAATTTTATGTCTTCAGCTTTTACAGTTTTTCTGCCTGCATGTTCTGCAAGTTTTATTGCTTCTCTTGATATCTCAAGTCCATATTCTTCCAGAATTTCCGTAAGGGCCATTCCCGCACTCTCACTAACTCTATGAGCACCTGCGGTTCTTATTAAACGCTCAATTGGTGCAAATGGTATTACTTTTGCCATATTATCCTCCAATCTTCTTTATTTGTTAATATATATCCTTATAATTCCTGATTTTGTAATCAGATTCTATAAATAACTTTGCTTATATTGGGGTTTTTTACTTCCTTTCAGCTTTTAATAGCTTTTTCTCCTTTATTTCACTTTCCAGAGCTTCATCATTTGTTTTTATTTATAGCATAAATTCCGCTTTGGGGGACATGTCTGTTTTGCTCGCTTCGTCTGCCCAAACAGACTGAGTCACCCGAGTTCTGCTTAGGGAGCACAGAGAATCGGGAATTTTCTATGAGTTGTGATGTAATCTCAATTTCAATAGTGCTTTTCGGGAGAGTTGCGGCTGTATAGCAACCGTTGCGCCGGTTGATCACGCCGATAGGGTTCGGGGACAAATTCATCAAATTCAAACGTTGCCAGGGTTTTCGGTCAAGCCTTTTTTCAAAAGGGTTGTGATCACGCCGATAGGGTTCGGGGACAAAGTTCTCAAATCCAAACTCAACTATTGCTGAGGTTTTCATTCAAGCCTTTTTTTTAAAAGGCTTGCAGGGTAAGTGGGGTGGATTATGAGCGAGAATAACTGTTTTAATTTACGGTTATTGGGAGGTAGTAAGCTCAGTGTAGATTTCTTTTTCGAAATCTTGATATGAGATTATCCGAATCTAAACAGATATGCTTTTACAGGAACTCCTTGGCATTAATGAAGACGTCTATTTTGTAGAGGAAAGTTATCTCGCCCAGAGGACTATTGAGCGTACACTTGACTATCTTAAAGGGGTCCGGAGGTTTGCAGAGGCAAGGAAGGTGCGGCTCCTGAGAGTTTACGAAGGGGAGCACACACTTGGGCTTTTGCTGTTTAATTCGGCAGACGAGGAAGTCCCTGTAGATTTCTGGTCGGTTTTTACGGGAGCTCTTGCGAGAGATAGCTCTAAAAAGAATTTTGAGGCCCTTACAGACTCTCTTCTTACTTTTAATCCCCCTGAAAGAGATATTGAAGTCTCTTCGGAAATCTGGCGAGACGCCGTTAATGAGTACTATTCGCTAATGCTTGTAAACCGGAATCTCTGCTCGGGTTGCGCGGTCAGACCCGAGTCTTACGGGAGTGTCTTTTCTGAAAATCGTGTGCGAAGGGTCGCAGAAATCTTCGATGTTCTTCAAAAAAAGGGGATTTATCCTGAAGGCAGGCTTCTTGAAGTCTGCTGTGGAAACGGAATGTCCACGCTTGCCCTCTACAGGCTTGGGCTTAACCCTCTGGCTGTAGAAATTAACAAATGTACAGTCTGTCAGGGGCTTGAGCAGGGAGTTTTGAACCCTCAAAGAACGGTTGTAATGGATGCAACGGTTCTTTCCAGATATTTTGAGCCAGAAAATTTTGATTCCGTGATGGGATTTATGCTTGGGCTTATCTATGAATTCAATAAAGATCTCTGGGTAAATATTCTGAAAGAAGCGGTATCGGTCGCAAGTGAGGGCGCTCTCATGCTTTTTACGGTCAGCAGTAAGCCTGAGGCTGAAATTCTTGCCGGGGCCCTGCTCAGGGCAGGAGTTAAAGGTGAGATTGTAGACAACACCGACTCTGAAGGGACTTACGATCAGTGGTTCTTTGTAGGAAGAAAACAAAAAGCTTAACCTGGAGGTTGCAAACTCAAGGAAATTTCTATTTCCCGGTTCAATCAGGTATATTTTTTGTTTCCAGCTTTCTTAAAACTTTAGTTTTCTAACCATAATTTCTTAAATGGTTTTTAAGTTATATCAGGAACCTGGGACTTTTTTAAAAGCTGCCCTCTTTAATGTTAACGGGCGAAAAGTATATACTTGTTAACAATTGAATATTAAAGAATTCTTATCAACGCAGATCTATGGAGTACTGCGTTCACATCTGTAAAATTGATATCCTCCGGTTGCGGTTCCGGAAAGTCGATTAAATATAAACCGAAAAATCCCCTTTTCGGTAAAACTGCAGAAAATCACATTAAAACCGCGATCTGAGGACTTATACACTTACTCAAACGGATCAAAATCTTGACCTGGATAATTTCGGAATATTAAATGAAACTCCCTGGAACAACCATTCAAAGTCTACTATCAGGAATAGTAAATCAGGTTATTTTGATTCGATTTTAAGAGGTTCATCCATGAGTGTAAAAATTACCGAAACCATCCTCCGGGATGCACATCAATCTCTACTGGCAACCAGAATGCGGACAAGAGATATGCTCGAAGTGGTTGAACAACTGGACCAGATCGGGTATTTCTCCCTTGAAATGTGGGGAGGTGCCACCTTTGACAGCTGTATCCGCTACCTTAATGAAGATCCCTGGCAGCGCCTGAGGGATATCAAAAAAGAAATGAAAGACACCTACGCTCAGATGTTGCTAAGAGGCCAGAACCTTGTAGGGTACAGGCACTATTCGGATGACGTGGTAGAAAAATTCGTTACTAAGTCTTACCAGAACGGAATTGATATTTTCCGGATCTTTGACGCTGTCAATGATCTCCGGAACATGGAATTCTCTATCAAAGTGGCAAAAGGTCTTGGTGCGCACGTACAGGGTACGGTTTGCTACACCATAAGTCCGGTGCATACCGTTGAGAAATACGTTGAACTTGCAAAACAGCTTGAAGAACTGGAGTGCGATTCCATCTGTATCAAAGATATGGCAGGCCTTCTTTCCCCAAATGATGCCACAAGTATAATCAGTTCCATGAAAAAAGAAATCTCCATTCCGATTTCTCTGCACTGCCACTGCACTTCTGGAATGGCTCCAATGAGCTATATGGCAGCCTGTGAAGCAGGGGTCGATATTCTGGACACTGCACTTTCTCCCCTGGCCTGGGGAACTTCTCAGCCTCCAACCGAAACAGTTGTAGCCGCCCTCAAAGGCACTCCTTACGATACCGGGCTGGACCTGAATGCTTTTGAAGAAGCCGTTCAATATTTCAAAATATTAAAAGAGAAATACCGGGGCATACTTGACCCTATTTCCGAACAGATCGATACCAACGTGCTCATCTACCAGATACCGGGCGGAATGCTCTCTAACCTTGTATCTCAACTAAAAGAGCAGAATGCTCTTGACAAATATGATGCTGTACTTAGTGAAATGCCCAGGGTTAGAGAAGAGCTTGGATATCCGCCTCTTGTCACCCCTACAAGCCAGATCGTGGGTACCCAGGCGGTTCTTAACGTGCTCATGGGTGAACGCTACAAGGTTATTCCAAAAGAAGTTAAGGATTATGTGCGCGGCCTATATGGGCGCCCTCCTGCTCCCATAAGCCCGGAAATAATAGGCAAGGTAATCGGAGACGAGGAACCTATTCACTGCCGTCCTGCCGATCTCCTTAAGCCTGAATACGAGAAGAGGAAGAAGGAAGCCGAAGAAATGGGTATTGCTAAATCTGAAGAAGACATACTTACCTATATTCTCTATCCGGCTATCGCTCCAAAATTCCTTAAAGGAGAAATGGAAGAAGAAGATCTTGCAGTAGTCGCTGCTGTCCCTGAAGTGCAGCAGGAACACAAAGTCCCAACTCATTTTAAGGTCGAAGTGGATGATGATATCTATGAGGTCAGGATTGAACCTCTTGGTGGTGAAGTTTCCATCTCTGAGGCTTCTCCCAAAAAGCCGAGTGCTAAGTCTGTTAAAGGGGCTGTGAGCGTCTCAATGCAGGGCATGGTTCTCTCCCTTAAGGTCAAGGTTGAAGATACTGTTGCAGAAGGCGATACAATCGCTGTCATTGAAGCTATGAAAATGGAAAACTCTGTTCATGCTTCTCATTCAGGTGTTGTAAGAGAGATTTTTGTTTCCGAAGGGGACACTGTATCTCCTGGTGACATAATCATGTCAATCGAATAATATAGTGAGGTGGAAGGCATCATGTTCAAAAAAGTACTCATTGCAAACCGCGGTGAGATTGCAATCAGGGTTATGCGTGCCTGCCGTGAACTTGGGATTTCAACGGTTGCGGTCTGTTCAGAAGCTGATAAAAATGCCCTTTTTGCCAAATATGCAGACGAGGCCTACCTGATAGGCCCGGCCCCTTCCAGCCAGAGCTATCTGAATATGGAAGCGATTCTTGCAGTTGCAAAAAACACAGGAGCTGAAGCAATTCATCCGGGATATGGTTTCCTCTCCGAAAACCCGGTCTTTGCAAAACGCTGTGAGGAAGAAGGAATTGTTTTCATAGGTCCTCCAAGCCATGTGATTGCCGAGATGGGAAGCAAGATCAGGGCCAGAAATCTTATGATGAAGGCTGGTGTTCCTGTTGTTCCCGGAACGAAAGATGCAGTTGAGGACCCGGTTGAGGCTGTAAAAATTGCAGAAGAGATCGGCTATCCTGTTTTGATTAAAGCCTCTGCAGGTGGCGGCGGAATTGGGATGAAAGTAGTTAATTCCAGCGACGAACTTGCTTCTGCACTCAGCTCTACCAGGCAAATGGCTGGCTCAGCTTTTGGTGACTCCTCGGTTTTCATTGAAAAATATGTCGAGGAACCCAGGCACATAGAGATCCAGATTCTGGCAGATGGATTTGGAAACACGATTTACCTCTCGGATAGGGAATGCTCCATCCAGAGACGGCATCAGAAGCTTATTGAAGAAGCTCCTTCACCTATCATGACTCCTGAACTCAGGGCAAAGATGGGAGAAGCCGCGGTCAGGGTAGCAAAGACAATTGGTTACGTAAATGCCGGGACAGTGGAGTTTCTTTATTCAAAGGGCAACTTCTATTTCCTTGAAGTCAATACTCGCTTGCAGGTCGAACACGGGATAACTGAGATGGTTACAGGTGTCGATATTGTAAGAGAGCAGCTCAGGATAGCCTGGGGAGAAAAGCTTGAATTTAATCAGGAAGATATCGTTATTGACGGGCATTCTATT
The DNA here is from genome assembly GCA_023399215.1 of Methanobacteriota archaeon. Taxonomy (GTDB): domain Archaea; phylum Halobacteriota; class Methanosarcinia; order Methanosarcinales; family Methanosarcinaceae; genus Methanosarcina. Next base: position 11,760 of record JAEWQJ010000048.1, read on the forward strand.
GAGTGCAGGATCAACGCGGAAGATCCGTTAAATGACTTTGCTCCGTCTCCAGGAAAGATCCGTGGATACCGGTCAGCAGGCGGGCCTGGAGTCAGGGTGGATAGTGGAGTACATACAGGTTACACCATTTCTCCTTACTACGATTCAATGATTTCGAAACTCTGCGTCTGGGCAAAGACAAGGGATGCAGCGATTGCCAGGATGGAAAGAGCTCTTTACGAGTATGTGGTTGTTGGAGTAAAAACCAATATACCCTTCCATAAAGCAGTCATGCGTAATCCGGCCTTCCGCAGGGGCGACCTGACAACGGCCTTTATCGAAGATAATAATATTATGGAAGCCGTTGAAGAGGTTGTCAAAGCAGATGCTGAAAAAGGGGCTACTCTGGCTTCCGCTCTTGAAGCAAAAGACAAAAAAGTTGCGGCCATTACGGCTGCCGTGCATGCCTATGTGAGCATGGCCCAGAAAACACAGCGGTGACATGTTTCCTCCTGAAAAACAGGAATAGGATTCAGGTCAGTTCGATATGAACCAATTTAAGCTAAAAAAATATATACTGTTGAACACCTACATTTGTATGGGGTACGATGATGGGAGATAAAAGATCTCGAATTATCAAGGCACTTAAAGATGCACAGAAAAGTCCTGTTTCCGGTGAGGAATTGGGGCTCAAGTTAGGGATCTCCAGGACAATGGTCTGGAAGTATATCAAGTCCCTTCAGGCTGATGGTTATGAGATAGAATCATCTCCGAAAAGGGGATATGTCCTGAAATCTGTACCCCAGCTCCTGTACCCGGAAGAAATCCAGATGGGGCTCAAAACGACTCTTCTAGGAAAAAAAATCCACTATTTTGAAGAGGTAACTTCTACAAACAGTATTGCAAAAGAAATTGCGGCATCGGAAGAAGAAGGTATGCTTGTGATTGCCGAAGTGCAGAAAGGAGGCCGGGGCCGGCTGGGCAGAGAATGGATCTCTCCTCATGGTGGAATCTGGATGTCTGTAATCCTGAAGCCCGGAATCCCTCTGAGGCATGCCTCAAGGCTTACCCTGGTTGCAGGGCTTGCAGTTGCAAACGTTATTCGTAATATGGACCTTGACGCTCGCATTAAATGGCCAAATGATGTCCGAATTAATGGAAAAAAGGTTTGCGGAATTCTTACCGAGGCAAAGGCCGAAGTGGATAAAGTAGATTATGTTGTGCTGGGAATAGGGATTAATGTAAATATGGATTTGAAAGATATCCCTGAATCTTTCCGTGCAGGCTCCACAACTTTGAAAGCCGAGCTTGGAAGACATATAAAAAGGGTTTCGTTCCTGCAAGATTTCCTTTTTGAACTTGAGCAGCAGTATATACTCTTCAAGACCCAGCCTTTCTCACATATTCTCAATGACTGGCTTGCTCTCTCCGATACCATAGGAAGAGATGTAAAAGTCACGACGCCTTCACGAATTATAGAAGGTAAAGCCGTAGGAGTAACCCCAGACGGAGCTCTCGTAATAAGAAAAGCTGACAATACAAGAGAAGAAATTATTGCAGGCAGATGCATTTATGCACGGTCTAGATAAACAAAGAAGAAAGGAAATTAAGGAGGTAAATCTTGTTTCTGTATTTCTCTTTTTCCTCCTTATCTCCTTGTGCTTCTCAGTCTTTTACTCGATATCACCTGTTTTAGCTGCTGCCGATAAAGAAAAGCTTTCCATTATTCCTGCCGATAAAGAAAAGCTTTCTATTATTCCTGCCGATAAAGACAGCCTTTCTATTATTGCTATCAATGGAGAGGAAATTTATATCAGATCAGGCTACTCCCATAACTTTTTACAGAGCTATCAGCTTTACATAAAAGGCGCAGATACCGAAGGCAAAAGAGTCTGGATTGAACTTAGCAGGAACGGAGTTCCCCTTCAGGATGATATCGTTACTGAAGGCTCTCAATTTGTGTATTCTCATAACTCTACGGAAATCCTTAATCTTACCGTGGATACGATATACGAAGGAGTAGATGGAGTACTTGTGAAGTTTTCACCTGTATACCAGTATCTTGACCCCAGATTCCCTGTGCCTCAAACGCCAACAGAATCTTTTGACAACGCTTCGAATAATACCTCTTCTTCCGCCGACCCTGAACTGGAAACTCAAGCTGAGGGCTTTGATATGCCTCTCTTCCTCCTTGGGGTGGGAGCCGTGCTTCTGGTGACAGGTTTCTTTGCAGGAAAAGGGAAGAAAAAATAATATCTTTAACGACATCATTTTTTAACGATACAATGGAAAATAGATTTAAACGGAATAACAAAGGATTTTAATCAAGCAATAAAATAAAATAAAATAAAAGGCTTTGTAGAAATCCTCAAATATTCATTTATTATAAAAACAGTTTTAAATAAAGTGCTCCTTCCACTTTTTACCACAAAAACGTAGGAGCACCTAAAATAAGTGATTTCAAATAAAAGTAGCAATA
>JAEWQJ010000049.1 GCA_023399215.1 Methanobacteriota archaeon
TATTGCTACTTTTATTTGAAATCACTTATTTTAGGTGCTCCTACGTTTTTGTGGTAAAAAGTGGAAGGAGCACTTTATTTAAAACTGTTTTTATAATAAATGAATATTTGAGGATTTCTACAAAGCCATATTTTTATTAACGTTTTCAGTTTTCCGCAATAAAAATTGATTAAGAAGCGTTTTATATAATCATATTAGTAAATATATACATAAAATTACAGGCGAAAATCACATGACTCACGATGATTATATGCTAATCCTTGGATCAAACATCTATGCAGACCAGGCATATATGGTGTCATATCAGACAGATAAAGAAACTGGGAACAGAACACACCTGTTTACTCTGGAAAACTCTGATGACAACCTTACTCTGACAACCGAGATCAGGGATGAAAACTCAGAACTCATAGCAAAAATCAACAGGAACGAGCTTACTCAAATTAACAAAAATTTTGATGTGCAGGGAGAAATTGAGAAAGGAAATGGGCTCACATTAACAAGAAGAGAAAACGGTGATGTTATTTTTAATGCTAAAATCACAGAAGACGGATACGTAGCAGTTAGCGGAATTTTCTATGTAGGAGGAAAGAAAATTCGTATAACTGACCGTACTGTGGAAATAAACGATACTCCCAGGCAGACCATAAACGGTGTAAATGTGCATGATACCTTTTTTGTTGGGAACTACGATATCATATTAACCGATGATGGTTTGAGGTTTTAAGGCTGATAGATAGTATTTGTAATTTAAAGAGAATAACTAAAATCTTTTTTTGGACATCCAATTCAATTAAAATATATTTTTGCTGCCGACGGTCTGTTGAAATCTTCCCCGAATACGTTTGAAAAATCAAGTGAATTAAAAAAACCGTGATTTTAGCAGATATATAAGGAGCCCTTTACAAGGCCCTTTTTGAGTGAAGTAATCTTTTATTCTGAGAAGGATTTTTCTGGTTGAAGTGAACTTTTCTTCCACAACCAAAGCAGTTAAAATACGAGCTCATCCAAAAACTTAGAATTACATCCTTAAACCTCTAATTTTGAATAGTCAATGACCTCACGGTTATGAAATTAATTTTGAAAATCTTATTGATATGCAAACAGGATTGTTTTTGGGCAAACTTGCACTCAAAAATTTTTAAATTGATTACATAGTTATTAATTTTAAAAATGATCGTTTAATTTTTAATATGATGATTATAAATAGAATAAAGCAGGAACTCGGATGCTGAGTGATGATAACAATGAAATATATAATCGCGATGATAAGACCAGAAAAGCTTGACAATGTCAAAAAAGAGATTCAGAAAATTGGAGCACACGGACTGACAGTATCATCTGTTTCTGGATATGGTGCCCAAGGAGGGCATCTGAATGTTGATAGAACTAAAACTGAAAAATACGAAGCAAACCTGCTTGATAAAGTCAAGATTGAAATTGCGGTGAAAGATGAATTTCTGCAAACGACAGTTGAAGCAATAGAAAAAGGATCAAAAGATATAGACGGCTATATCGGAAGCGGCAAGATATTCGTGCTACCACTAGAGGACGTAATAAGAATCCGCACTAAAGAAACTGGAAACGACGCTCTTTAATAAACAGACCGGTATCGTAACAGCAATACTACGTGGACATTATTACACTCACAAATAAATTCGGTTTTTAAAAAAAGTAATACTTCAAACATGACTATTTACGGAGCTTATACCAAAATCAGTCTTATCCTCAAAACCGAGAAGAATTTCAGAATTATCTTCTATGATTAGAAACTTATTGATTATTCCTAATTTGAGAACTGGAGAAGAAGTTTTGAGTTATGATATAAGCTCATATTTTTCCTGTCGTTGGTCTGCTTAAATCTACCTCGAATCTGTTTGTTAAGAAATGAGAATTGAAAAAACCGTGATTTTGCAGATTTAAAGGGAGCACTTTTCAAGACCAATAATTACTTTATCAAAATTTAATTGGACTCGAATTTCAGGCATTTCTATTTGTTCATAAGATCTTACTATAAAGGGTTATCTCAGACAGTGCTAATGTTTGCAAAACTACGGGCTATGCTCATGAGAGTATTTATAGCATTTTAAGCAAATAGACATGGGGGATATTCTGGATATACCAAAATTCAAAAGATTGCCAAAACATATTGCTATAATACCAGATGGTAACAGAAGATGGGCCATAGCTAGAGGCTTAGAAAAGCATGAAGGATATAACAATGGAGTAATTCCAGGCCTGGAAGTATATGACATATGCCTAAAGATAGGAATAGACGAAGTTACTTTTTTTGGATTTACTCAAGATAACACAAAAAGGCCTCAAATTCAAAGAAAGGCGTTTGTAGATGCCTGTATAAAATCAGTTCAAGAAATATCTAAACGTGATGCTGAAATACTTGTAGTAGGGAATACCGACTCAAACATATTTCCAAAAGAGTTACTTGCATATACAAAGAGAACAAAAGTTGGGAAAGGTAAAATCAAGATAAATTTTTTGATAAATTATGGCTGGTATTGGGATTTAGCATATGCATTTGATAACTCATCAGATAGTAAGAAAATTGTAGAAAACATTGCATCAGCAGAAATTCCAAGAATAGATTTACTTATTCGCTGGGGAGGAAGATGCCGACTCAGTGGAATGCTTCCAATTCAAACAGTGTATTCAGACATATATATAGTTGATGAAATGTGGCCAGATTTTAAGCCAGAACACCTATTTAATGCACTAGAATTTTATCAAGAACAGGACATTACATTGGGTGGGTAAAAATAGATCCTGCACTATCCGATCAGTATTATCTCGAACATGTACTTGACACAGATTCGAACATGTACTTGACACAGATTCGAACACATACTTGACACAGATCTAATAATATTTGTAACATACAGCTACTGATCTCGATCTTTTAAAACTGATTTTCTTCTGTACAAGGTCATTTTCGAATTAAAGTGAAAAACTCTTAATTACACCTTGTTTTCGTTGAATATATTGGAAACTGGACCGACGAATGAGAAATGGAGATCTCTAAAAATAACTAAATAAAAATATATTTATTTTACTGGCGGTTTGCTGGAATCTTCCCCGAACAAGATTGTTAAAAAAGAGAACTTGAAAACTCACATTTTTTGCAGATTTAGAAGGTGCACTTTTCAAGACCAATCATTTTTCTTTATAGACATCAGTGGAATTTTGAATTTCAGACATTTCGATTTTTACATAAGACCTTATTATAAAAGGTTGCCTCATTTAAGATATAATATATCAGTGGTTTTATAAAAACGATTTTATATTACATAACCATGTATTTGTTTAAACGTATGTTAACAAGAAGCGTACGTTTTTACCCGACATTCTTCTAATGGCTGACTACGACATGCAAACGGTATGTTATCGAAACATAAATACTATGCCAGTATCAAGAACGGAGACGGGATATCTGAAAGGAGACAGAAATTCCACATAACCAGTTAAAGAGTGAGAGACCAGTATACATTCACCCATAATCTTTAACAGACAAGCTTCTTTCAAACCTAAATTATCATTCTGGGGGAATAAGCTGATGAAAGCTAGATTGGTATTACTAATGACTATCTCGGCGGTACTAATGCTTGCAACTACGGGCTATGCCCATGAAAGTGCCACATATAGTGCCACAGCTATCATGAAGGACGTGCAAGGAAATACTGTCGGGCTGGCTACCTTTACCGAGGAAGCCAATGGCCCAGTTCATATCAACGTCAACGTGAAAGGCCTGAAGCCGGGTCTGCACGGCATCCATATCCACAATACAGGGAAATGTATTGGTCCATCGTTCACGTCTGCCGGTGAACACTACAACCCTCTTGGCAAAGAGCATGGCCTCAACAACCCAAAAGGCCCACATGCCGGTGATCTACCAAACCTCAAAGTGGGCAAGGATGGCACGGGACACATGAATGTCACCACAGACCGTGTGACGTTGTCACCAGGGCCGACCACGTTATTCACAGCCAACGGCACTTCACTGGTCATCCATGCTGACCCTGACGACCAGATGACCAATCCTACAGGCAATAGTGGCGCGCGGATTGTTTGTGGGGTAATCGAGAAAAAATAAGTTTTTCTTTCACCTTCGCAGAAATATGAACCTTCTGAATTCCGCTTTGGCAGCATGTTGTCGGTTTTGGCTGAATTCTGCTTCGCTCAAGCGGACTTACATTTTTTAAATGTAGACAAACACAAGATACACTTTTTCTTAAACCGTGATTTTTTGTAGATTCATAAGAAGCCCTTAGAACTTTTTTGATAAAAGAGATATTTTCCTTTGGGAAGAGATTTTTCGGATTCAAGTGAAGTTTTTTAGGTAAATTATAGATTAATAATAGCTATCAGAAACTTTCGTGTTCAGCATGATTTACAATCCTCAAACTTTTTTCAAGGATTGAGGATTGGAGAATTTTAAACTGCCTAAAAGGAGGAATTCTTAACCGCCGTAGACAATTGCAAAGAGCAAAATATTGGGAATTTCCTAAAATGAACATATAAACAGTAATAAGCGCAATTGTGATCAATGTAAAAAATTAGATACAACTGGTGTCTGAGGCTATTGATAAACCCTAAAAATAGGTATGAAGAATTCAAAGTTGAAAGAAAAGGATGAAAGGAATGAGTCATTTTAGTGAAAAATCCTCTCTAAATTATAGTATATTATGAAGTTCAAAATTTGGCGCTGAAAATATTAAGATGGCTAACAATTAGCTACTTTTACGACTCTATCCTGTCTATCTATCTGATCAATCTATCTGATCACTTTATCCCATAAGGCGAGAATATCCCTTCCTCAAAACTCCGAGCATTGCGAAGAGTTTAGGAAGGGTAGTTGACTCACTTATTAATCCAGAAGAACAACAGGTTTGATCAGATCTCTTGGTTTTTCTTTCATGAGCATGAGAGCCTCTTCCATTTTGTCGAATCCTTTGAATACGTGAGTGGCCATTTTTTCTGGTTTTATTCTTCCGTAGGTACAGAGGTCTGCCATTCTTTCCATTCTCAGACGACCTCCGGTTGTCAGGCCACCACGTATGTCTTTTTGAGACATACCCGATCCCCATTCAATACGTGGAATAGGAAGTATGTCCCCGGTTCCGAAGTAGTTGACGTTTGATACCGTGCCTCCGGGTTTTACAATTTTGACTGCATCTGAAATTGTATTTTCATTTCCTCCTGCTATGATTACAGAGTCCACGCCTTTTCCATTCGTCTTTTCAAGAATCTGTTCAACAAGTCCACCTTTTCTGTAATCAACAATTTCAGATGCTCCGTATTCCAGAGCAAGATCAACACAGACCTTCCGACTTCCCACTGCAATGAGCCTGCCTGCACCAAGAATAGATGCACCTGCCACTGCCATCAGACCAACCGGGCCAATCCCTATAACTGCAACTGTAGAGCCCATTTTAATTTTTGCCATTTCTGCGCCCTGTATTCCAGTAGTTGCCATATCTGATAGCATGACAGCTTGTTCGAGTGGCATTCCTTTTGGAAGTAGAGCTAAATTCATGTCTGCATCATTTACATGGAAAAATTCTGCAAAGACTCCACTTTTGAAGTTTGAAAACTTCCATCCAGAAAGCATTCCATTTGAATGCATAGGCATTCCGTCCTGTGCCTCCATGGATCGCCAGTCAGGTGTAATTGCAGGAACAATTACTTTATCGCCTGGTTTGAAGTCTTTGACCTCTGATCCGATTTCTTCTATAACACCTACAGCTTCGTGCCCTAAAATCATGTTTTTGCGGTTTCCAAGAGCACCTTCCCAGACAGTATGAACATCTGATGTACACGGCGCGACCGCAATAGGCTTCACGATTGCATCATATGGTCCTGCTGAAGGTTTTTCAGCATCGATCCAGCCTACTTTTCCAATTTCAAGCATTGCAAATCCTTTCATATTATTACCCCCAATCTTTCAAAATAATTATTTTTCAATGCTTTTTATAATAACCCACATATCAATCTGCTGTAGTGGTATTTATAATTACTAAGGGTGGAGGCTTGAATTTATATTCAATTTAGCTCAGTTAAAATATATTTTTTCTACCATCGGCCCTCCCGAATCTAAAGAGAAATTAAAAACCCGGAATTTTTAGAAATTTTGGAGAAAGAGCACTTTGCAGTGCTTTTTAGATTAAGCGATTCTTTACTTACGGAGGGTTTCTGATTTAATTGAAAACTGTCAATCGGATCTTTTTTTCATTTATCTTTACAAAACTGGATCGCAGAATTCGAAAAGAACATCTTCGCCCATAACCAGTTATGTTGAAATATATTTTTTCTGTTGGCGGCCTTCGGAAATTTTCCCCGAGTACGATTGTTAAGAAAAGAGAAATTTGAGAACCAGTGATTTTTGCAGATTTTGAAAGAGCCCTTTGAAGGGCTTTTTTGCTCAAAGTGATCTTTTCTGCTGAGAAAGCTGTTTTCTGATTAAAATGAAAACCATAACAGAGCATGCTCAAGTTTTAGCATCTCTAATGAGCTTTTCTACTCGATCAAAGTATTTTCTGTAATAATTAATCTCACTCTTTTTGAGTTTCAGATCATGATTTTTAATTTCCGGAGTTTTCTTTAATGCTTTAGTAAAATATTCAATAGCTTCAGAAAACAGTTCATTTTTCTCAGATTCTTCTACTGCTTTCCTAGCCTCAATTAAGTATCTATCAACTTCATCTTTAGCATCCGAGTCTTCGAAAACGATTGCATAAAATGAGCGGTAAAACAGGAGGTAAAGTTGGGATAATACTGTTGTTATGTGTAAAAATGATTTTTTAGATGATTTTCCAAAAAATTCAATAGCACTCTTCAATTCCTTTCTATATTCTTCTTCAGTTTCTGCCTCTGAAGCCCTAAAAATTGAGATTTTTCCAAGATAGAAATTTGCAATCACTCGTGTATCAGCGTACTCATCACAAGTGAGTTTTATTAGATCTTTATATGCCTGTTTCGGATCAGGTAAATAAAAAAAAGAAATGCCAATAGAACCTGTAGCACACGCCCGCACAAGTTTAACTTCGTCTCCTACCAATTTATGGAGAGATTTCCCTACTCTTTGTTTATCGATGATATTTGGGAAAGAAAAAAGAGTTGATCCTACCTTTTCTTCTCTAAAGTAGCTTTCCTGATGAAGTGTTAACTTTTGTAAATCTACACACTCGGATTCGCTGCTCATCATACAATTCAAAGTAGGGCCAAGTACTGATGCTACACTCGTGCGAACAAAAAGACTCTGGTCATCTGTGAGTTTTAGTAAATCATCCAAAGCTTGTTTTTTATTTTCAATATACTGAAAAGCAGTATCAAGAGAACTTACTGTACGGCATCTCACAAGCTCGTCTTCATCATCAATTAATCTATGCAAAACTTCCCAAGCCTGTACTTTATCTCCAATATACTGAAAAGTATCTCCAAGAGAATTTGCCACACTACCTCGGACATAGTTATCTTCGTCATGAGCTAACTTATGCACATCTTCCCACACTTGCGTTTCGTCTTCAACATATTGAAAAGCAATCCCCATATATCTTGCCACTTCGTTTTTCACAAGGTGACTTTCATCATTGGTTAGCCGATGTAAATCTTCCAGTGCTTGTACTTTATCTATATATTGAAAAGAATTCACGATAGATCCTACAGCACTGCTTCTTACAGAGCTACTTTCGTCGTTAGCTAATCTATGCAAATCTTCACAAGCTTGTTTTTTATTTCCAATATATCGAAAAGCAGTACCTATCGAATCTGCCACAGCGCTTCTTACAAGTGTATCTTCATCGTTGGATAACCTATGCAGATCTTCCCAAACTTGAGATTTATCTTCAAGATATTCAAAAGCAACTTTGAGAGAATATATTATTCCTCTTCTTACAAAGTGACTTTTATTATTAGTTAATTTATGCAGATCCTTCCATGCCTGTTTTTTATCTAGAACATATGGGTACAATCCCGTAAGTGCTTTTGATGCTTCATATTTTATTATTCCTATTTCTTCTATTGCTATTTTTACAAGATCTCCCCAAATTTGCTCGTTATCTGAAACAGAAACAAATGTTGGAGCAACTGAATTCGAGTTGAGAAAGTTTACTGCACAATACTTTACGCGGAAATCACTTTCATTTAAAAACTTATGTATGCTCTCCCAGGCTTCCTTTTTATCTGAAATATATGGGAATGCTGAACCAAGTGAATTTACCACGTTTGCTCTCACAACAGCTTCTTGATCAGTAGTCAATTTATGCAAATCAGTCCATGCTTCTTGCTTATTCGGTATATATCTGAATGCTTCACCTATTGATTTAGCTCCACCTATTCGAGCATAAATATCTTCGCTGTTTGCCAGTTTATGTAAATTCTTCCATGCTTTTTCTTTATCAGGTATCAGTGAAAATAAGCTACCTAATGAGTACGCAGCAATTACTCTTACGTTTGCTTTCTTATTCCTGGTCAGTTTATACAAACGATCCCAGGCTTTTTGCTTATCAGGGACGTATTGAAAGTTAGTGTCAAATAGAAAGGATGGATCTTCCAGTGGAAATTCATTCGCTCTGCTGACAACTACCAGAAGGTCTTCCCAACTCTGCTGTTTATCAGGGACACCTGAAATTAAGCTTCTGAATAAAAACGATGGTAATATGCAGACATCACCATTAGAATCAGCCATTCGTTTGAGAAATTTCTTCCAGATTTTCTGCTTATCAACAGATGACTTATCTTCTTTTCTCAGTTGGCTTAAAAGCCACTTTAATTCCATCACTTTTTTATCGTACTTTTTTCTATGAGTTCTTTTTAAACTCTTCAATATCTGCCACCTGAAGCCATTATATATTTTATAGCTTTTTTCTTAAAGAGTATCAACTAGACTGATTTACTTACATTTTTCATTTATTTTCCTATAATAGTACAATTTTTAATAGTGTTTTCACGTTTATATAAGTTCAGCTTCTATGAATTCCTGAAAAAGACTTGCACGCTTAAACGATAAAAGTAGTTGAAATATATTTTTCCTGTCGGCGGTCTCCTAAAATTTTCTACAAAAAAATTAGTGAGATTAGAATGAAATTAAAACTCCACGATTTTTCAGATTTAAAAGGAAAACTTTGCAGGACTGGTCAGTTTAGTTTTATCGATAATTAACCGGAATCAGAATTTCAGGCACTTATTCATATTTTACAAGTATTGGTTGTAAAGTTTTCTCTCATTTGAAAGAATGTATCTACTTTTCTATAGGTGCATTTATATAATTTGACTCTGTAGTATAATGCATTGAAAATAAAGAAACGTATGATCTGTTGTTAAAAACCAATTTTTGTTTTTAATTTAAGGGGCTATACAATCTTGCTTTTAAATTAACAATTATCTGCTAAAGCGAATGTGAAAGGAAAACGGCTTTTAATGACAGAAATTCCAGGAGAAATTTAGGATGTTTCCGTGGTAGCAGCGGATCAAGAAAAATGATAAAAGTGACCTGTTCTGACTTACGGTATTGAGACCGGAGTACCGTTCAAACTCACCGAAGGCAGGCCAGTATACTGCAGAGAATGTCTTCCTAACCACAGGAAATTCTAAAGATAATCTGCATCAGGTGTTATTAATTTGTAATTAAATTTTACATTAATACCTGATTCATCTTTTTCTTTTTGTTTTTTTTGGTTTATTCTCTTTGTTTCTATACTTATTTCCACCTAACGCAGCAGAAAAAAGTAGAAACAAAACAGCATAGAGAATAGTAATAGGTACGGATCATTCAATTTTCAATTTATCAGTTTTTAACTCAACTTATCAATTTTCGACTTATAAATAATCAATAAAAGATCCTTAAGGAGGAATTAACTTAGCTAATTATAGAAGCACTATTAGAAAAAGAAGATCAGGATCCAGAACATCAGCAAACTCAGGAAATACACCTGAAGTATCCAGGGTACGAATTCCCCGCAAGGATAGAAACGAAGTCCTGGCAACGGTTGCGTGTTTACTAGGTTCGAAAAGGGTAACACTTCAGTGTATGGACGGAGTTGTCCGAATGGGTAGGATCCCGGGATCTAAACATAAAAAAATGTGGATTCGTGAAGGCGATATTGTGATCGCTAACCCGTGGGAAATTCAGGATTCCAAAGCCGACGTTACCTGGAAATATACAAGGCCACAGGTCGAGTGGCTTGAACGGAAAGGCTACATTAAGTAATGATCTAAAAATTGTAAAGATGCCTAGTATAGATAGGTAACTGAAACAAAGGTGTCTGATAAAGATGCCTGAAATTCATATTTTGCTTTTCTGCAGGAGCGAGCCTGCCACCTTCTCTGCAAGACATGTTTAAAAATTATTTTATTGAAAATATTTTACTTGTTTATGTATATAGATATATTTATATATGGTAAGTGCAATGTACGTGTGTTGAAAATAAAGAGATATATAATGATCTGTTGTTAAAAACCAATTTTTGATTTTAAACAAAGAGTTATATACAATCTTATTTTAAACAATTAACAAAAACTAAAACAAAGGTGAAACAAAAATGGCTTTTAATGACAGAAACTTCAGAGGAAACAATTTCGGCGCTCCTAGAGAAATGTACAAGACAACCTGTTCTGATTGCGGTGCTGAAACCGAAGTACCTTTCAAACCTGACCCAGAAAGACCGGTTTATTGTAGAGAATGCCTTCCTAACCACAGGAAGCCCAGAGAAAACCGCAGATACTAAGTGTTCTTTCTGCAATTAAGTTTGCATTAACACTTATTTCTTTTCTACTTTTTTAAAATTCACATAAATTCGGAATATACTTTTTAAGTTAACTACTCTTCAGGTTCAACTCAGTTTTAAGATATTTTTTCGGTTAGCAGTCTCTGTTAGCAGTCTGCTGGAATCTTCCTCGAATACATTTGTGAAGATCAGGTTCGGAAAAATAAAATTGAAAAACCTTTGATTATTGCAGCTTAAAAAGGGGAACTTTGCAGACTTTTTTGATCGAAGTTATCTTGATACTTCACGTAAAACTATAGCCAATAGTATAACTAGTACTATTTTGTTTTACTCCCAAACTTATTGGCAGCAAACGGTTTTTGAGTTCATTTGAGGGAAGTCAGCAAATATCAAAAATTTCATTTTAAAATAGAAACCAGTAAATAACAAAAATTCATTGCTAAATAATATGATAAGTTTCCTGAGTTCTCTGATCTTTCTGATACTGGGTTATTTTTCATATGGTGCGTTTGTCGAAAAAGTGTTTGGAGCTGATCCTTCACGAAAGACACCTGCATACACCCAGGAAGACGGTGTTGATTTTGTCCCTCTCAGCTGGCCCAGAATATTTCTCATCCAGTTTCTCAACATTGCTGGCTTGGGCCCTATTTATGGCGCTATTTTAGGAGCCTTATACGGTCCGGCTGCTTTCCTGTGGATTGTCCTGGGCAGTATTTTTGCAGGAGGGGTGCATGATTACTTTTCCGGAATGCTCAGCATCCGTCACGAGGGATAGAGCATTGCAGAGATTGTGGGGATATATTTAGGCAGACAGGCAAGGATTGTCATGATTGCGTTCTCCATCATATTACTCATACTTATAGGGACGGTGTTTATGTCCGGACCTGCAGGACTTATGGCAAGTCTGGGGTTTACAGGGCTACTGGCAAAATCAAACTTCTGGCTAGCCATTATCCTTCTCTATTACTTCCTGGCTACTGTTGTTCCAATTGACAAGATCATAAGCCGTATCTACCCCTTATTCGGAGCAGCCCTGTTAATAATGGCATTAGGCATTTGCTCCATGCTTCTCATCAAAGGATATAATATACCCGAAATAACTTTAAGAAGTACACATCCTGACGGCCTTCCTCTGTGGCCTATGCTTTTCATAACCATAGCCTGCGGAGCTGTTAGTGGATTTCACTCAACCCAGTCCCCGATAATGGCCAGATGTCTGTCTAATGAGAAATATGGCAGACGTGTTTTTTACGGAGCCATGATAGCAGAAGGGGTTATCGCTCTCATCTGGGCTGCTGCTGCAATGTCTTTCTTCCCAAAAGGAATAGTCGGCCTGAGTGAAGTTGTCGATGCAGGAGGTGCTGCCCTGGTGGTAAAAAACGTATCGCTGGGTTTGCTGGGACCTGCAGGAGGAATTCTTGCTATCCTGGGCGTTATTGCCTGTCCAGTTACATCTGGAGATACAGCATTCAGGAGTGCACGTCTGACCATAGCCGATGCCATGAGCCTGGATCAGAAACTTATAAAGAACAGGTTGATAATAGCTATTCCACTATTTGCTATAGGATTCAGTCTGACCCTGATCGACTTTACTGTAGTCTGGCGCTACTTCGCTTTCTCGAATCAGGCACTGGCTACTATAGTCCTCTGGACATCTGCGGTATATCTGTCTAATACCGACAAATTTCACTGGATCGCCACTATTCCGGCCACGTTTATGACAGCAGTGGTGACAACTTATATTTTACAGGCACCTGAGGGGTTCGGCTTACCGAGCAGTGTTACTTATCCTACAGGTGTAATCTGTGCAGCTGTCGTTTTCGGTCTATTTGCTACCTTTTTAAGAAAAAGATCTCTACCATTAGTTTTGCACAGTGAGTGAAAAATATAAGGATAATTGACCGCCAGGTATAAAATGAGAATCTTATCCTAATACTTTATAAAATATATTTTTTTACTGGCGGTCTGCTGAAATCTTCCCTGAACAAAGTTGTTAAGAAAAAAGTTAAGAAAAAGGATTGAAAAACAACCATTTTTATATTTAAAAAGAGTCATTCGCCGGGATTTTTTAATCGAAGTGATCTTTCCCTCCGGGAAGAGATTTTTCTGATTCAAGTGACTAATTTCAAGTGAATTATGAATCAGGTAACGATGTAATAATAGTAAAATTGGTTTTGGAGAACTCAATTAGAAAACAAGGCATTTATATAGCAGCTTCAATGAATATTACTATATAAATTGCCAATTTATATTTGGTAAAAAATTGGCAATTATATATGGAAATTGGGGGCACATAAATGATAGAAATTACAAACAGAGCTGCTACAGAGCTTAAATCATTATTTGAGAAAGAAGGGATCGAGCAACCAGCGATACGGATCTATATAACTGAGTCAAGTGCAGATGTTCACTATGGATTAGCACTTGCTGATGACATAAATGAATTTGATGTAATCACGGAGAATAATGGTATCAAGATCGTCATGGCACCAAAAGTGGCGGCTGGCTTTCCTGACGGTAGCATTGATTTTAAAGCTGACAGCACAGGTAAAACTTTTATAATACAAAATTCGTTCACTGGAAACTGTGACAACTGTGAAGAATGTTACATATGCGATGCAGAGTAAAATTTTGAACAAGTTTAATGAACGCAATAACCATGTTCTTCTGGGCTCGATACAGTTCCTGTCTGGAGGATACACATAGGTTATTTCAGTCGAATACCCCACAGCCTGTGAAGAATGGGGTATTCGTGACCCTCTTCGCTCCCGTTGTAATAAAAACAATAGAGTTTTGGATATAAAAGGAAAACGAATTATAAGTTTGATGAAGTATGTGTTTTTTCGTTTACTACTGTTTACTAATTTTAGCCATATTATATCCTGTTTATTTACGCTTACTTTATTTAGGAACCAATTTGCAATTTGATAACTATGCCAAATCTCGCTTAAACTTATCTAAACAGAATATCAGCAATACTCTTACCTGAACTCTTCTCAGCAATAATCGTTGCAATATCGTTATATTCAAGTATCAAATTGCTATGTGCGATAAGTGATTCACTTCCCCGTTGTATCATAACCATGAGGCTTTTTTCTGGAAAATTAATATCCTTTATAGCCTTTCCCACAACCTTTGGATTGGTAACCCTAACTTCCATAATATTTCCTCTGTTTCCAACTTCACACATAGAAACTAGGTTATTCCCGCCAATCATATTTTCCATGACTGCAGCAGTTGTCATTGTAGTGCTCATCGCTCGAATTCCGAGATCCCAGAATGCCGAGAGATTTTCTACGTAATTTACCCTAACAATTAATTGTTCTCCCTTAAACCCAAACTTTGCCTTTGCAATCTGACAAAAAAGAAGATTTGCATCGTCCTTTTTTGTAGTTACAACTACATATTTGGCATTTTCAATCCCGGCTTTTTTCAGAACGCTTATATCTGCTGCATTACCCTGAACAGTCCTGATCCCTAATTCCCTGCATTTGTTGCATTCCTCTTCCGAGATGTCTATAACTGACACATTTTCTCCTCTGTTATCAAACCTTTCGGCAAGGATACGGCCTACTTTTCCTCCTCCAATAATCAAAATTTCCATAGGAATTATCTCCAGTATCTGAGCTATTTTTTTTGACATACTACCTGTCAAGAAAACAGTAATAATAACGGTCAGGAAGACCAGTCCTACAATAGTTTGGCCTCCTGCAATCCCCATTTCATCCAGTCTAATTGCAAAATAAGTTGCGATTGAAGTAGGAACTACTCCCCTTGGTCCCACAAAAGATATGAACATTTTTTCTTTAGTACTTATTTTTGAACTCCGCATCGAGATAAATACAGCTACAGGACGGACAAATAGTGCTATAAGCAATACAAGGGCAATCCCTTTTAGCCCGATCTCCATGATGTACCAGAACTTGAGCATTGCTGCAAGCAAGATGAAAATCAGAGAGATCATTAAAACCGCTAGGTTGTTATTGAATTCTTCTATCATCTTCTTCTGGGGAAATTCGGTAGATCCCATAATAATCCCAAAGACAGCCACTGCAAGAATCCCCGACTCATTGCCTATAGTTTCTGACAATACATAGCAAGCAAAGATAAAAGTGAGAGTGAACAACCTTGCAGGCTGTTTGCCAATAGATATACCTCTGGTAAAAAACCAGCGTAGAATAAACCCACATAAGGTCCCTATAATTAACCCCATTCCAACTCTTTGCAGCATAAAAAGTACTGCACCAGTTCCGGAAATCTCAGCTGTAATCCATTCAAAAACCAGTGCAGTTAGAATTACACTTACAGCATCGTTTAAGACACTCTCAAATTCCAGGATTTTGGCAACCCTATGACAAATCCCGATGTTCCTGATTATTGGACCAACAACACTAGGGCCAGTTGCAGTAACAAGAGCGCCAAAAAGGGCAGCAATCGGGAGAGAGATATTTATAAGAAGATGTGTCAGTATGGTTATCCCGATAAAAGTGATAAAAACTCCTAATGTACTTAATTTAATAACACTTTTTTTAACCCCTCTCATGTGCTTCCAGTCGATCTGGAATCCTCCATCAAAGACAATCACAGACACGCAGATCGAAACGATAGCACTTAGCACATTAGAGTAAAGAGCCGGGTTTAATAGGTTTAGAACCTCGGGTCCTACTATTATTCCTTCAATAAACAGAAAGATTATAAAAGGTATCTGAAAATAGTGGGTAAGGACCTGTGCCAGCATGGATAGAACGAGCAAGGCAACAATTATTTCCATCAAAAATATAGGTTCGATCATTTAGGGCTTCCCTACTAATAAATAAACATTTTGATTAAAATATTTAATGTGAATTGAATTGCTGAATTATGAAAAGTTCAAGGCATACATCTTAAGATATCGTACCTGTGATCAACCAGAGTTCAGGTCTAAAAAATTTCGACAACTCCTGAGAGTAACACTAAAGTTAAATCCTGAGCAGTAGAAGATATTTTTCAGCAATGTGCTTATTTTTCTGTATAATTTGCTCTGTAACCCTTAGTATTCTTTTTTGATTATTGCTCCATTACTAGCTCCATTAGTATATACATTTTTCCAGTAATCCAGTCTTCATATATATCAATGAGTATTGAAATTACCGGTCTCAATACTGATTTTCGTCCAGTTCTTTAGTAATTTTTGTCCAGTTTTTTAGTAATTATGAAAACAGAAGAGCCTGAGATTCCCTCTACTCTAAAACAGTCATGACCTGTTCCACCCATCTGGTGGAAACACCTTGAAAGAGCTAACATTGAAAGAGCTAACATTAAGGAGCTAACATTGAAAGAGTTAACATTGAAAGAGCTAACCTTAAGGAGCTTACTTTGAAAAAGCTTACTTTCAAGGAGTTAACCTTATAGAAGCTAACCTTAAGTGGACTAACCTAAGGGGAGCTAACTTTATAGAAGTTTATGTTTTATCAATCAACCGGCTTTCTAAGGTGAAAACACTTTATAGATAGAAGCGTAAAACCCCGAAGTCTTTAGCTAAGTGGTAGTTCACGGTACAAAATTAGATGAAGAACTTCCCTTAAGTTAAAACAGAATTATCCTGCCCTTTTTGAAGTGCCTGATTAAGATTTTTTTCACTTCAGGATCTGTACAAAACCCCTGGTACCGTCAACACGGACGTACTGGCCGTCTTTTAAGATTTTGGTTGCATTTTCGATACCGACGACCGCAGGAATACCATATTCTCGCGCAAGTACAGAACCATGTGTCATCATACCCCCAACCTCGACCACCAGAGCTTCAACGGAATAAAACAGTGGAGTCCAGCCAGGATCAGTAAAAGGCGCTACTAAAACATCTCCTTTTTCCAGCTTTGCGGCTTCGGGTCTGAGGATAACCTTTACGTACCCTTCCGCAACCCCGGAGGAAACAGGAGTCCCGATTAAAGCTCCTTTCGGAGCCTCAACATCGTTCCTCACACCTGTAATAACTTCTCCTTCGCTGGTCATAACCCTGGGAGGAGTCATTTTCTGGTACTGCTCGTAGGCTCTTTTACGGGAGTCTATAAGTCGCGTCAGGTCCTCACTAAAACGATTTTCTAACAATGCAAACAGCTCATTGAGATACAAATAAAATACATCTTCTTTCTTCTCCAGGACTCCTCTTTGATGTAAAGCCAGAGCCTCTGCCAGGATAGCCTGGCGATAGATATCAAAAAGTCGAACAATAACATACTTGGGAAATTCACGCAAGCCTGTAGAATTTCGGTAAATGGAAAGAAGCCTGGACATTAATCTTGCTTTGAGGCTTCCGGCAGGGGTATGGCTAATACTTCCCATAAGTTTTTGTACGACTTCCTGTGCTTCTTCCCTACCCTGTCTGAACCGTTTTCGGTGCTCACCCGGAGCATTGCTTTTAATATGGTTTATAATGGATGGAACAAGAAGGGTAGGGGCTTCCCACCATCGAACGTTTGAAATATCGATTTCACCCGGGCAGCGCATGCCATACAGTTCCATGAACCTGTCCAGTTCGATCTTGAATGTATCTCCACCCTTTACTTTACTGAGGCCCTGATAGAAAGTGTCCTGATAGAAAGTGCTGTCTTCCGATCTTTCCAGATAATCTACCACTTCAGGATATTTTCGTGCGGTGTCAGCCAGATCCCCAATCATTAACCCCATCTCACCGGTTACGTTACCAGGCAGGGATTTATTCAACGTATCAACATCAAGGTTCTCATCCAGCCATAGTCTGGTCAACCGGCTGGCAATGGGCAGGACAATGAATGGTAACGGTACGTACATCATGCTGCCAATCAATTCCTGTAGCAACTTACCCATACTTTCCTGAACTCTTTTAATTCGCTCTATCCCTGAGGCTTGCATAATGCTGTGCCTGTGCTTATCGATTCTCTCTTCCGGAGGAACTGTGGCTCGCTCAATGATGCCCGAGGGATCGAGAAAAAATAAATTGTTAACAATAATCGGGATACCCTTTAAATAGAGTGGGAGAATCGGTTTGAATAATTTAAAAACCTGTCTCGTTGTATCTTTGTTTGCTTTTGCTTCTTGTTGAAATATCTCACTTGATACTATTTTTGCCAGGGCATCTCTCATTAGTTCGTCTACGATAGCAATTCTCCAGATAAAATACCGCCGAAGAGCCTTACTGTACAAAAGAGGAGTAACGTCATAAAAAAGCCTTCCTCCCGCTTCTACGATCACTGAATTGGAAAAGGGTACGGAATCTTTTCCAAAGGGAAATATTTCCCAAAAAACAGAAATCCCCATAGGTTTCATGGCATCTGTCATCATTTGCAGGTGAGCAATAGATAAAAATACGTGAAGTTTATTGTCATATACTTTAGGAATCGGATAAAGAGTGGTGATAGGACGGCTCTGTAAGATATAGAACCTATTCCCTGCCAGACACCATTCAATGTCCTGCTCTGAGCAGTAGTGTTTTTCTATCCTTTGACCAAGTTGAGCCAGTTCAAGTATTTTATCATCTGAGAGAGCCTGCTTTTTTTGGAGTTCAGGAGCAAGTTCTCTGGTTACTGTTCCTCCTTCTGTGACCGGATAAACAGCTTTCTTCTTTTCTGCGATTTGCTTTTTAACAATCTGGGTCTCACGGACCTGATATGAGTCGGCTGAAACAATTCCTGAGACAAGAGCTTCACCCAACCCAAAGCTGGCATCAATGGAAATAGTATTCCTGTGCCCGGTGACAGGATCCACGGTAAACATAAGCCCGGAAACATCCGGAAATATCATTTGCTGCACCACTATAGATAAATAGACCGAACGGTGGCCAAATCCATTTTTAATTCGGTAGATAATTGCCCTGTCAGTAAATAGAGAACTCCAGCATTTCCGCACAGCCTGAAGGAGTTGATCCATTCCCTTTACGTTCAAATAGGTCTCCTGCTGGCCGGCAAAAGAGGCAGTTGGTAAATCTTCGGCTGTGGCGCTCGACCGAACGGCATAAGCTTTTTCTTCACCTACTATTTTCCATGCATCAAGGATAGAAAATTTAATTGTTTGGGGTATGGGAATGGTTAGTAAATGATCCCTGATCAGTTTTCCCAGCTTGCTAATTTCGTCCGGTTGGTCCAGTTTCAACTGGTCAAGCAAATCAAAAAATTTGTAAATCTCATTGCTTGCTGCAATAAAATCACAGTAAGCCGACGTTGTAATGCAAAATCCAGGCGGAACAGGAAATCCTGCTTTGACCATTTCTCCCAGATTAGCACCTTTTCCCCCGACTTCAGGCAAGTTTGTCCTATCGACTTCATTAAAGTGCATTACATAAACGTTCATGTTATAATACACCCCGAAAAATGAAATCTTAATTTTTATATTATACGCTTTTATAGTATAGGACTATGCGGGTCTTGTCCTTGAGTTTTATTGAGCAATCCTGCAAAATGAGTCAAATCCCTCGCTGCCCCATTTTGCTTCAAAAGATATGACGTTGACACGATATGACGTTGACACCACAAAAAAATAGATTATATCACTATACTGAAAGAAACAGATTACATCAATATACAACAAAAAATTACATCAATACGATTGTAGGAAAATATCTTTGCTGAGTTGCAGTCGACAAGGATGAATTGATGGTATGAATTTAAAAAATAATAAAAAAGGTCAAGGTAAAGGTAGTAAAGTTGTTATCTAACCAACTGCCCTTAGCCTTGTTTAACCAGTTTGAAAACCACATTCCAACTAGTTAAATTATGACATATTGCTTGCATTTCCTGCCTGAGGAGTATCCTGAGGAGGCATTGACATGTTACCTGGAGCGCCTCCTTGAGGCATGGAACCGTTACCGGACATGTTACCTGGAGCGTCTCCTTGAGGCATGGATCCATTACCGGACATGTTACCTGGAGCTCCTTCGGGGGGCATAGTAGCGTTGTCAGATGGCATCTGACCTGAGTTGTCTCCTCCTGGAGGCATAGTATTATTAGCTGACATATTGCCTGCGTTCTCTTCTGCAGGAGCGGTAGTGTTAGCGTCAGATGTCTTATTATCAGCGCATCCTGACATCACTACTATTGACATAAGTAGCAAGCCGATAACTAAAAAACTCATTTTTTTCATTATAGTACCTCAAATATTCTTAGACTTTAACTCTCAATCTCAAGGAATTGTATTTATAAGTCCTGAATTTTCAATATCAGTAATCCAGTTTTGGGAGTTTGGGAATTTACTGCAAATCCAAATCTAACGTTTTACATAGTGTAGACAATAGATTTTTTTGAGGTGAAATACCCTAGAAAGAATATTGAAAATTCATTAAATAGAAGATCGAGAGTTTAACTCTAAAGTACGCTAAGTATTTGATAGCGTTGACTTTTCGAACAGACAATGACTCAAACACTAAAAAACCTTTGTATATTTGCCAATATTCATGTATTTCTTGAATATTTTTCTGTTCAACTTGTTTCTTGTTTGAAATATTTAACGCAGATTGAAGAATTATTTTTATTGTTTAATATAATAAAAGCCGAATAAACTAAGGAATGAGGAAGTAGTAAAAACAAGGAATAAACTGAAAGAAAGGCGAAAATCAACTAGAAATAAATTCAAAAAGAGGAGATTAAGAAAAAGCACGGGAAGAAATAGAAAAATATAAAGCCGCAGTTTAAACAGTCTCTGCTACCTCTTTTGCTGACGCTTTAAGTGATTCTCTTGCCGTGATTCAGTAAAAACGATCAAAAGAAATAGAATAGGGAATTAGGAGGATTAATCCTCTTTTTTCACATGAACCCTATTATCCTATTCAATAACCCTGTTCTACCCTTTATACAAGACCTTTTATCTGCTTTCAATTTTAATTTTACTTATTTTTCACTGTGATGTACTTGAATTTCGTTACGGAATTATTACCTGCAGCATTCTCTACTGTTAAGCTAACCGTGTATCTTCCTGCTTTACAGTAGTTGTGTACTGGATCTTTGACTGTTGAAGTGCTACAATCACCAAAGTCCCACAGCCAGGAAGTAGGTGAACCTGCACTTTCATCTGTGAATTTAACTGCTAAGGGTGTCTTCCCAGATTCTGGACATGCCGAGAATGCAGCAACCAGAGTATCTTGTTTTCCTCCTATAAACTGTCCGAAAGCAACCGGAAGTCGTCCAACCTTCACGGTGGCTGTAACTTCATTTGTTGCTGTATCAATTACAAAGACTGAGTTGGCGCCTTCACTCGCGACATATACTTTCTTCCCATCCAGAGTGACTGCAACTCCGGTAGGATTAACTTCTACATCCACCGTGGCTGTAACTTTGTTAGTTGCCGTATCTATTACATCGACAGTTCCACTGTTGTAGTTTGTCACATATACATATTTACCGTCTGGAGTAACTGCAACTTCAAATGGACTTGATCCGACCGGCACTGTATCTGTTACATTGTTAGTTGCCGTATCAATTACCGAGACAGTATCATCCCCTCGATTAGTCACATATACCTTAGTACTATCAGGACTCACAGCAACTCCCCACGGCCCGCTTCCAACCTTCACAGGCACTGCGAGATTTGTAGTCGTATCAAGTGCATAGATGACTCCTTCAGGTACATACTCTGTCAGATATACCTTAGCTCCATCCGGAGAAACTGCAATTCCAACAGGGCTAAGTCCTCTACCTAGTGCCGTAGCAGTAATGTTATTTGTAGCTGTGTCAATTGTAGAAATGCTAGGGCCTATAACATATACCTTTTTTCCATCCGGACTAACTGCAATTCCACGACCAACGGAATCCATAGATAAAGTGGATGTAACCTTATTGGTGGTAGTGTCAATTACAGACACCGTCCTATTTCCAAAGTTTGTCACATATACCTTTGTTCCATCCGGAGTGACTGCAACTCCAAAAGGCTCTTTTCCTACATTTACCGTGGCTGTAACATTGTCCGTAGCTGTGTCAATCACAGAAACAGTGTTATCTAAGTTTGTAATATACGCAAACGGTGCTGCACCTGCAGCACTTACCAGCATTAAAAATCCCAGCACCACTATTCCTAGAGCTTTAATAGGACATCCCCCAGTGTGTTTAATCAGATACCATTTCCTTTATTTTAAATCTCGATCATGGTTTATATTATGCAGCCAATCCCAAAACCCAAAATCATTTTTAATTTCATCTTCTAAAATGAATAATCAGGTTTCTGATAATGAAAAGTATCCCCTAAACTTTTTAGTGAAAAATAGAATATATCTTGGGACAAGCTCATAATAAAGAAACTAAAGCGTATCAATAGATAACGCTTTTCTGTATAAAGATAACAATTGGAATATATAAAAACGAGTAGAAATATAAGTAGAATATAAAAAATTAAACGATTTCTACAATTTTTCTCTCAGAAGCTTTTAATGTTTCTCTTGCCCTTGCCTCGGTAAGCCCGGCTCCCATCGCGATTTTCATGGCAATTTCATCGGTGATAAGGTCTTCAGGGGCATGTGTGTCGGTATTTACCAGAAGCGTTGCACCAATTTCAAGAGCAAGCCGGGCGACATGGCCGTTGGTCCGATTGTGCCCGTTCCTGGCTGTAATTTCAAGATAAACATTGTTCTCTTTAGCGGTCTCGACATCTTCCTCGGAGATCAAGCCCGGGTGAGCCAGGATGTCCACATATTCACAGGCAACAGATGCTGCATTTGTTCCGGGGGCGACTGGCTCGGAGGTGGTTTCCCCGTGCACGACCACAATTTCTGCACCCAGCTCTTTTGCTTTCTTTGCAAGAGGGGCTATTTTCCGTGGCGGCACATGTGTCAGTTCAACCCCGGCTAGAACGCGGATATCCCATTCACTTTCAAGGTATTTTGCTTTCTGTCCCGCTTCGATAAGCTGTTCGAGATTGGTGTAATCGGCATGGTCGGTAAGTGCAATAGCCTTATAGCCATGAATAACCGCCCGTCTGACAAGTTCGCTGGGGATCAGTTCCCCATCACTGAAAATTGTGTGAGTGTGAAGATCAATCAACCGGATCACCGTGTTTGAAAGTGGTTTTTAAAATCGGGATGGACTCTTATTAATTTTTACTAACTGCTTATTTGATTAACCAATATATTTAATAGTTAAGCTGTATAGTTAACTGCTTAAATATATAGGCCCTTGCTAAATAGTATAGTTTGTGTTGACTGATATGTCTAATAAAATTACTCAGGCTTTTCGGTTTTTTCAAGCCTTTCTGCGACATCGGCAAAAGCGAAGTTGGGCTTGACATCCGTTATTCTGATCCTGACTTTTTCTCCGACCTCAACTTCCTTTACGAAGACGACAAATCCTTCAATGAGCACGGCGCCGTCCCCACTTGAGCCTAGCTTTTCGATATCCACAACGAATTTGTCTCCTTTGCGGAGCGGAGCTGTAAGGAATTTCTTCCCGATAACGTAGATTTCAGCACTCTGGGACCGTGAGGCTTTCGGAGAATAAGCCATTGTCCGGACAAAGTTATCCCTTACCTTCTGCATGTAATCGTTAAACATGTCTCCCTGGAAAACCTTAACAACGAAATTCCCTTTGGGCTTGAGAATTTTTTTTGCACATTCCAGGGCTGAAGTTGCAAGCTCTATTGACCTTGCATGGTCATAAGACCAGTTTCCTGACAGGTTAGGGGCTGCGTCACAAAGTACCACATCAGCTCCTTTTGCCCCTACGGTCTTAATAATCTTCTGTATGGTTGAATCTGCGTTTATATTTCCCTGAATGGTCTCGACGCCTTCAATAGGCACAATTCTCTGAAGGTCCACACCAAGAACCTTACCTCCGGACAGTTCCTTTGCAACCTGGAGCCATCCGCCTGGAGCTGCACCCAGATCAACAACCGAATCTCCACGATTGATAATATGGTGTCTTTCGTTAATCTGCTTGAGCTTGAAGGAAGCCCTGGACCGGTACCCTTCCTCTTTTGCCTGGTGATAATAATAATCTCTTCTATCTCTTGCCATTGCTTACCTTTCCTGCACTGAAAGCTGATATAGATTGCGCAAAAGCTTTTTTGTCAGTAATTTACTGATTTTTGTCACGAATTCAATAATCTTTACCAAGAGTGAACGGATTTTTGTTAGTGATTTACTACTTAGATTGTTAATACTCTAATTGTTATTACTTAGACCGTTAATGCTCTAACTGTTACTACTTAGACTGTTACTACTTAGACTGTTACCGCTCTAATTGTTATGAATTTCCTGATTTGTTTACAGTGGTTCACCAATCTACTGTTACTAACCCATTGAGTTTTTTATATTTCAATAACAGCATCCTTACTCTTAAGCTCGTTATTAAACAAAATTATAGAACATATCAGCACGACAACAGCTATCCATACGGCTTTAACCCCAATAAATGATGTAAGCAACCCTCCTAAAATAGCTCCTGCTAGAAACGAAAGGTTAATTGTAGTGTATCGAATGGTTCTGCGAGCCGATTCATCGTCTTTTTTTGTGAAAGCAATATAAGCTTCCTGTGTAGCTGAACGTAAATTTCCCGTAACCATTGTTGTGCTATATGTAGAACCAACGAGTTTGCGAAATGAAGATATCTGAACTGAGGAGACAAATGAAACAGCAACCGTTACAATGATATTCGGGCTTGTATAAGGTATAAAGCCTACGACAAAAAGGACTGCAGTTTCAAGAATTAAAACTGCTCTTTCAAAATCCGTTATAAGCAGGCGCATTGAAAGCTTTTTAATCATCTCGGCAACTACTACTCCAGCCATGAATGCCAGAATAGGAACCGCATAAAGCACTGCCTGACCCCATTCTCCTGTTGCAGCTTTTATACCCATAAGCACGACATTTCCGGTCTGGGCATTGGCGAAAACTCCTCCTCTTCCAACGAATGTGTAAGCATCAAGAAATCCCCCTACAATTGCAAGAAGCATGCCAAGTTCTACTGATTCTGAAGTTAATTTTTTAAAAACTACTTTATTTTTATTTCTTATCATTTGCATTCTTATCATTCATAATGCCATAAATCAGATTTAATGTAACAAGCTTTAATTGTAGCAAGCCTGCTACCTTATTATATTTATATTTATTTATTATTCAGAAGAATATCCAACAACATCGTTTGTGGGTTTCCTTTTATGTTTTCAAGATATTTCCAACACTATTTCGTCGAGAAGATAAAAGAGTAATCTTTTCTTCTGAATACGAGATTCAGATATACAATTTTGAATTTTGGGGTCAATCCAGTCATAAAAAGGCCTTCAAATCACTTAACTTCAAGAATCCAACAGTTACAAAGTTCCTGCCTAACTTGGAAAACTAAGGAAATCAGAGAATTGATTAAAGAAAAAAATGAACCTTTTTATATTAATAGGCTGCTTTATAATTATCAACTTATAACAATATCCCAAAGAGATTGATAACTTGGTGACAAAGGTTCCTTGTTTATCCAATACCCAGGCCAAATATCAACACCTGCCTTCAGCTTCCCTGTTATTCCTGTGTAATTCCCTTATTTCAATAAATCAAATTGCAGGCGGCCATCCCACCCTCAACAGGCTGTCCGATAATTCAATTTCAGAGCAAAAACATGTAAAAAATATGGTATATAAAATCTTTAAAGGCAGTGTCCGGATTTGCTGTAAATTCAAAGTTAATTTTGCGTGTCCTGAGTATAATTCCATTCTTTCAATATTGAATTTCAAAATATTAACTTCTTGAAAGTTATGATTTTACAAAAAAATCATCACATTGCCGTTAATTTCGATGCAAAGAACATGACGGGCGTTTGTTAATGCAATTGAATGTGTCTCTGGTGTTTGATTTTGAAGGTAAAGCAGATCTAACATCAATTGAATAACAATAAATTTGGAAGAGTGTATAAATTGAGATTCTCAGAATCGGATGCACTGTTTGAACATCTTGAAGTTGCAGAAAATTCGCTAACAATTGAGACATCTATCAAGAGTTTAGTATTACCAACAAACATGGATACTTTTATCTAACAGATGGAGAGGCATAAAAATGAAATTGTGGGTTATTTTAACGGCCTTTTTGTTATGTTTTACAGCAATGCCATCGTCGGCGACTATCGAAATCCCAGCGGGTACAGTTTCGTCCTACTCGCTAAATATTTCTGGAGAAACGTATGTGCTGACGGGTGATGTTGATGCTTCAGCCACAGCATTCTCAGTAGATGCTGACAATGTAACGTTTGATGGAAATGGACACACAATTACGTTTGCACAGAACACCGCTGGCAGCGGGATTTTATCTTCGGTCAAAAATGGTACCGTGATAAAGAATGTCACAATCAATCAAATGAATAAGAGTGTAGCGTCCGCGTACGGAATATGCTTGGTTGACTGTGATAATGTGAGTATTTTGAATGCCACGGTTGATGTATATAAAGGCGCGGGAATTTATGCAAAGTCAGCATCATCATATGTAAATATCCGTGACTGTAATATTTCCTCAAATACCCATGGAATATTTGCGGCTGACAGTCAATATATAATGGTTAATGAATCTACCCTGAACTCCACTAAAACCAATTCCATCCGTCTATCCAATTCGGGATACTGTAATTTTTCGAGTTGTGAGTGCAATTCTGCAAATATTGGTATAAATTTGAATGGTGGATCAAATAACAATACTTTCACTGATTGTATAGTGTCAACTGTTGTTGGAGACAGTATTGGCATCAAAGAATCAAATAATAATACATTTTTGAAGTGTAATACATCGGCTATCGGAAAAAATAATGGGATTTCGTTAGTCAATTCAAGTTGTAATGCATTCACGGATTGTGTTTCGATTGCTGAATATGGTTTGGGAATAAATATAACTGACTCGTGTGATAATATATTCAACGGGTGTACTGTCAATGTTATTGAAGATATGCCCATAATGATAACAAATTCTACAAACAAATTCTCAAATATGAGTGTTTCCTCTACAAGGGCATCTGCACCACATGCTTCTAAACATATTTTAACTGTAGGAGACTCAATTACAAAGGGCGTAGGAGTTAATCACGGACTCGGGTATGGAGCGTACCTAAACGCCACTCTGAATGCACATTCTCCTACCTGGTACGTGTCTAATGTCGGAGCAGGAAGCACCACGGCAGCGCAGGGTAGAGTCACGTTTCCTCAGTGGTTAGATATCTACAATCCTAACATTGTCTTAATCATGTATGGGCAAAACGACATTTCTGCTGGGCGCAGTGACCAGGACATAATTAACGATATACTGTGGATGGCACAGGAGGCAACAAACCGAAGCATCAAACCCTACATATTGACGACTGTGCCAATTTCAAAGAATAACTACAAGCGTATATCGTTAAATGACAACCTAACTAAACAAGCTGCGCTGGCCGGTATCTCGGTAATAGATACATACGACTCTGTTGACTTATCGCCCGAAAACGGTGTACGCGATGGGTATGATATGAATAACTTACGTGATGATGGGATACATCCAAATTCAGCTGGGTATACACTTATGGGAAATTATGTCGCTAAACATATCCTGGCATCTGTATACTCAAACACTTATTTTACCAGTAATGTTACCTCAGAAAAAGCTCCCTTAACTGTTACTTCTGCTTATAAAAGTACAGAACTGCCAATTTCATGGAAATGGCTTTGGAGATGGCACATTTTCAACAACCAGGAATCCTATATATAAATATTTCAAAGCAGGAAACTATACTGTTAGCTTAACGGTAAAGAATGCTGCTGAAAACAGAACGAAAACAAAAAAGGCTCTTCGTTATTTTATGTGGATATCCTCATAATGTCTTCATAAAAACCAACGCGGTCTCGAATTGAAAATCATTTTATCCATAGAGAATGGCGAAGAGCCACAAAAATGAATTGAGCCTTTGCTAATTTCTGAATTAATGCTTTAATCTTAAATTAAATGCATTAAATCCCTTTTTTATTAAAAAATTGCTTATCAGGCTGTCTCAAAACCATTTTGAATTCTACAATTGGGTAATGCCCATTTCAATTTTTACTTCATTTTGCATGGCTGCCAGATAAATGAAAGCAGTGTCATTTTGAGTCATTTGTTGTAGTTTACGTAAACTTCTAATGTCTATAAGGTATCATAAAGCAATATTTTTAAAAGATATCCTGGATGATAGGCTGGACACCTTTCCTTAGAGTGAGTGGATTCTATGGCATTAATATCAACGACATCTATGATGTCGTTTAGTACTCTGGCAGTATGTTTTTCAGGGAAAAATTTTTCAGGTTTTTCAGAGATAAAATTTTTCAGGTTTAATGGAAAGAAAAATTGCTGCTTTCGAGTGTACTTTCTAAACATAGTGAAACACTGAACATGGCGAAACACTGAAATTAAATTTTGTAATAATTATAAAGATTTTTAGGTTTTTAACCCAATGCATGATCGGACATAGTTTTGAGACAGCCTGTCTTTAATATTTTTAAAAATTTTCAGAATTTTACTTCATAATCTGAAATTAGTACTATTTTTTCACAGACTAAATTTAATGTTGATTTCCCGTGAACTGTAGCATTTTTATTGCAATATATTTTGAAAAGATATTGTTCCTTTCCATAAACCAGATCAATTCTTTCCTTAACCATCCTGAATTTAACCGAAGTTCCCGTGATAAAATTAAAGCTGATCGTTAGTTCATTCTTCACGGCTTTTTGATGGGTTCCATCACTCAGTTTCTAATACAGCTTTTTGATGGGTTCCATCCCTCAGTTTCTAATGCTTCCAGTACTGTATAAACTCTGCGATCTGTAGTTCCGCTTTGTTCTGCTATTTTATCTATGATCGCTTTAGAGATCGTTCCGTCATTCCCGACTTTACACTGGAGCAGTAATGAAGCTATTTCATTGAATGTCTTTTTAGCCCCGTTAAATTCTTTGACCTTGCTGTAGTCCTCTATACCTGATAAATTCAGAAACTCCCTTGCAAATTGTTTTGACGTTTTACTAACATTTACTCCCTTCTCAGGTGTCCATTCTAAAAAATCCAGTTTGCAAGCTTGCAACTCTGCAAGATATAGTTCATCATTTTGATCTCCCATAAAGTTTACCAACTCCTAAAATTACGATTTCTGTTTGATTCTATTTTTCGGATTCGATTTTTCTATTAGATCCGATTCTTCTACTTATTGGAGGTCGAAAGATAAAGCACTTTTTAGTTCAGAATTCTATCAACAGTATGAGCCGATTCCAAAACCAACTTTTATTTCCAAATTCATGTGCGTTTCTGAGTTACGTGACTTATAAATATTTCAGATAATTATTCCAGTATCAGGATTCAAAAACTAATTTCGAGTTTCTTGATAGGCTCAATAATTAATCATAAGCACATGCTCAAATGTTTTTTACTAAAGCTGGCGTTAATCTCACAGTTTTTTCTATCTTACAGTTTTGTTTTTCGAATCTTAATCCTTAGCAATTGATCATATTGCTTACATTAAAACCATTTCAGGTTTTTTCCTTTTTATTTGTCAAAACTACTAAACTTTCCAAATAGCATATTATGCACATGAATAAAATACTTTTAAATATAATATATGCCCGGCAATTTTAACCATACAAACTATCTCATGAACCCCAATTCATGAACCCCAATTCATGAACCCCAATTCTAAAAAATGAACAGGAGGCATTTAGATACAATACAGTATGGGCATTGACGCAGGAGGCACCTACACTGATTCGATCATCATTCGGGATTCCGATGGCAAAGTGATGGATTCGAACAAGGCGCTTACCACCTATCCTGACCTGCTCACAGGAATTAAAAATTCCATAGACGGACTGGATGAAAAATATTTAAAAGAAGTAAAAATGGTTTCAGTTTCAACAACGCTTGCCACAAACACAATTCTTGAAAAAAATGGCTATCCTGTAGGCTTGATTCTCGTAGGAGATTATGAAATTCCGGAAAGAAAGGATATTGAGTTTTATACTATCGTAAAAGGAGGGCACGACCATCACGGAGCCGAACTGGTTTCACTTGATATGGAAGCCGTGGAAACTTTTGTCAGTAAGGTTAAGGATAAGGTTTCAGCCTTTGCAGTCTCTTCCTATTTCAGTATCAGAAACCCTGCTCATGAACTGGCAGTCAAAGCCCGCATACAGGAGCTTACCGGAATGCCTGTGGTCTGCGGACACGAACTTTCCCTTGACCTTGGAGCCTATGAGAGAGGTATTACAGCCTATCTGAATGCCCAGTTGATTCCTATTGCAAACCAGTTTATTCGCTCAATCAGGGAAGAAATCTCCAGGCGTGGAATGGACTCAAGGCTGCTGATGCTCAAATGTGACGGTTCGGTCGTGGGAATTAACGAAGCCCTGGAAAAACCAATCGAGTCTATCTTTTCGGGCCCTGCAGCAAGCCTTGTAGGAGCTTCCCATCTTTCAGGACTTGAGACCTGCGCAGTTATTGATGTAGGCGGGACAAGTACGGATGTTTCCATGCTCGAAAACGGCCTTCCTGAACTCTGTGCCGAGGGGGCTGTAGTCGGAGGTTGGCAGACAAAGGTTAAAGCTATCCGGATGGAAACCTCAGCAATGGGAGGGGATAGCCATGTCTGGATCAAGAACATGAAAATAAATATCGGCCCAAGGAGAGTTATCCCACTATGCGTTGCAGCGTTTAAATACCCCGGTTTTCTTGAAGTCCTGAGAAAAGGGAGAATCCCTGGGGCTATGCATCTTGACGAAAATGTGCAGCCTACTAAGTTTTTTGTAAGGACAGGCGTTGAACCCTCAGACCTCGGAAAATTTGAAGTAGAACTCTTTGACAGAATAGGAGATTTTCCTGCATCGCTTAATGATATTTTCTGGGAGACCCAGAAAACACTTTCTCCGGGCCTGCTTGATTCGCTCATAAGAAAACGCCTGATTCAGGCAATCGGTTTCACTCCAACTGACGCGCTTCACGTGCTCGGGGAATATACAGCCTGGGATCAAGAAGCCTCAAGAATAGGAGCAAAACTTCTGGAACGATATACTGAGACCGACCATATCGAGATATGCAAACAGATAAAACAGGACGTTGCAAGGAATATGGCCTTAAACCTGGTATCTTTTATCCAGAAGGATGTGCCTTCCTCCGAAATCGAGAAAATCCTGCTTTCTGACAGGTTTACACAGTTCAGAATGAAAATCCCTGTGGTGCTGATAGGAGGCCCTGTAGTTGCATACACCAGAGAGTTGAAACAAATTCTCGATGCCGACATCATAATTCCGGAGCATGCCGAAGTAGGAAACGCGGTCGGAGCCGTTGTAGGCAAGGGCATAAAAAGAATTGAAATCCTGATCAAAAGCGCCTACTCAAAAGATAAGAAAAGGCTCGTTCTTCTATTTTCGCCTCAGGGCAGGGAAACCTTTGGAAGCTATCCAGATGCTCTGGAATACGCCGATGCTCTGGGAAGAAAACTCATCATGGAATACATGACCGAAGCCGGGCTCGACAAAGGGCAGATCCAGATCGCTGTCAGTAGAAAAGATATATCTCTTAGTGAAGCAGGGGCAGTACCCTTAGAGACAAAGCTTGTTTTCGTTGGAGTTGGAATGCCAAAAGTTTGAGTTCCGGAAATCTCCCGGAATATTTATATTTACCCTCAATAGTGCAATAATGCAATAATTAATTTAGTGTTTGTTCTTGAACCCTTCACCTGTTCCAGAATAGCTGTTTGTTTCCAGAACAATATATGAAACAAACTTCTGATCCTGAAACAAAGTTGAATGAAACTGACCAAGCTGAATAGAACTGACCAAACAGAATGGGGCTTACTGTCCTGATTTTGCGGTCAGAACATCGGCAAGTAATTAAAAATGGCATAAAAGGAACAGCATTACAAATGGCAAGGAAAGAGTAATGTAAAAACGTCAGAAAGTAAAAGTGGAGATATAAAAATGGAACGTAGTTCAAAAATGGCATATGATCTGGGTATTGATGCAGGTGGAACTTACACTGACTCGGTTTTAATTAGGAAATCGGATGGAAAAGTTGTATGCTCAAACAAGGCCCTCACAACCTATCCTGATCCTATCAAAGGAATAGAAAAGTCAATTGACGGACTTGACACGGAAAAGCTAAAACTCGTGACTGTAGTTTCGGTTTCAACTACTCTTGCCACCAATACTATCCTTGAAGGAACAGGATACCCTGTTGGGCTCATCCTTATCGGAAATTATGATGTTCCTGAAGATTCGGGAATTGAAAACTGGATTATGGTAAAGGGAGGGCATGACAGTAATGGCGAGGAAGTCGCAGCCCTTGACATGCCAGCAGTAGAAAAATTCGTACTTGAAATAAAAGACAGAGTCTCGGCTTTTGCAGTCTCTTCTTACTTCAGTGTGCGAAATCCAGAGCATGAGCTGCGTGTAAAAACCCTGATCCAGGAACTTACAGGGCTGCCTGTTGTCTGCGGGCATGAACTGGCCCAGTCACTCGGGGCTTACGAAAGGGGAGTTACTGCTTACCTCAATGCCCAGCTCCTGCCTGTAGCAGAGGGCTTCTTAAAAACGATAGTAACTGAGATCGAAAGAAGAGGCCTCAACCCTAGAATTGCCATGCTTCGTTGCGACGGCTCTGTAGTAAGCATGCAGGAAGCTATGAAAAAACCCATAGAATCGGTCTTTTCAGGTCCCGCAGCAAGTCTCCTTGGAGCTTCCTATCTGTCCGAACACGAGACCTGCACTGTAATTGACGTTGGAGGGACAAGCACGGACGTCTCCCTGGTCCATAAAGGACTACCAGACCTCAGTGAGGCAGGAGCAGTTGTGGGAGGCTGGCAAACAAAAGTCAGGGCGCTGCGTATGGAGACTTCGGCTATGGGTGGAGACAGTCATATATGGGTCCAGAGCGGCAATATACACATAGGCCCCAAGCGGGTTATCCCTCTCTGCAGGGCAGCAGTCCTGTACCCCGATTTTATGAGCACTCTGAAAAAGCGCTGGATTCCGGACCGACTCAAGCTGGATGAACATATCCAGGCAACAAAGTTCTTTGTCCGGACAGAGCAGAAACCTGTCAACTTGAACCGGGAAGAAAAAGAGCTCCTTGCCCTTATAAGGGACGAACCGCGTTCCCTTAAAGATGTCTACTGGGACAGAAATATCCTTCCTCCAAAGAGAGTAATGGATTCACTAATCCAGAAGCGGCTTGTTCAGGTAATCGGTTTTACCCCAACAGATGCCCTGCATGTGCTTGGAGAGTATACTGAATGGAATGTTGAAGCTTCGGAAATTGGAGCTACTCTGCTTGCAAACTTCATAGGGATTGACAGGGATGAGTTCTGTCTAAATGTGAAGCAGCTTTTTGCCAAAAACATGGCCCGAGACCTTATTGCTTTTCTGATGGAAGGAGTGAACAGGAAAGAAATTGAAAAAATGCTTGATGGCAATTTCTTCGCTCGTTTTAAAGTGGATATCCCTGTTGTCCTGCTCGGAGGGCCTGTAAGGGCATATGTGGACGAACTGAAGAAGCTTATAGATGCCGAAGTCTTTGCTCCTGAACACTCAGAGGTTGGAAATGCCGTCGGAGCTCTTGCAGGAAAAGGGACAAAACGCATTGAGATTACAGTGCGCACGCTTTACAGTGAGTCCAAGTATGACCTTAAAACAAAAGGGGTCTTTGTGTACACACCCGTAGGAAGGAGGCATTTCATAATCCGAAGTGAAGCCCTGGAGTTTGCTGAGACCTTCGGAAGAAAGCTGATTCTTGATTATATGGCCGAATCCGGACTTCTCCCTGACCAGGTTACAGTTAATGTACAAAAAAAGGATATAAAAGTCCATGCAGGTGAAATCCCGATAGAGACAAGATTTATCTTTGAAGGGGTTGCAAATTCTAATGTCTATGAAAAAGCTCTTTCTGGACAGAAGAAAAAAGATGAGGGCTTTACAGAACTAACCAGGCATGTTCATTCGCTGGATTGTAATTCCTGTGGAGAACTCTCTATCTCTGAAAATAATGAGTGAAAAGGATAAAGTTCATAACTCTGGTGTACGTTTCAGAAATGAAAGATAGGACTATCAGCCCAATAGTTCAGCTTCCGACAATTCTAAAATATTAAAACCGATTTGAAAATTTTAGAATACGTGTCAGCTGCTCATACAATGGAAACAGCACAGCAAATGTATAAATCCCTTAAGTATAGGACTTACGCACTTGAGGAACAAAATTAATTACAGCAAAGACATTACAGCAAAGACATTACAGCAAAAACTGTAGATTAAAATCACATTTTAGACAATTAACGGTCTGATGCTGTTTTGATTCTTCAGTTCAACTGCGTAAGTCCTAAAGGAGTTAACATGATCCCAAGAAAAGCATTTTTGACAAAGGGTACCGGGGTACACAAAGACCGATTAGCATCCTTTGAACTTGCGCTAAGGGCTGCAAAAATTGAGAAATTCAATCTTGTAAGTGTTTCAAGCATTCTGCCCCCGAATTGCAAACTCGTACCCAGAGAAGAAGGACTTTTAGAGTTGAAACCTGGTGCCATTGTCCATTGTGTACTTGCAAGGAATGATACTAACGAGCCTCATCGTTTAATGGCTTCAGCTATAGGAACTGCGGTCCCTGTAAATGAAGAAAACTACGGGTATATTTCTGAACACCATTCTTTTGGAGAAGAAGAAATTATTGCAGGAGAATATGCTGAAGACCTGGCGGCTACAATGCTTGCGACCACTCTCGGCATAGAATTTAACGCGGAAATGGCCTGGCATGAGAGAGAGCAGGTCTACAAGGCAAGCGGGCATATCTTTGACACATTCCATATGTGCCAGACCGCAAACGGCGACAAGGACGGAAAATGGACCACAGTTGTAGCTGCAATGGTTTTCGTTACAAAATAAGCCACAGAATAAATGAGTTGAGGAAAGTGATAACAGTAAAAATAATTAAAAAGTAAAAAATTAGTTAATAAACAAGGAAAGTAACAAGAAAAGTAAATTAAACACGTTAAAAAAAGTTTATTTTAAAACGTTTTTTTAATTGATTTAAGGGGAAGAAATCCCGGCTTCCCCAGTCTCATTGGACAATGTATCAAAAGTTCTGTAAATTCGTTCTACACATGATACATAGGTTTTTAGGCTAAAATCTGAGTGTAACTTCGATTTCTAGCCGGATTTTTACGGATAAAAGCTATCGAAGGATATGTTATATTCAGGTTTAAATAAAACTTGAATTACGAACATTCTCTATAAAAGTTCGTATTTTGAGGTATTTTTGGAGTTTTTGACAGGAAAAACTGATTATTTCCTGCTAAAATACGAACATTCGATCTCAAAAAGTTCGTATTTTTAAGCATTTTGCAAAATTAGGGTATCGTCCCGATTTTGATGTAGGTGTACGCTAAGAAATGATTAAAAATTTTGGGTAAACGAAATCGGGGTAGATCCCTCAATATGTTCATTGATCATCATTTTTTCATTTGACAGGCAATAATGCCACTAGATTTATAGCACTGGTTGCAAGACACACAGGTAGCTTTTGTCCGATCAGTTTCCCATCGATTTGGGAGATTTGGTTCCCGAATAAGAGGCCTGCAAAGCGAAATTGCTGTCACAGGCGTTTCATTTAGTGTTTTTTCAA
Source organism: Methanobacteriota archaeon (assembly GCA_023399215.1). Taxonomy (GTDB): domain Archaea; phylum Halobacteriota; class Methanosarcinia; order Methanosarcinales; family Methanosarcinaceae; genus Methanosarcina. Next base: position 35,298 of record JAEWQJ010000049.1, read on the forward strand.
TGAAGTCAGGCGTTCTGTAGCCACACACACTGACAATTGGGACGCTGACCGCATCCGCAACCTGCACCGCGCCTGTCAGGAAGTTGCCTTCTTTGGACTCCTTATTTCCCAGAGGCGTTAAAGAAGATTCTCCGCCGTCATATGTTACTCCAGAAGTAATTTCAATCATGTCAATACCGCGTTCTTCCAATTCCTTACATACATAAATACACTCATCAGGTGTAATGGAAGGGGATACCCTATCACTGAATGGTATCTTAACGCTGACTGGGTAGTTATTCCCCACTGCGTTTCGTATCGCAGCGTAAACTTCAAACAGTATGCGAGAACGATTTTCTATGGAGCCTCCGTAAGCGTCCGTTCTGTGGTTAAAATAGGGAGACAGGAATGTATTGATTAAAAAACCGTGAGCAGCATGGATTTGCACACCATCGCAGCCGGCCCCTTTACAGTGCTTTGCAGCTTTGCCAAACGCTTCGACAATAATCTTGATTTCATCCGGCGTTGTCTCCTGATAGGTGCAATTTTCTGCGACCAACCGCTCCGACACGCCCAAACGATCATAGCCATGCCGCCAGTCAGTACCGTATCCAGCATGATTTAACTGGACAAACAACTTGCTTCCGTTTTCATGTACCACATCTGTCAACTGCTTCATATCGTCAACGTATCGGTCGTATGTTGTCTCCACCATTGTGGGGCCAATACCTGCGCCGGGCAAAACTGCTTGCATACCGGAAATGATGAGTCCGCTGCCCCCTGCAGCAAGCTCTCGGTACAGTTTAATGATTCTCGGCGTTATCCTTCCACTGTCCGCACCGAACTCAAAGGTTGCGCTCCTGATAAGCCGGTTTTTAATTGTTAAGTTTCCGATTTGAAACGGGTCATAAATTCCAATTGTTTTCTTTTCCATCATACGACATCCTTTCATTACGATTCATGTATATACATCAAAAACCCAAAGCAAGGTCACTGCTGCACTATGGAGTTGTAACAAAATAACCTAGGCAACACACAATTTATTTAAACTAAATCAATGAGCTCGTTTGCGAAAATACGTAGAAACAGTATGAAAAGCGCCTAAGTTATTTCGCTGCGGGTACTATGCAGTGCAAAGAGTATACGCAATAGGCAGTTCCATGGGGATTGAGCACTTGGTCGGATACGTTCAAATCAACGGTGACACGACCCTGATCATCCAGATGTATAATATGTACATCTAATAGATTATGCAGCCCGTCTGTCCCTTGAGAAAGATCGAAAACTCCTCAATCGTCATGGCCTCCTTCCTTGAATTTCCTGCCATCTTTGTTTCGGGCTTATTTCTTGATCACAGATTGGGTATATACATCAATTGGGCAAGAATCATCATAGTGCTTCCAAAGAACTTAGTACCTTTTCTAATGTGTCTAGTCCCTCATCTCCCAGTTTTAGCATAACATCCTGCTGTGCCTTGGCCCATAGCAGCTTTGCGCACTCAAGTGTTTCTTTGCCGGTTTCGGTTAATTCTAATTGACAGTTTCGCGTCCCCTCTTGTCTTGTATCAACGACCAAGCCCTGATGAAATAGTGGCTGCAAATTTCTGGCAAGTGTTGAGCGGTCTAACTCTGCCATGTCTGCCAATTCCCTGATACTACATTGCTCTGCACGCGATATATTCAGGAGCACGGAATACTGACTCACCGTGACACCGCAAGGCGCTAGTACACGGTCATAATGCTTAGTAACCGTTGCAGTTGCTCTGCGAATTTTCAGGCAATAGCAGGAAGTAGGTGTTCTATTTTGGTTCTTTTGCATATCCGCCTTTCCAATTGATGTATATACATCATTGTATCACTTATTATATAACCTTAACTCCGCCGTAAGCTATAACTTCTTATTTATAAAAATAATTTATATTTTAATTTTTATAACACTTTTTAAGGCTTAAAATCGATATTTACAGGCATCGAGAAAAGTGCCTATATGTTTCCTAGTATTTTTTTGCATTTGATGTGAGGTTATCGAAGAAAACAATCATATTCCTACAAACTATGTAACAATCGAGAAAACAAACACATAGGCAATTGTGGAAAAATCAGCCTGAAAATGGTAATTTTCACTATAATAATCAGATAATAAAATAGAAATTACATTTTTAGTATTACGGTTTTTAGCAAATTTATGTTATTCCTGCATACAAGAAGTATCTCATAACTTTTCAGAAATCTGTAACTTTTTGAATATCCATAGGTTTGCTATCAAACTTATGATAAAACACGAAGCAAATTTACAGAAAAATTAGTACACTGCCTCTCATAGAAATGCAGGGCTGGAAGGCCCCACCCCCTATATCCCGTATATTTTAAGTTTCTTAATCACTCAGAACTCTGTCAGATAGTTACTTTTTTGCTTATAAATTTTCAGGCGAATCAACTAACTCAACCCCTTGAATTGCTATACTTAATTTCCTTGTATCATTATTCTTTAGCTCCGGAAAGTCACATGGCCTTTCGGCACCTTCAGGTACATTTAAAAGAATGACATTCTCTCCCTGATTTAAGGTAACAGGGATACTTACTGTGCTTAAATTAGTGCTGATATTTTGTTTACTCTGGAGAGTTTTGCCATTATAAACTTCGAGAGTCTTTGGTGAATATAAGCTGCATGCGTTGAGTTTTAATACTGCATTTTCAGCAACACCTGAATAAACCGATAATGTAGCCTTGTTTGATATCCACCTGGTCATTGTACCGTCCCAATTCTCCAGGTGGTTCCATCCTGTACCTAAAAGCATAAAGGGCTGAATTGTTTCATCTGGAACGTGGTAAACAATAAGCCCGTCTTCATCGTATACATCAGGTTCAGTTTCAAGGGTATTATTCAGTAAATTGGTTACAAACTCGAGCTGCTCACTGGACAATTGATCTTTGTGGACAATAACATACCTTATATTATTGGCATTCAGGACAGACGCGCCTATATCAGTAACATCTTCCTGTAAAATATCTTTAGTTCCCAGAGAATAATACTGTAATTCTTTAATGAGTGGAGTATTTTTTTGGAAGTCACTAACGTTAGCTGGATACCTTGCTGAATATCCACCTACAAGAGCTTTATTGTGGACTGTCTGATAGTACAAATCCTGAAACTCCATATATCCTGCGTTAGAATTTTGCGGGATTTCGAGCATCGCATAGTTATCCGTATCATTACTAATATTAGAGTAAAAGTTAGGAACACTTACCGGTGTGGTTGGATACGGAATAGATAGGTATTCAAAAATCAGCAGGAAACCTACTATTGTAAAGATAAGCTTTTTTCTTTCGGGCTTATACTTCAGTAATTCCGAAAAACCATACCCTGCCAGGACGGAGTACCCAAGGGTTGCGATAACAAAAAACCTGCCAACTGTCCTGCAGTTTTTCAGGAAAGGAATCGTGTTGTATAGTATATGATATGGAAGCGGAATTGTCAGATTGGAGTCCGTGAAAGAAACCGCTCCATTGAAGTGTAATATGGGTCCTAAACTAATTATCGTAAAGAAAAACGTAGTTACTAACCAGAACTTTATGTCAGTTTTTCTCCTTGATTTCAGGAGTGCAAGGATTGAAAGTCCGAGAACAATATATCCTATAAAGTTCACTCGTTCAGCAGGCCAGCTTAGTACATTCGAATATAAGTCTGAGGTAAACTGACCGAACAACGGATGTAAATGAGAAGGAAGGAAAAAACTCATCAAATCGTTTGATAACTTGGGAATTTCATCTGCGTTTGGCTTTAAGAAGTTTTGTTTTGAAAGGGCAATAAGTATCTCATTAATGGTCAAAGGCAGTACTCCGAGAAAAGCTACCCCGCCAAAAAAGAAGTATTTTATAATTATTTGTTTCACAGAATGAGTAAAGTTTTTCCTGGACCTGAGAGTCAGGTACAAATCATAGAAGAATACTAACCCTGCAAAGATCCCCATAAAGATCAGGTACTGCAGGTCGCTCATTGCTACCAGAATGAAAAAGATTCCTGCAAGGATTGGGTTCTTGATCCCTTCTTCTTTAACTGTTTTCATGAGATACAGCGCACAGAAGGGTATCCACTGAACTGTCGCTGCTCCAAAGAAGTATAGTCCTCTGGAAAAATGGTATGGGGAAAACGCGAATACAATTCCTGCAATAAAGGCAGCGTATTTATTATCTGTGAGATATTTTACCAGGAGATATGAACCAATAGCCCCTATTATAAAAGTTAAGAGCCATAGTATCGTGTATATGACATGCAGTTCTAAAAAGGGCGACAGCAATACATATAACACTTGATTGAAGGCTGATGAAAAGGGCATTGATTCTATGCCATTCGGATAAAAAAGGAGATTGTCATGCGTCAAAGCCGCTAAATCCGCTTCCTTTATTGCTATTTTTGTGTACCATAAAATCCTCATCCATTGAAACGAATCCGCTCCCGTTCCAGGAATATCGGTTTTTATCTTAAATAAGACAGGATAAGTAAGAATAATTGTCAAAAGAGTATATGAGATTCCCACCAGAGAATATTCCCGTAAATTGTAAAAATGTTTATTCTTAAAACTTCGATTTTTTTCCAGGTTAGTTGTTTTTCTTATTTCCACGAGATTGTCTCCCGATTTCCTGAATATCTCTTATTTTTTTCGAAATAAATCCCAAATGATATATAAATGTTATTAAATATTAAATGCAATTAAATGTTAAATGTTGGTAAGTATTAAATGTTAGTAAGTGTTAAATGTTATTAAATATTAAAGGTAATTAAATATTAGATGTTATTAAATATTAAATGTTATTAAATATTAAAATTAGTAAATATTAAATGTGGAAGCCATCCCAAAAATAACTTCATTCTCAAATAAATAGAAGTTTCAGAATTATTTTCATGATCATAAGCTCTATTGATTGTTCTAAATTCGAAATTTAGAAAAGTATTTTTGAGTTTTGGGATGAACTTGTTATTAAAAAGTAAATATTAATAAAAAGTAAATGTTAATAAAAAGTAAATGTTAATAATTATTTTTTGCATAGAACCATAGTCCAGGGAAATGGCCTTCGAACTTCCAGCACATCAAAATAAGTTTCTATTAATTTCACAAACTTTCCTGAACTCCAGTTCTGAACATGCTCAGGATCATTTCCAAAACGTGTTATATTTTTACCCCGGAAGAAATTCATTGTACGGAAATAGGGTTCGTTAGGCACACTGATAATACAGTAATTTTTAGTTATTCGTCGGATCTCCTGAAGAGCTAAATCCGGTTTTTCGAGGTGTTCCAGTACTTCGGTTGCTATAACAAGATCGAAACTGTTTTCTTTAAACGAAATTTCACATATGCTGCCTGAACAAAAATCACATTCTGGATTTTTCTCCTTTGCAATTCTCAGAGCATTTCTGGAGATATCAACGCCTGTTATTTTTGGATAATTAAGGCAGTTTATGACAAATCCTTCTCCACAGCCTATATCAATAACATTGTTTATATTTTTTAAAGGAGCGGCGGTTTCCTTTAAGTTTTTCATAAAATTGGATATCACTATACCCATAAGCGGATTTTTTGAGTTGTATTTTTTGTAATTTCTACTCTGGTTCTGGTCCATTTAGCCCCACCTATTTAAAATGCGTTTTTAATTTTATTTCTTCTTATATTCAGTTTTAATTTTTATTCTTAATAGCCCGATTATTTCGAATTTGTGTCACTTGCTTTGACTTTATTTCCAATGTCCGTTTTCAATATCCTTTCTGAATATCCTTTCTTAATACCATTCTCAATAACCGTTCTCAATAACCGTTCTCAATAACTATTTTCAATAACCGTTTTCGATATCCATTTTAAATATCCGTTCTCGATGTCCATTCTTATATTCGTTCTCAATATCCATTTCCAATGTCCTTATTATAACAATTCGATCGGCCTTGAAATTTTAAGGCTTTTTTCTTAAAGTAAGCATGAATCCAAATATTGCTGGTAATAGTGTAGTCAAGAAATATAGAACTATAGAGCAGGAAAATCCATATGCAGAACTTTCATTCAATAACTTGAATATTGTAACGCTTACAAACTCTCTAACTCCAAATCCTGATATAGAAATTGGGAAATTACCCAGAACTACTACTATTGGAAGAGAAAAGGTAAGTAAGCTGTTTAATGCGGGATTTAAGGATTTTATAACTATCCAGTATACCAATAAATTCAGCAAGTAATACCCAAGAGTTAATGCAGAAACAGAAAAAATAGCTTTTTTATTTCCAGTGATTTGTTTTATCGTTTTAATATAATTTTCTTTAAATTCGCTTCTTTTCGAAAATATCCCAAAAAGAAGATTTACGATTTTTTCATTTGTGATAACGAAAATGCCAGCGATAAAAATCATTATCATCGGCGTCATTATATATATTAAATTTTTATCCTTAAAAAAGAAAGCTATAGATAGTACACTTAAAACTAGAAGACAGACCATATCTATGACTCTATCCATTACTACGGTTGGTATGCTTCTGGAGTTCTCAGCATCTAAGTAAAAAGCTCTTGAAACTTCTCCTGCCCTGCCCGGCGTAAGAGCTCCATAAAAGTTACCCATTAAAATAATTTCAAGTGATCTTTTTACCGGGATTTGGATATTTATACAATCGAGTAGAGACTGCCATTTTATCGCTTTTATCAGGTACATAAGAGCAATAAAAGGCAACGAGAGAGAAAGCAATTCCAGATTCGTCTGGGTAAAAGTCTGGTAGATTGTCCCGAGGTCAAGTTTGGCTATAAGGTAAAACATTAGCCCTAAACTGACTACAGTTTTACCTATCGTTTTCCAGTTCATAGCTATCGTACTTTATAATATAATCATCGTTATTTCTGGAGTTTGTGATCAGTTCTCCGATCAGGCCAAGGGATATAAATTGAGCTCCAAGAACCGTAATTAATATGCTCAACATCAGCAGAGGCCTGTCTCCTATTTTGATACCTCTAAGCCATAGAGAAACCAGGTCCAGGTTTATGATTATTGCTGAGAATATTAGTAAGAAGCCGATACCTCCAAAGATGTGAAGGGGTCTTTTCTTGTATAGGTTCAAAAATGTGACTGTGATCAGGTCCAGAAAGCCTTTAAGTAGCCTTTCAACTCCATATTTTGATTTTCCATGAATTCTAGGATGGTGTTCGACTTCAATTTCTCCAACAGTGTATCCTTTCCAGTGCGCTAGAGCCGGAATATAGCGATGGAATTCTCCATATAATCTTACGTTCTTTACAACATAGTTTCTATAACCTTTGAATCCACAGTTGAAGTCATGAATTTTGACTCCTGTGATATATCGAGTCAAAGCATTAAAGAATTTTGATGGAAGGGTTTTTGAAACAGGATCGTGTCTTTTACTCTTCCAGCCTGAAACCATATCATATTCTTCTAATTTTTCAAGAAATCTAGGTATTTCTTTGGGATCGTCCTGCAGGTCTCCATCCATGGTAATAACAAAATTTCCCCGTGATTTCCTGAACCCGCAGGAAAGAGCCGCAGCCTTTCCATAGTTCCTCTGAAATCTTACAATCTTAATTTTGCTATCTTTGATCGCGTTTAACTTCTTAAAAGTGTCATCCATAGATCCATCATCTACGAAAATGATCTCAGATGTTTTTCCCAATCTTGAAAGAACTACATTCAATTGGTTATATAATTCCCCTACGTTTTCTCCTTCATTGAAAACCGGGACTATGATTGAGAGATCTAATTTATCGGACATTTACCGTTTTCTCCTAAACAGTGCTTCAGTTCATCTGTAAAATTGTAATTTAAAGGGGTTTTTCTGAAACCAAACGAGTACTCATTAAACTTTAATTTAGAGCCAGTTTCAATAATAGAGGAAGATTTGGATTGAAATTGACAGCAAATTAGAACAAATCCTCTTTACAACATTATACATAAGTCATGTTTTAAGCCACGTTGAAGTTTCTACAGAACTTAATTCTGTGCTTTTAGATTAATATTTAAATCATCTCTGAAGTTTCTTGTTTTATAAAATGAACCTAGATAAAGATTACTGACGTAGAAAAAATCTTCAATTCTCACCAAAAGTTTCTCCTCGAAATTATCTTAAAAGCAATAAAATTACTCTCATATAAAAGTTGAGATTTAATTATACTCTTATAAAAGTTATTTTTGCTAAATCCTACATTCGGTTATTGAGACGAGATCTCATATTCGGTCATTGAGACGAAAATCTGATGCCAGAAAATTGTAAAATATATAATACCAGTACAGCGGAGAAAAAACGAAAAAAATAGAAATAGAGAATAAAACAGGGAATAAAATAGAGAATAAAACAGGAAATGAAGCAGGAAATAAGCTTTTTAAAAACGATAGCTTTTTAGAATAATCCGATTTTCTGAAAAACCTGCTTTATTCAACAAAATAAATCATTTCATTAGGCATGAGGGTCAATTCCTCATTCTCTATTCCTGCCTTTACAAGCTTTTCGATTCGTTTCTTTACGTTTTTTCGTGTGGTTTTTATCCCGAGCACTCTCGAAGTCTGAACAACAAGATCTTCAAGAGGAGTTGAATACTGGCTGTGCAAAACAAAACGGATAGCTTCTTTTATTTCCTCGTCACAGATCCACTCGATTTTTGTAGATTCGTCCCCTTCACGCCTGCGCAGAATACAGGCAGGTTCTGAGATTGGCCAGTAGAACTCGTCTTTGACCCTGATTTTTCCGGAATTTTTGGCAAGAGATGCAGCATCAGATATTCGCTGCTTGATTTTCCCGAGCATGCGGGAAACTCCTGTATACGATTTTATTCGCTGCTGCAGGAGTTGCGCGTGAATGGGCCCTTCACACGCTACAATTCGTATAATTGCCTCCTCAAGCTGCTTATCCGAAACCTCCGAAAGGTCGCCTGTTTGCGGAAGTCCTGAGGAAAGACAGGCCTGGTAAAGGGGTACGGCAAGTTCGAATGAACTTGGTTTTCCGGACAGTTTTTCATGCTCTTTTTCTGAATTATCCAGTTCAGGCTTTTTTCCTGGGATGTCCGGAATTTCGACAGTTCTCGATCCGCTATTACCGGCTCTGAGTTTTAAGGAGCTTCCAGTATCGGGCTTCTCAGATAATTTTCCTGCTTTTTCAGCCGGGGTTGAAGATAGTGGTCTCTTTGGGGTTCTGGTTTCAGCCTTAAACGTCTGTTCGAGAGCAGGCTCAGTTAACAGTGTCTCAGATTTCCTCTCTATGTCGCGCTCAATTAAAGGTTCGGCTTCGTGCTCAATTTGAGTTTCTGAGTTCCATATCCCTGCATAACTGTCGTTCTCATCTGTATAACTCCCTTCCTCGGAGTCTGGGTCAGGCTCGGAATAGTTTCCTGAGCCGTAAATATACGCAAACTCATTAATACGCTTACGTTTTTTCTTTTTTTCAGGGCCTGCACTGAAGTCAATTTCGGGATAAGCCTGATAAAAACTCACCTTCTCAGGCTCTGGCTCAGGTACCAATTTGTTTTCGTTTCCTTTAGAGCGGTGATTTACACTGAATTTAAGGAGTTTTGATTTTTTTGACCTTTTTACAGGCTTCTTATTGGAATTTTCATCGGCTACCAGAACCATCGACCTGGCTCTTATATCCATTTCCGGTAAGAAATCTGTATCTGATAGAGCTGTAAGTCCTTCTTCCAGTTTAAAAAACGAGCCTGAATAGGGCTCTTCAGCTTCAGCTACATAGTAGGGTTCTAGAAGAAGTTTTGCCTCGGAAGTTTCCGAAAGGCAGGCTCTATCGTAAAATCGAGTTTCAAGTTTATCCTCATCTCCACCTTCACTCTCCACACTTACCGCAGGCAAAACCGAAACTTGGGATAAACCCGTATTTGCAGGCGAACCGCGATGCCTTCCTGCAGGACTTCGATTCACATGTCCATCCCAGGCAGACAGTTCGTTAACCCTAGAAATCTCGGGTTCGATTTTGGATTTGGCCTGTATTTTTGCCTGTTTTGTAGCCCCTCTCACAGCTTCAAGCAGCTTTTCCCTGCTCTCTTTCGGATGTAAGTACCAGTCCGTTGACCAGACCCTGTAGATCTTCCAGCCCAGACCTTCAAGCACCTGCTGACGCAGACGGTCGCGGTCCCGTGCAACATGCAGGGAATAATAGCTTTCTCCATCGCACTCGATTCCAAGCACATACTGCCCTGGATGGAAGAGATCAGGGACTGCAAGGTCAAGCCTGTATCCCGCACAGCCGATCTGCCTGTGGATTTCGCAGCCGTTTTCTACCAGGAAATTGTAAACTGTCTCTTCGAAAGGCGAATCGAGTTTTTCCCTGCGGTATGCAGGTAAGGGAAGCCTGCCGCTCTCTGCAAACTCAAGGAAGACTTTCAGGGCCCGGAGCCCGAAAGGCGAGTTTTCATCCAGCTTCAGATCCCTTGATGTAAAATTTGCGAAAACTACGCATTTTTCCCTGGCCCGCGTAATAAGAACATTCAGGCGCCTTTCTCCTCCCTCACGATTAAGCGGGCCGAAGTTAAGGGAAAGCTTTCTGTTGCTGTCAAAGCCGAAACCCACACTCAGCAGTATAACATCCCTTTCATCGCCCTGGATGGTCTCAAGATTTTTAACAAAGAAATGCTCACCTTTTCCGTTTCCAGAGTTAAGGTCAAGTCCGGGATTTATTTTAAGTAAAGCCTCGATTTCTTCCTGGATAGCTTCCTGCTGTTTTATATTGAAAGTCCCGACTCCCAGGCTTTTATCGGGGTACCTGCTGAAGTGTTCAAAAACTGCCCTTGCAACAGCTTTTGCTTCTATCCGGTTGGCTCCGCTTTTACCCCTTTCATAAATTGAGTTCGGAAGATGCACGAACTTCAGCCCAAGTTTTTCATCTTTTTGCATGGGGGAGGGATAAACATAGAGACGGTTATCGTAAAACTCCTGGTTTGAAATTGCGATCAGGGACTCATGCCTGCTCCTGTAGTGCCAGCGCAGGGTCTTTACCGGGAAACTGCGTTTGCACACATTCAGGATACTTTCCATATCTACGGCTGTAATGCAGTCATCAGGCTCACTTTCCGGAGAATCGAGCACAGTATCAAAAAAATCGGTCGGCGGAAGTTGTTTTGAATCCCCCATTACTACGACCTGCTTTCCGCGCAGGAGAGCTCCAACCGCATCTTCGGGTCTGACCTGGCTGGCTTCGTCAAAGATAATCACATCAAAACGAGTGCTTCTGGGGTCAAGGTACTGGGCAATGGAAAGCGGGCTCATCAGGAAACAGGGCTTGATTTTTTGGATCAGGACGCCTGCCTTTTTCATAAGGGTGCGGATAGGCATATGCCCTCTTTTCCTGTTGAACTCATTGAGCAGAACGCCTGCCTCTGAAGATCTTGAGGCTCCTGAAGCTAATTTTGGAGTTTCCTTATAAGCCGAGCATACAATTCTTTTTCTATTTTCTATAAGGATCTTTTTGTCAAGTTTCCTGAACTTGCCAAGTTTGCCTTCGTGGAGTTCCCGGATAAAAGTCGAAAGTGCAGGCTTCTCCCTGAAGGCGTGATTCAGTAGGATTTCGGCGTAATTGCCTTCAAAAGCGGGGATTGCGTCACAGACTGCTAGTTTTCCGGATTCAAGGTCTTCCATTATCGGGGCTGCATTTGTTTCAAGACCGGCCTGTCTGTAACCAAGATACTGGCTCCAGAGCACCAGGGATGAAGTCTCGTTTTTCCAGTAAGTTACGAGAGTTTTTAATGAATTTAGCTTTGCGGCTTCAAGGCCTTCTGGACACATTTTCCCGAAATCTGCGCCTATGCGAATCCCAACTCTCTTAAATGCCTCCAGAAACTCCTGTGTTGCGTCCAGTACATGGCTGACTGCGGATTCAAGGGCTTCACTGTCAATTCCGAGTCCTATAAGCCTGAAACTCCTGTCTGTGAGAGTGCCTTCTTTCAGGTACTGCTGGAAGAGAATTATCCATTGGATGTACTCTTCAAGCAGGACAGGATCGCTTTCAAAGCCTTTCCAGTAATTCCCAAAGTATTTTTCCCCTTCTGCACTCGAATTTTCAAGTTCCAGCCTGAGGGTTTTGTATTCGGAAATATCGGTCAGGTCAAGCAGGATTTTACTGTCCCAGAAAGGTATTCGTGAGAGATAGCAGGCTGAAATTTCTTTTTTGAGCTTCCGGTATTTGGGGTTTAAAAGCTTGAGGAGACTGTCGGAAAGCTTCTCGAATTCAGAGGTATCAAGGTCAAAAATCTCAGGGCGAAAAGTTTTATCCGCAAAAGTTTTGAGCTCAAGGTATTTCCTGAGCTTTAAAACCAGAGCTTCGGCATCTGTTTTTGAGTTTTCGGATTCCCATCCAGAATTTGGAAGCATTTTTTCAGGTAAGGATTTTGAGTTTTCAAGGAATTTTGCGGCATTGATTACGGTTGCAATTCTCTCGAGAGTATCAGGTTTTGAGGTTGCAGAAAGGTCATTAAGGGTTTTTATAGCGGCTTCAAGGGTCTCAAAAGCCTCAGCGCATTCGTCTATCAGAGCTCCGATTTCTCCCAGATCCGAAGGCAGTACAAGCCCTGGATCGCAGCCGTACCAGGGATTTTTCTTGATAGGGCCTAGGAAAGGAAGTACCTGACTCAGTTTGTCTATAACGGCTTCTGAATTGGCCCAGGCTTCAGGATCCCAGATTTCAGGATCTTGAAACTTATATAAAGGCATTTTCAGATCTTTTGATTCAAAATAAGCTATTGTCTTTTCCCTTATGCCATAGAGGGCATAGAGGCTTGGGTAGATTTTTCCCGCAGGTTCTCCAAGGGATAGAGCATACTGGTTGAGCTCATGTTTTAGCTTTTCGAGCTCGTTTATATCCCTGTCAGGGCGTATGGAGGCAGGAGCTTCGCGGTTCAAAGTTTTTTCCAATTCTTCGAGCACGGCTTTTTTCCGGGTCTGGTTGCTGTGGATCTCCAGACAGAGTTCTCCAAGGCCGGCAGAGTCCAACCTGCTTTTTACAACCTGAAGGGCAGCCATTTTTTCACTCACGAAAAGTACGCTTTTTCCCTGAGCCATAAGTTCTGCAATTGTATTTGCAATCGTCTGAGACTTGCCGGTTCCGGGTGGACCTTCAACAACAAGGTTTTTTCCGGCTTTCACATCTTCAATGACCGCGATCTGGGAAGAATCGGCATCCATTATCTGGTAAGTGTCTTTTGCCGGAAGTTTCAGGTCAACCTCTTCTTCCAGGAAACCGGAAGCTTCACATTCAGGGTCTTCAGGGTTAAAGACTTCCTGGATTAATGGATGGTCGGCAGGAGACATGTCTTCAGGCCAGGTCGCAGGGTCAAGGTCCTTATACATGACAAATTTCTTGAAGTTAAAAAGGTCAAGGCAGATCTCAGGCAGGAGTTTCCAGTCTCTCTTTTCATGAATTTCTCTGGATACAGCCCTGAAATATTCCTCGACTCCTGCAGCTTCCTCAGGCATTTCAAATTCGGGAATCGTGATTCCGAATTCTTTCATTTTTGCCTGGAGGGTAATTGAAGCGAAGATTTCGTCTCCTGTCCACTGGATGCTGAAAATCCGGCCTTTACCTATGCGTTTGAGTTCAACGGGAATAAGAAGTAGAGGAGCTTTCGGATTTTTTATGGCCGATCGGCTTTCACTCCACTGCAGAAAGCCCAGTGCAAGATAGAGCACAGGATATCCCTGTTCTTCAAATATGGAATTTGCCTGGTTAAAGACATAAAAAAGTTTTTTATCAAGGGTTTCGCTGTCATCAGAGGTTTCCAGAAAAGTTTCGGAGCGAGAAGTCTGGGATTTATCTTCGGAAACCAGAGTATTTCCTATTGTTTTCAAAAGCCGTTTTTCCTTTTCAGAAGCCTCGTCTTTCTCCCCCTTTTCAGTTTTCCTGCCTTTTCTTAACTGAGCTATTGCCCTGAACCTCATCGATTTTTCCTGGAGAACAAAGAGATCGTAAATTTCCTCCGGTTTCCGACCTGTAATCGAGATGGTCCTTTTCTGGGAAGGGCGGTAATTGAGAAGATTATTTCGAAGGGACAGATCAAGCAAATTCTGCCTCAGGGCTTCTAATTCCTTAACTACGTCTACCATAAGAATACCAGGCTCTTTTGAAATAATCTGTGAAATATGCTTAAGATTAATAGAATAAAGGGAACATACTAATAAATTTTATTTTTCTGACCGGAAACAGAGCTATGAATAGAGAAAAAATACAATCCGGATGGTGGATAACTCATGTAAGAATGAAATTCTTAAGAATAACATATTTAAGAATATTTTCTTGTTATATCTGAGAACTACTTCCTTACTATTAGAGTTTTTCTAAAAATTAAGGTTATTCGTATTTTCGTTATATTTCAACTTTCGTGAGTGTTTTCAAAAAGCTTGATGGACCTGAGAAGTTCACATTACTTTTACCCGTTTTCGGAAAGCTAAGGGGCTGCAGGCAGTTTTTCCTTGAAAACAGGTTCTTCTTCGGTTTTGCTTTCCTCCTCCAGACTTGCCAGGAAAGAGCTGGAAAGGATAAGGGCACAGCCAAATAGGGTTTCAGCAGATATTGGGTCTTTTAAGAGTAAGTAAGCGAAAAAAATCGCACTTACAGGTTCAAGCAGGGAAAGTATGCTAGCATTCTGGGCTTTGACATGTAAAAGCCCTGTAAAGTAAAGAATCGAACCCACTGAAGTGATTGTTATCCCTAGAAAGAGAAGAACGGGTAGGTTATCAACAAGAACTGTTACTGAGGCCTGTTTTACAAAAGGAAGCAATAATAAAAGCGTTACTAAGGTTGAGATAAAAAGTTGTTCTAAACCTGAATATTCATTCCTGAGATCTCGGGAGGTAATAGTAACGCAGGCGTAAAAAAAGCCTGAAAAAAGGCCCATAAGCACTCCATAAAGATATGCTGGCTCAATTCCCGATCCAGAAACAAGGTTTTCAGGGCCAATTACCATTACTACACCTGTAAGAGAAAGAATAAGGGCAAAAAGACTCTTTTTGTTATGTTTCTCCTTAAGGAAGAAAGGAGCAAGCAGCAAAACGTAAAACGGAGCCGTATAAAGCAGAAGTACGGATATTGATACATTAGTAAAGCTGACAGCCATGTAATAAGAAACCATTGCACCTGCATTGAAAGCTCCAAGCAGTATCAAGTTTTTTCTTTTTCCCCGGAGCCTTATTTCTGATAGTTTTCCAGTAACTGCCAGATAACCTGTAAGTGCAAGAAGCCCGAAAAGAAGCTGGTAAAACACAACAGCTCCTGCGTCCATGTTCTTTACATACATGAAAAAAATTCCTGAAAATCCGTAGATGACAGATGCGGCAATTACCTGGATATTTGCTTTTATGTGCTGCGGCTCCATGACCGTTTCAAATTAGGGTTTCTGTTAAATAAGATTATCCTGAGTATGTTGAAAGTAATATCCAGATAATCGGACTATTGGCAGCTGGACTATTAACATTAGCAGTTGGACTATTAGCATTAGAAGTTGGACTATTAGCAGTTGGACTATTAGCAGTCGGCATTTTGTAAATGGCAGTTTAAAAAACAATCAAAAAACTATTTTATAAAAGTAATTTCGATAATCTTAAATGCTCTCAAAACAGAATAATAAGTGGATAGGCGAGTGCGGAAAAGAATAATTAGAGGCGTGTTTGGATTGCTTTCTCAACCTTTATCATATCACCCCAACCACGCCCGTGCTTTTTACCCGCAATCTCCTTGAAGACACCGATTTTCTTTTAGCCTTAATTAGCCTTGATTTACCTTGATTATACTAATTTTCCCTTGATCGTGTCTTTAAATTAAATTATCCTAATTGGGATCACACTTGATTGGGATAAGACTTATGCACTTGAAATGGGAAACGCTAGCATTAAATCATCAAATATTGAAATGTATACTTTAACCTTGGTAATTACTGCATTTTATTACATTGGGAGCGCAGAGGGTCACGAATACCCCATCCTTCACAGACTGTCCAACATTCAGTTTCAGAGAAAAAATGTGAAAAATAAGGCATATAAAGCCTTTAAATTGAAAAAAGGAATTCAAATATTATTGATAGCGATTATCAGACAGCCTGCTTAGCTTAGGAGTAGTTCACTGAAAGTTTCTGCCTTAAAATCAGAGCCACTTTGCACAGGTTTATTTTTTACATAATTTGACTATCCTTAGCCAATCCACGATTAAATCTTTAAGTTTATATATCATGAAGTACTCTAGACTATTGGGCATCTGGGAAGGTCATAAGAGACCTTTTAACTCTTTTTAATAACCCCCCATACCCCCCAACTCCCCAATATCCAGATGCCCAATCCCCATTAATGCTATATTCAACTTGCTATATTCAACTTTTTTCTTCAATATTATTTGTCCAGAAGATCACTTTCTATCTCATATTGTTAGAATATCTTTCGTTTTCTTCGCCATATGATTTCACATAGATTTCAGATTCGATCTGAACGGAGTCCTCAGAAAGATAATTGATGTTAGCTGGTATTGGATTACAACTGGTATTGGATTACAACTGGTATTTAACTTGTTTTTGGAACTTGTTTTTGCAATTCGTTTATGCATTTTTTCGTTACATGCAGCAAATATCGAGTTACTGAATAATAAATTTATACTTTGCCTTAAAAAGCCATCATCTAGCCTGTTTCTCCACCAAAGCTGCCAGATTTTAGTAGATATTTTCACGAATACCCAACCGAAAGTGCACGCATCTGACCATAGAAGCGCTTGATGCAACCGAGATGAGGTTCTGGTCCCTTACCTCGTCCAGTAAATCAACAGGAATAGTAAAGAGTTTTTAAGCCCATGCTACTGGTTTTTTTAGTTAAACTGCGTACTGCATAGCTCTTGAGCTTTCAATTATCGTAAAGTAATTTCTTATGCGTGCGTCCGGAAAAATAGATAAGCAAATTTATCGTTTTTTTAAAATATACAGGGATTTTGATAGGTTTTTTCATGGAATAGGAATTATTTGTCATGATATACAGATTTTAAAGTTTAAAAAAACTTATTTGCTTTAAAAACTTCTATTAATCCCTTTT
Organism: Methanobacteriota archaeon; assembly: GCA_023399215.1. GTDB lineage: Archaea > Halobacteriota > Methanosarcinia > Methanosarcinales > Methanosarcinaceae > Methanosarcina. The sequence goes on from JAEWQJ010000049.1 coordinate 52,316, forward strand.
TTGCTTAAAAAACTCCGTATTTAGAGAAAAATTACTTAATAGATATCAGAAGCGGTAATTAAAAGATATAATCATAAGGCAAATTGTTGATCGTATTTAAAGAGCAAATACAACCCTATTTTATTGAATATGTCGGAAGGCTTATATACCTCAGATCTTAGCAACTCCCACTGAGAACTCGAATTTAAGGGCGTTTTTACGTATTAAACACGTTATAAGCAGATAAAAATAACTTTTAAATTTTAAAAACCTTTTTTTTCCATATTAAATCTTTTAAAACTATTATTTTATTAATTAAACCCTTTTAAGCTATTTTTTGGTATAAGTATATTTATATTTAATCTAACGAATTTTAGACTTGTCAAGCTGCGTATAGTCGGCAGGACAACCAGAATAGGTAAATTAAACAGGTAATTTAAGGACAAAACAAAGTCGAGTAATATAAAGAAAATAAAATAAAGAAAATAAAATAAAGAAAATAAAATACTTAAAAAATAACTAAGGTTTTAAAAATAAACATAGTTTAAATTAAATAACTATAGTTTAAATAAATTTCTGGAGTGAGGTATATGTTGGGAATGAAAAAGATACTGGGAATTTTCCTGGCAGTCTGTTTTGTACTGTCAGTGACAGCTGCAGCAGCAAGTGCAGCACCTTGGGACAACAACAAGAACAAATTTAAATTTGGCGACCACGACAAGAAGAAGTGGGACCACAACAAGAACAAATGGGACAACGACAAGAGAAAGTGGGATAACGACAAGAGAAAGTGGGACAACGACAAGAGAAAGTGGAACAATAAGAAACATGGCAAAGAGTACAACAAATGGTACAAAGAGTATGTAGTCTGGTTCTTCAGTTATAAAAAGTTCTGCGGTTATTACAGTGAATTCTACAGCTATTACTATGAATACTATAGCAGTTATCGCAGCCACTATGGAAGCAGATGGTAAGAAATGGCTCAAAATGTACATGAAATAGTTTGGAGGTTATAAAAAGTTCTACGGTGATTATAACAGTTATCATTGAAATAGACGTTCAGAGCTGGCTGTAAATTATGTAAAGTAAAAGATGGTAATTACTTAGCCATACAACCCTTTGGATTAAAAAACAATAATCCAGATTAAAGAGAAAATAATCTGGATTAAAAAAGTTTTTGATTAAAAGAGCAATAAGGCCAGAGCAATAGAGTTCTTACTACTCAGAAAGTGGGAGATTCACGAGTTCTCTGCCCTGAGGAACAAAGTGAACTATCCCTGCTTCTCTTTTTTCCATTATATCATTACATTATTATCATTGAGTCATTACATTATTAAATTATATCATGTGGTATACTTTTGTTGAGTTGTATAAACTTAGCTTCCCTTTCGCTGCTTATTTATCTGTGATTCGCTACTTATCTGTGATTCGCTACTTATCTGTGATCCTCATCTGTTAAAATCACAATATTCTCACGCCCATGCTTGAACTTCTGAATCAGGCCTCTCTTTTCCAGTTCTGAAAGCATGAGGCTGACTTTTACTTCGGAATAATCAAGCCTACTGCGCAGATCCTTTTGCGTAATTCTACCCCTGTGCCCCCGAATCACATCCAGGACTCCTTGGAGATCCTTAGTAAGAGGAGATTTTCTTAAATCAGCAATCTCAGTTTTGGAATTATCTGTAATTTCGATTCCTGGCTCGCCTGGCTCTATTACCGGTTTCTTTACTGAGACTGTCTCCTGAGTGTTTTTGACCCCTAACTTTATTCCAGAACCAGGAATTTTAGCAAGAGCATTTGTAAGAAGCCCGGATGTATAGAACTTCCCTTCCTGAGACCTGTTTATTTTCATCTTTTTCCGCTTTCTGGAAAGTTTATAACCTCCACCGAACAGAAAAAGAACCATGAGGGCTACTGGCAGGTGGCTTACAGTAAAAAAGTCATTCCTGGTTTTTTCGGTGGGATTGACGTTATTGACATTACTTATTTTGTCTTCGGCTGTTTCCTTTACTGGATTTTCGGAGACAGGATAAAGCAGGAGATCAAAGACATAGTTTCCCTCCTCTTCAATTTTCAAAGTTGCTTCTTTTGAATAGACTACAGTGCTGTTCTGGTAATACCTGGCTGTAATAACATAGTCTCCGGGCCCGAGTTCAAAGGAATAAGTGCCATCTTTTGCCAGTACTGATTGAGGAGGATTAGAATTGATGCTAATCACAGTATCATTGAGAGATTCAAGAGTGTCCCATGCATATGTAGCCCCATGGATCGTTGCAGTGATGTTGCTGTCTGCTAAGAAAGGTACTCCTGAAGTAGGAGATATCCCTAAAGCGAGTAGAGCAGCAATACACAGAATGTAAAACCTCAATTTCATCTCTATCAGTTAATTCAGTGTTATCAGTTAATCCAGTGTTGTAATTCGAGGTTATGGGGATCAGCTGCTAGGCTAGGGGAATCAGTTACTAAAAGTTATGAGCATAAAATGTCTCTAAATTTTTTTGAATATAGAATACGTAGCCGTTTTTTCGGATAATTTCAATATCTTGACCCCAGGCGCAAAATTAATTTTGCTACCAAAATTAATTTAGCTATAATGAGCACGTTTCAAAATTGCTTAGGATAAGTTAAATATAGAATTTTGAAGCCGGCTCACTGAACACCCTCCCCATGTTTTCAGACTATTCGGCTATAAATTACAATTAAGTAAGTACAGATAATAAATAAATATATCGGTTATTATTTATTTCAATTTAAATAAAACAAAAAAAACGATACAGTGTTCTAATCTTTCTTTGCGAAACATCCCGTTTTTATTAAAGCGGATAGATTTTTAAAAATTAGCAAACAAAATCACCAGAAGATAGCAAACTGTATCATTTAACAGGAAGACTAACAGCTTTACTAAACTGGATCACTAAAACAGGATTTCTTATACAAAGTCCCCTGCTCTGGTAATTTTGTATCATATCAGGAATTAACTTTTTTATTTTGGATTCAAAGGCTTTTATCCTTTATTTCAGGCACGTATACCTATATCCATTGTAACCTTCGAGGTATCCTTTTTGGTACCCTCTATTATAATTGTCTTTGTAATTCTTGGTCCATCTGTTATCATTGGGAGGAGAGGGGATTTTCGAGAGAGCCTCTCCGCTGCCATATTTATTGCAATCTTTTTGGCCCTGTTTTCTGCCATCTCCATACCCTTTTTTATAACCGTCTTTGTAACCATTTTTATTTTTGCTATTACTAGCTGCGCTTGCTGCTGCAGCCGTTACTGACAATACAAAGCAAAGTATCAGTAAAATTGCACAAATCTTTTTTATTCTATCAAATTTTGTATTTACCATAAATTAACTCCTGACTAGTTTGATTAAAAAAATAATTTATATGTGTGTGAAAAAGAATCTTTAAACTTCACACCCTGAACTCAATACTTAAATTCATCAACCTGAACTCAATACTTCAACTCCCCAACTTAAACTCAGTACTTCAACCTCTAACCTGAACTCAGTACTTCAACCCCTAACCTGAACTCAATATTTAAACTCCTCAACCTGAACTCAATTCTTAAGCTAACTAACTTGAGATCTTCATGTGTATGTAATTTCTACTTGACCTCACAGTTCTGGAAAAAATTGTCTAACTGTTTTACCGGTACCTATTAACTTATAATTCTAATATTAACCGGATTAAATATAAGTATACTTATAATATAGCCAGCTTGAAAACTGTTAAATTAATAAAATAATTATTTCTAAAGCTTTAATTTAAAATTCATCAATTTATAACCTATTAAATTTACATCAAAATAGTAAAAATCCTTTTTTATGAGATCTAATTAAAATACCAGCTTTTCGCAGCTTATAATGGTTAAAAGTGGCTTTCAGTTCAAAACAATTATAATGAAATTAATATTCTCCTGAAAATTCGATATAAAAGGGCAAAAGAAAAATTAAAGAAAACATGAAGGAAAATTAGGCAAAGGCACCTCGTACCTCTTTTAATTTGAAATTCAGATATCCGGCCTTTCCAGTTTTTCCAGTATATCCGCATATTCTTTGTGCTGCTTTTGAGCTTTCTCCTTAAGTTGCTTTTCAGATGACGGAAGCCTGAGAGCCTCAATATCCCAGTTCGCCTTTTTTATTCCTGCCTGGTACACGCTCTCAAGAAAATCCAGAACCGCTTTTTCCGGTGAATCTGCTGCATTTCGGACATCTTCATACCTTAGAAGTGCAAGCCCTTCCTGATGGCTCCAGAAAGCTTCTTTCGGGCTCAGCGGCTCATTCATGAAACCTGCTGGTTGCGGGTGCATATAAGCATAAAAAGCAGGTTCCCTGATATGCTGATCTCCAGCCCAGAATCCAAAACTGATAATTTCATGCGAGTAAGCCTCAAGTTCTACAGGATTTGCCCCTTCCTTTACAGACGCAGACCTGCCTGAAAACAGAGTTAGGGCCAGGTCAGCGTGGTGCCAGAAAAAGTGCACAGGCGAACTTTTTCCTATAAACCAGCCCCTGAAAACCTGAAATATAGACCAGACCTGCACAAGGATTCTCCAGAATCGGTTCACATATTCTTCGTCATAGGTCGCATGCTGATAATCGGACGGAAAAGGTTCGGTACTTACGTTAGGCATATCGTAAGGCACAGGCCTGATACCCGCCACGATCCCAAGCTCGCTCAAACTTGAAAACACCCTGTCATAAAAAACAGCAACTGAAAGCCCTTTTAAAGGCACGGTTTTCAAGTCTCCTTCGCTGGTCTCAATCCTTAAAACATGCTCTTTGTCCCGGAAATTAAATTCCATCTCAAAAGTCATGTCCTCATAAGGAATAGGTCCAGTAGTAAGTCCGCGCACTGAAACATAAAACGGTACACGCCACCAGTGGTTCATTTTCGGAAACAACGCAAGTCTGACCTTCCCGACGATTTGCAGGAACAGATGCAGCGTATTTTTCGTATCTTCCCATTCTTCAAGCGGCAAAGGCGGAAATTGAACATCACGCGTAAAGCTAGTACTTACCATAAATACCCCCTCTGGAAAATTTCTGGATTGCTAAATCAATGACGGTCTCAGTGACAGTAAAAGTGACAGTAAAGCTTGGTGACGATTCTATCAAATTTATAAAACCATGATTATGAGTTGTAGATTCCGTTAATTTATAAGTTTAAAACCTTTCCTGCCCGAGTGAAAAAATTAAAATATTGACTCTGGAGCAGGATTTTTGAATTAATAGCTTATTACAAGAGAGCGCAGAGGGTCACGAATACCCCGACCTTTACAGGCTGTCCGACAATTATCTGTGATATTAAAGTTTCTGTTTTGAACATATTAATTATTATATAATTTTATTATGAATATTTTGATTTATGGCGTTTATCAAATCTTCAAAGAATCAAGTTTAGACTTTACCTTCAGATATTCGAGTCTGATTCCTTTAGATGTTATATCTGCTACTTGGTTGAGTCTTTTGTAGATGAGATGATGGATTTTAGTGAATTTGAAGTCAGGTATAATGGTTCTGGACATCCCTCCTATCATCCTTGCATAATGTGTAAGATTTTGATTCAGTCGATGCTTGATAGAGTTCGATCATCGCAAACGATAGCTCTCAATATTCAAGAAAATGTAGTTTACATTTATTTGGCTGAAAACCTACAACCGGATTTTAGAACAATAAGTGACTTCAGAAAAGATAATGAAAAATTGATTACAGAACTGTTCAAAAACACGGTTAAAGCAGCTAAAGATCTAGGTGTAATAGGTCTTGAGCAGTTAAGTATTGATGGGTCCATAGTAAAAGCTCCTGCGTCAAAAAAGAATGTGGTTTTGGAAGAGGTCTTGAGAGCTATTGGAGAATACGTTAACAATGAATTAAAAAAGATATTGAAGTAGACAAACTTGAAGATGAACATTTTGGCAACTGCCGTGGTTACGATCAATTAAATGAGAGCGACAAAGTGAAAAAGCCAGCCTGGATCTTCTGACTACCTAAGAATTTCCGAAGCATCCCCTAAGAATTCCCTGAAAACCTCCTAATAGTTTCCTGGCTTCTATTTATCTTTCTGGATCAGAAAACTAAGTGTTTAAAATAAAACCTAAATTAATATATGAATATCATCCAAATTATCTAATAAGACAGGGGGTAATTCTCACGCCAGGAGTAATTCATTTTGAGATATACGCAGGAGACATTACAAGGGCTAAGAAATTCTATCAAGATGTGTTCGGCTGGAAAATAGAGAGATCGGAAGGTTCGATGGAATACTGGAATATAACCACCGGCAAGGCAGATGAGCCAGGAATCGATGGCGGCCTGATGAAAAGGCAGGGAATGGAACCAAAAGCAGATACGCCGATAAGTACCTATATCTGCACAATAGGCGTCCCGGATATTGATGAATACCTGAACAGGATACAAAAGCATGGTGGAAAAATAACTATGGAAAAAAAGACAATAAGTAAAGTTGGCTGGTACGCATATTGCCTCGATACCGAGAGAAATATATTCGGGATAATGCAGTCGGATCCAAGTGTTAGATAAACTCTTTTTATCATATTTTTCATACTGGCCACTATAGATCCAGACTTTCCTGCTCCTTACTCACAAAAAAGATAAAATGGATATTGCAGGGATAGGATAACAAAACAAACTTTTGAATAAAAGTAACCATTTAATAAAAATTCGGGAGCGTAATAAGAAACAGAACCCCCATAATGACAGGCCAGTACACCAACCTCACGTACAGGTTGTCCTTTGTATCAATAAAAGGAATGTCCATATGCTATGCAAAAGCTATTGAATAGAGGGCGTAAACCCTTATTGAGCGGACATTTGCTTTTCGAAATGGAAAAGAAATATCACCAACTCAAAATTTGGGCAACTCTTCTAATGACACTCCATGAGAAGAAAAGATAGAATAATCCGCTGGGCTTAGTAGGTCTTATCTGATCATATATGCCGATAACGTTTACTTATGTATTCTTTTTTGTAGTCAAAAGTGTTAGGATTCCCATATACTCTAATTAGAAACTTTTATATATTTTATCTATAGAATAATTAATAATCTATGAGAAAAATAACGCGGCGAAAAAGATAGAAAGAACTCGAAGACTCAGATGGAAACACTGACAGAGAACAGATCAAACTGACCAGACCGTCGAGCCTTTTGTTTCAAAGAGTTATTTCATAGAATGGAGAAACTATATGAGCGTTATAGATGAGCACATTGTTGACCAGAGTAAGTATATTGTTGATGTCGCTTTGAAACTGCGAAATCTCGATCTTGAGATTGCTAAAAATCCAAACTGCTATGAGCTTAAGTCAAGGCGGTTTAAAGTACTGGAAGACCTTCACGACAAAACACGTGCAGAGATGGTGCAAGCTGCAGCCGAGCTCCGTAGAAGTAAAGGCAGAGAGGGACAGCATTGTGCTGACTGCATGAGATGTGATTTATATAAGGAGTTTGTTTGAGTCGTAACTGCATCACTGAAATCTGACAAAAAAGCAGTCAAGAATGAAATTCTGCTTGAGCTTCTCTGCACCGACCTTGAGGAGAAACTTGAAGCAAGGAAATACTTTTCCCCGTCTGCCCCTTTGTTGGGGAACAGGCTTATTTCTCTTATGGGCAGCTGAGAAGAATTTGAAAGAGATCTGTGGGAGACCTGGTCCTTTATTTAATACTTTTCGTTGACAAGACCGACATCTTTTATCCCAAAATTATTTTGCTCTTTTAATTTCTTTTATTACAGTGATATGTCGTTATACGTGTGATCCACTATTTCACTTCAACTTCGAATTTGTTTCATTTTTACAGAATCATTCTACATTACCAAAATGGAGCTTAAATTTACTTAACATATAGCTTTTGCGTCGACTGCTGCTGTATAGCGTATTGAACTTTCAAATGGTCTTGAATCTGTGAAATCATTCAGAATACAACACCCTAACACTTAATCCAAAGTGTAGAAAAAGGGAAAAATATTACCTTACTACTGCTTCCCAAATTTATCCCCAAATGACTAACCGTACTACCCGGAATCTTCGGATAAATCTTATTTTATCAAGCCCTTCTGAACATACCAGTCATAATCGTGGGCAAACCGCTTTTTATCAGATTTTACAAGCTGGCAGAAATATTCTGTTGTCTGGCGATGCATTTCATCCTGATCCGGATATTTGATTTCTCCACGAATCGATTTTGCTAGCTTTTTACCAAGCTCTTCGGCATTTCCCGCAGCCTGCTCGAGTGCAGAAGGATACATCCCAACTGCAACACCAAGGCCACCAACAACAGTAACACCAAGATTCATGAGCACACCGTTCATATATTCTACAACCACATCTGCCTTGCTTCCCCCTGCTGTGGACACTGAGCACCCGAACTTTCCGGTCAGCATCTGGCAATGGATAGCATCCGAAAGTCGGTCAAAAAAAGCTTTCATAGGGGCCGGAACCGAGTTAATATAATTTGGAGCGCCAAAAATGATCCCATCGGAGTTCAGAATTCTGTCAAAAAGATCCTCAAAGTCATCAATCTGAGGGCATTCCCCGGTTGCATAACAGGCTCCGCACCCTGTGCAGTATTCTATACTCAGTTTGTAGAGATCTATCAGTTCGACGTCGGCACCTTCTGACTCAGCACCTTTGAGCACGGATTTTACAAGTTGAAGAGTCTTGCTTTCATTTCCTCTCGGACTTGCGTTAATTCCAAGAATTTTCACGATTATCACCTAGATTAAATGGGTTACACAATGATTACATGAATTACACAAGATTAATGTATTATTTTTTGCCTTTTTCAGTAATACTGGCGTGAGCTACAGGATTCCTTTTTCCTCTCACGAGAGATGCGAATATTCCAAGAATACAGAAAGCCGTAAACAGCGTGAAAGCATAATGCAGGCTTAAAACGAACTGAGGGTAATATTCAGGCGTAATCTCTACAGGACCGATAACAATTGCAAAGATCATCATTGCTATACCCATCGACAGCATCTGCCCAAGAAGCCGCATAGTCCCGTTCATTCCCGATGCGACGCCGTAGAATCTTTTATCGACAGAACTCATGATTGCATTCGTGTTTGGAGACGAGAAGAGCCCAAAACCTATACCAAGAATAATCAGGGTGATAATGAGATGCCAGATAGGAGTTGTTTCTGTAAGGAAAATAAGAAGGAAGAGTCCAAGCGCAGTAAATGTCATCCCTGCGGACGCAACAATCCGAGGTTCAATCCTGTCAGAGAGCCGGCCGGCAATTGGCGAAACCATAGCCATGATAACTGGCTGTGCTACCAGGATAAATCCGGCATGTTCAGGAGTGAAGCCTTTTGTGTACTGAAGATCGAGGCTTAAAAGAAAGGTCACTGCGTAAGTAGCACTGTAATTGATTAGCGCAGATATGTTTGAAAAGGCGAAAATTCTATTTTTTGTCAGGAGACTTATGTCAAGAACGGGAAAAGGTGTTCTAATCTCATATAGAGCAAAAATAATTACCCCGAGAGTTCCCACAGCTAAGAGAGCAGCCCCTTTAAAGTCCGGGAGAACCGAAAAACCGTACATTACTGCAACTACAGATGCACCGTATATGACTGACCCTGTCAGATCGAACTTCTCCCCTCTGCACTCAGCCCATTCACCTTTAATCTTCCATAAGATCAGGAGGACTGCTGTAATACCTATAGGAACATTTACGAAGAAGATGCTCCTCCAGCCAAGATACTGCGTCATCGCGCCTCCAAGTAAAGGACCAACAGAAAGCCCAATGTAAACTGCCGTAATATAAGTACCAAGAGCTTTTCCACGTTCACCGGGAGGAAAGACTGAGGTAACGATGGCGACACCTGTCCCAAAAATCATTGCACTCCCTATACCCTGCACAACCCGTATTCCAATCAGCATTTCCGATGAGGAAGCCATGGTCATAATTAAAGACGAAAGGCTGAAGAGTGTAATACCATAGAGGAAAATCTTTTTCCTCCCATAAATGTCTGCGATTTTTCCGAAAGGAACAAGAAACAATGCTGATGAAAGAAGGTAAGCAGTCGCAACCCAGGAAAGGGCAATAGCATCCATGTGAAATTCTGCCCCAATCGCAGGCAGGGCAATATTTACTGCCGAACCGTCAAAAGGAGTAATAAATCCCGAAAGTATCGCAATGAAAAGCACGACCTGTTTCCCTGTACCGACAACAGGAGCATCAGGTGTACAGCAGATTTCCGGACCTTTGGCAGGTGATCCGGCGTTATTTGTATCTTTTTTCATGTGTATCACTTATCAGAAGGGTCGTTATCTACGCTTAAGGTGTCAGAAAAATTGCAATCGATTTATGTGCAGGACAGATAATTTCAGAGACGACACTCTTCATTAATACTTTTCCTCGTTATGGCTGACTAATCGGTCATTTAGTACAGTTTGTTTGTATTAAACATTACGCTGAAGCAAAACTTGAATCAAACGTTGATCCGCAACCATTAAGATGTTGATCTCATCGTTGCTGAGATTTTCGGTCAAGCCTTTTTTAAAAAAGGTTATGCCACAACCGTTGCGCCGGTTGATCACGCCGATATGTTTTGGGGACAAGATTCTCAAATCCAAAAATTGCCAGGGGTTTTCGCTCAAGCCTTTTTTGAAAAGGCTTGCAATAAATTTGAGAACACAAATTAAACTATTAGAAATTTGAAAACACAAATTAAACTATTAGAATAGAGTAATAATTAAATTAAGACTATGTAGAATTAAGATTATCCGAAAATTTCCTTTCAGTATTGTTAAAACCGCATAAATTTTAAAAGAAATTAATGGTTAAGGTGAAGTAAAATCTTAAGGTTAAGTTTATATTTTAAGGCTAAATTTACAACAAGCCGAGATAATGCAAAACCAGAAAACCAAATTTAGAAGATGACTGCGACTCAGTTAAATATATAAAAATTGAAAGGTTAAGCCGTTAAACCTATGCTTATACGAAAATCGTTGATGGATTAACCTATAATTCACCTATGGATTAAACCTTAAATTATGCTAAATTACGCCAATATGAAGATCATAGAGGTTATAGACTCACAATGAATGAAATTATTATCTGGATACTGATCATACTCTGCCTGATACAGTCAGCTATTTTTTCAGGAATGACAATTGGACTTTTCAGCCTTGGTAGACTCAGGCTTGAGATAGAGGCCGAAGCAGACAGCAAAGATGCTATCAAAATCCTGCAGATCCGGCGGGACTCAAACTTCCTGCTTACGACACTGCTCTGGGGAAATGTAGGCGTAAATGTCCTGATTGCCCTGCTTACAGGTTCCGTACTGACAGGAGCCTCAGCTTTCCTCTTCTCTACTTTTGTAATCACCAGTTTCGGAGAGATTGCACCCCAGGCTTATTTTTCCCGGAATGCCCTTTCAATTGGAGCAAAACTAACTCCTTTAGTCCGGTTCTACCAGATGCTGCTCTATCCGGTAGCCAAGCCTACAGCCCTTATTCTTGACTGGTGGCTCGGCAGGGAAAAACTTGAACTCTTCAAAGAACAGTCCATGCGGATTATGCTCGAAAAGCATATTGAGTCGGGAAAGTCTGATATTGGCACTTTTGAGGGAATCGGGGCTCTGAACTTTCTCTCCATAGACGACGTCAGCATCTCCGACGAAGGCTCGCTAATAGACCAGAGAAGTATAATCTCACTCCCGGTTGAAAATAACCGTCCGGTATTTCCTCCTTTCAAAAGAGAGCCAGATGATCCTTTTCTGCAAAAGATAGAAGCCTCCGGGAAAAAATGGGTAATCATTACCAACCCTCAGGACGAGCCTGTCATGGTGCTTGACGCGGATGGTTTCCTCAGGGATGTGGTCTACAAGAAAGGCCCATTTATTCCGCTTTCTTACTGCCATTTTCCGGTTGTGGTGAGGTCTCCCAAAACCAGGCTTGAGAAAGTAATCAGACAGTTTAAGGTGTATCCTCAATACCCTGAAGACGATGTGATAGATCAGGACCTTATCCTCTACTGGGGCCAGGAGAAAAGAATTATCACAGGTTCGGATATTCTGGGCAGACTGCTGCGGGGAATTGTAGTGGAGTGTGACCTGAAATCGGGATGCGAGACGCCTGCTCCGCCTTCCCAGCCTGGAGTTGTCAGAAGAAGTTTGAGAAGAGGAAAGAAGAAAGAAAGCGAAGAGCAGAAAAAAGAATGAAAACAGCAGACAAGGAAATAATAGAGAATAAAAAACCGAGAAAAGAAATAATAAGTTATTCTTCGTATGCAGGAAGAGTTCTAACGCCTATCTCCGGAAGTGGATAGCCTACAGCGAAATGGTAGAGGTCCTGGAACTCAAGCCCTTTGAGCCCTATAGCCTCATGCAAAGGATCATCAAAGAAACACCCGATCCCACAGCCCCTAAGGCCATATGCTTCGGCTTCAAGGTAAAGAAGCTGCCCTAGAATTCCGCATTCCCAGAAAAGGTATGGATATATCCAGGCCCCGAACCTGTTCAGAGGGCCTTTGAACTCCGAAAGCATGCAGGCAGTAAAACAGGCATCAGCAGCTTTTCTCTGCGTACAGGAAAGCTGGGCTGCAAAAAAATCAAGAGTTTCTTCCATCAACAGGTAAAACTCAAGATTTGATGGGCAATTTTTCGGTTTCTCCCATAAAAAGTCCGACCTGATCGCAGCTTTAAACCTCTCTTTTTCTTCGGGTTTGCGAAGGAAAATATAAAGTCCTGGAAGTAGGTCCTTTACGCGGTTCACGAAAATAAGCAGGTGAGTAAAGGAACCAAAAGCAAGAGAATTGAAAATTGGATTGTTTTGCGGAAGGGTTCTTTGCAGCATCGCATAGAAAGTTTCTTTTTCCAGGTATGCGCTGTTATTCATCTCAATAGCACTTCTTCTTCCCCGGATAACTCTGCGCAGAGGAACTGTATCAAGCTCGGACAGGTTCCCGAAGCTGCTGGTTTTTAGTGATGAAGCAGTCTGCATATAGGATTTTGATTCTTCTTTTAGTTCTTCTTTTGATTCTTCTTTTAGTTTTTCTTTTGATTCTTCTTTTGGTTCTTCTTTTGGTTCTTCTTTTTTCTCAAGGTAATTGGTTCCCTTCTTTTGAGCTGCCGAGACTGCTTTTTCAATACCTACCCATTCAACATGCCCTGGGCTTAAACTGTTAGGAACACCTTCCCAGGACAGATTTTTAAAAGCAGGAATCGCGCCGGAAGAAATCCTGCCTTTTGTACAGGTCTTTCCTGCCGGATAGACCGCAAGCAGACAGGCAGGCTCCTGTTTTTCAGGACCTTTCTCTCCGGAAATGCCAAGAAGCACTGCAATCTCTTCTGAACCCATGTCTGCAAGGAGGCTTGTTTTCCAGCCGAGCCCGGAAGCAGCAAAGGTCAGGGCAGCGATTGCATGCCCAATATCATGCTGTGCATATCGAAAGGCTCTGAGCCCATATTTCCAAGAAACCCGCCAGAAAATTGAACTCAGCCCCACGAAAAAAGTGCCTTCAGGAAAGCCAGAACTTAATAGCTCCCAGGTCTTTGGCGAAAGTTCCGCTCTGAGTTCAAGGGCATGAGGCAAAGGAGTATAATGGCAGACTGACGGGGTTTTCAGAAGCCCCTTCACAGGACCGGAAAGAAGGTAAACCTCGGTAGGATGGAGGTTTCCACTTGAAGGATTAACGCGAAGAGACCATTTTGTACCTTCTGCTTTCTTCCAGGCAGAAATGGCAAAGCTGTCAAAAAAAAGCCTGGAAATCGATTTCACACTCAGCTCATACGGCTTGAGTTTTTCCGGTGAGAAAACCTGTTCATAGGCAGGAAAAGTCTCAGCTTTTATATGCTCATCGCTCCAGATCTCCAGATTAAAAAGTCGAGTTCCATGATAGTTAAGAAAGGGATCTGGCTTGAGAGGCAGATCCAGGTGGTGAGGACCCGGAGCATAAGCTTTGAAGTTGTGTTTACTTGTCTGGTGATAAGCCAGTATGGCTTCAAGTTCCGCTGTCATAATAAGCACACCCGGTAACCGGAGAAATCTAATTCTCAGACTTTGGTAAAGGAGATCTTCATTTCAGAATCCTTGATGAAAATTAAGCTTTTTTCAGGGCCTCAAGTACAGCTTTTCCAAACGCATCAGCACTTGCAGGATCTCGCCCTGTGACCACACGGCCCGAAACCACTACTTCCCTGTCCAGATAGATAGCCCCGTGTTCCTTAAGTTCACGTACAGTATCCGGACTTTTGAAGACTGTGCTCTCTTTGCCCTTCAAGATGCCTGTTCTTGCCAGTACTACAGGGGAAATGCAGATCGCGGAGATCACCTTTTTCAGGTTATCAGCTTCTTTTACGAGTGCCTGCAGAGCTTTACTATCCCACAGGTATTTTCTAGAGCCTGAACCCCCTGAGATTACTATTGCGTCATAGTCGTCAATTCTAGCATCTGAGATCGCAATATCAGGCTTGATTGTTCCTCCGAGCATCCCTTTAGCCGTTTTCTGAGATTCGGCTGCAACGGTAACTTTTACTCCTGCAGCCTCAAAAAGCTGTTTCGGAACAAAACATTCCTCGTCTCTGAATTGCTCCTGGGCGATTACGAGCAGGATTTTCTTATCTTTATACTCGGTTTCTGTCATCTGTTTACCTCCTGTAAGCTTGAAAAGTAAGAATCGAAGAAATGAAAAGTGGAATGGTTCAGTAACCCTGTTTCCTTAAGGATATGTAATGAAAATGTGAACTACCTCACCCTACCGCTTTTGCCTAAAGGTTCAAGATCTTGAGGGCGAAGCTTCTTGCTTCATATCCCGGTCTATTGACCACAAATCCACAAGCTCTACCTCACGTTCCATGAGTGCAAATTTTTTGATATTTATTGCAGCGTTAACTTCTCGATCATGGATAGTTCCACAATCAGGACATTGCCATTTTCTTATATTTTCAGTAAGATTTGGATGTTTGTAACCGCAAATGTTACATGTTTTTGATGATGGCAACCATTGACTTATCTTAATTACAGTCTTTCCTAACCATTCAGCTTTATACTGTAATTTCAGAACAAAACTATACCATGCCGAATCTCCGATACTTTGCGCTCTATGATGGTTACTCATCATTCCCTTTATGTTCAAAGTTTCAACTGCTATTGCTTGGTTTTCGCTTATTATCTTTTTTGAAACTTTGTGTTGAAAGTCATTACGTTGATTAGAGATTTTTTCATGGATTTTTGATACTTTTTTTACAGCTTTCTTCCAGTTATTTGATCCCAAAACTTTTCTTGTAACTTCTTTTTGTAGACATTTTAATCTTTCAAGAGAGTTTTTCAAGAACTTTGGATGATCTATCTTTTCACCAGTAGAAAGAGTAGCAAAGGTAATGTTTCCAACATCTATTCCTATAATAGTTAGATGAGAATATTCTTGTTTTTCAGGAGATTCTATATCATTTTCTACAATTATACTGATATAGTATTTCCCTGTTGGAGTGCGAGATATGGTTGCAGTTTTCATTTCACCTTGCATCATATTTCTATGCAATTTGATTTTAATCCATCCAACTTTAGGAATCCATATCTTTTTACCCTCAATTCTGTAATGTTGAGGTATCTGGAATGATTGAAGAGGATTCTTTTTACTCTTCTTTTTCGGGAATCTTGCCTCTTCTTTGAAGAATTTGTTATATGCTGAATTAAGATTTTTGCTTGCTTGTTGTAGGGATTGAGAATTAACTTTTTTCAAAAAAGGATAGATATTTTTCAAAACATTAAGATGGTTATTCAAGTCAAATTCTGAAATGCTCATCTTGAATTTTTCATAGAGTGTTTTCTTAATGTGAAGAAATTTGTTGTATACAAATCTACAGCTACCGATATGTTTTTCCAAAAGAACCTTTTGGTCTTTGTTTGGGCAAATTCTATAACGGTAGCCACAAATCATGGTATATTATATGGTTCATAACTATTTAGATATTCACAGAATTATTAACGGTAGGATGTGGGATGTTGACGCTCTTATCCCGCTTCGTGAGATATATGGATGCCTTTTTAGAGAGTACGCATCCTGGGAAAAAGTCAAAGGAATCTGAGAAAGGTGTAAGAAACTGGAGAAAAATATATAAAGATACCAAAAGCCTGAAAATGTGTAAGAACTCTGACAAAGCTTTTAAAATCCTAAAAAGCAGTAAAGGGTCTGAGAGTCTAAAAAAGAGCTAAGAAAATAGAACTCAATAAGACTTATTCCGTACCCGGTTCAAGTTATAAGGAAATACAGAACAGCCGAGATTCCTGCCCCTGCAAAGGTCGCCACGAAATTGACTCCGCTATTTGAGAGCACTCCTCTTTTCTGAAGCGTAGCCCCAAGAAAGCTGTCCACATTTGTCCCGAAAAACCCTCCTGCTGTTGTAATAAGGACTGTTAATATAAAATTATCCGAGATCCCCAGTAAGTATGCAAGGACTCCTATCACTGCAGAACCGAAGATTGCAGCAAGTTCACCAAGCAATGATACGGCTCCATCAACTCCGGGTTCCGAGAGTTTGAGGGTTGTTATCATTCTTGGTCTTCCTTTTGCTGTTGTTCCTATTTCACTTGCCAGGGTATCTCCTGTAGCTGTTGCAACCGTGCCCATGTAGGCATAGATGATCGGAAGACTGTGCTCCGGGAAAACCCCGTACGCTACTGCAAGGGCAAGGGCTGCTGTGCTATTCGAAAATACATTTTCATAACTCCGGATGCCGTCTTTAGCCTGTGCAATCCCTATGGATTCTTTGTATGCATATTTATACTTTGTAAACCCGCCTCCAAGAATAAAAAACGTGAGCAGAAGCAGGTACCAGGAAAGCCCACTGAAGACAATTATCAGGAATCCCAGAAGGGCAGCACTCAGAAGGGCAGAGACGTCTGCAATCTTAGCTCTGTAAGCCAGCACACCCAGGATGAACGAGAATACAAGTGCTACGACCATTTTTTCAGGAGACACCCAGTACCTGAAATCTTCAAAAATCCACATTGTCATGCCTGCACCCAGCGGCACAGAAATATTCTTGTCTATTTTGGAGGGGATTGACTCGAAAAGAGAACCGGTAACCGCCCCGATAACAGCTATGAAGAAAATCAGGTTATATGAAACCGGCAGTTTCTGCCAGTAGACGATCCAGCTTGCGGCAAAGAATGCAGCAGCAATCCGAAGTGCCAGGAAAGCCGAACTCCAGAGTATTGAAAAACTCCTCTTTTTGATTGTCCTCCGCCTTAAATTAGAATCAGGTACAGAATCTGTTTCCGAAAAAGAGGTTTTATGGTTTCCGACTGCCGCAATCGCAAATGCGGCGAGTACTATGTAGAAAGGATATGTATAAGAAAAGCTCCCAGAAATCACGGAAACAAAGAGCATTAGAACTAGAGAAAAAATAAGGCTGGTAGCATCTCTATCACACAAAATGGGATTTTTAGAAAACCTAAATCCCAGGAAAATAACAACAGAGAAGATAAAAAGAAGATTCACCCCTGCAAAAGGAGCTATAAGAATGAGCAGGATATACAGGATATGCATTACAGGAATTCCCTGGCAGAAATCCCCGTTTTTAGTGAATCGGGCAGCTCTGTTCATTATAAGACATCTTTTGTTTTTATTCATTATTGAAAGCTACATAGAATAAGCTTATCTTTATAAATAAGTAGTTGTTTATCTTTCAGAGATAATTTAAAAATATGTATTAAAATTTAAAAATGTTTGTTTTAGCAATTGTAATCGAGATAAATTTACGCAAATATTTTAAGTCCTGTAGAGATTATTCAATGGATAAAATAACTTTTGCCTCACATTTTATTATTCAGGATTTCTCAAACTTAATCTTCTTGGCAGAGTCTCAAATTTGCTGTATATTTGAAGTCAAGTTTTTGCGTACTATGAAGAAAATTGATCTTCTGATATAGAATTTTCTACCCAATAGCTTGTTGAGATTTATGATTTTACAGAAAAATTGGCGCAATACCTTTACGTTTCTTTCTATAAATTATTTAAAACTATGGTCCATAAATAGAACCATAAATAAATAGTATATTATATCCGGCAAAGCTGCGTGTTATATGTGCGGAGAGGGATAAATATGGAAAACTACGACCTTATTATAATAGGTACGGGTTCTGCAATGAACTACATAAATCCTATTTTTGATTCAAAACCGAAAATGAGAGTTGCCGTTATCGACAAAGATGAACCAGGCGGGATCTGTCTTACCAGAGGGTGTATTCCTTCAAAAATCCTGCTTTATCCTGCCGAACTAATCCGGGAAATTGAAACTGCATCTATTTTTGGAATTAAGCTTGAAATAAAGGATATAGATTTCCTTACCATTATGGAAAGGATGCGCAGGAAAATTGGAGAAGACACAGAGGCAATAAGGAAGAGTTTAACCGATGACCCGTATCTTGATTACTATCAAGAAAGTGCAGAGTTTATCTCGCCTTATACCCTGAAAGTAGGTGAAAAAACCCTCCACTCTGAAATGATCTTTCTCTGTACCGGCTCAAAACCTTCAATTCCTCCCATTAAAGGCCTCGAAGAAGCAGGATACCTTACAAGTGATACTGTGCTTAAGCTCACGGAACGCCCAAAAAAGCTTGCCATCTTAGGAGGGAGTTTTATTGCAGCCGAATACGGGCATTTTTTTTCAGCTATGGGAACCAGTGTCACAGTGATAGGAAGAAATTCCCAGTTTCTTCCACAGGAGGAACCCGAGATCTCCAGACTTGCCAGTATGAAGATGTCGGAGTACATGCAGATTATTACAAACCACGAAGCTATAGAGGTTCGAAAAGAAGACAACGGACAGAAAACGGTTGTTGCAAGTGATAGAAATTCTGGAAAGGAGGTAAAAGTCACTGTAGACGAGATCCTTGTGGCAACAGGAAGAGCTCCGAATACCGATATTCTCCACCCTGAAAGAGCCGGGATAAAAACCGATACTCAGGGTTGGATTCTGGTGAACGAGTTTCTTGAGACTTCACAGCCGAATATCTGGGCATTTGGGGACGCAAATGGGAAATACCTGCTAAAGCACGTAGCAAATTATGAGTCCGGAATAGTTTACCTTAATGCAATCCTGAAAGAAAAAGTAAAGGCAGATTATCATGCCGTACCCCACGCAGTCTTTTCCTACCCTGAAATTGCTGGAGTAGGCATAAGAGAGCAGGAAGCCGTAGAAAAGTATGGAGAGGAAAGAATCCTCATAGGCCTCAAGTTTTTTGAAGATACTGCAAAAGGATCGGCTATGGAAATTAGAGATTATTTCGTAAAAGTGATCCTGGATTCGGAGGAAGAAAAAATTCTGGGAGCCCACATAATAGGCCCGCATGCTTCAGTCCTGATCCATCAGATAATTCCACTCATGTATACGGAGTCAAGAAGCCCTGAACCAATAATGCGGGGTATGGATATTCACCCTTCCCTGAACGAAGTTGTAACCAGGGCCTTTTATTCGCGGCTGCCACCTGAACATTATCATCACTTCCTTAAACATATCGGGCTTGAGGACTGAAAAATCTACCCAATGGGAACTCAAAAGATCTGCCAGATGGAGACTCAAAAGATTTACCCAATGAGGACTCAAAAGATCTACACACTGAGGACTCAAAATCTGTACTTGCTTAATAACTCAGAGTCTCTACACTTTCTTATTTCATACCTATTTTTTAATAAGGTCAAAAACCCACCTGCTGATACCTGGAGCAACATTTCCAGCCCGCCTGTACAATTCTACTTCAAGCCCCATTTTTTTGTATTCGTCAATCAGCCCAGGAATCTGAGATTCGGCTTTGAAAGTGTAGAAGTGAATATGCCCTTCCTTCCTAACAATTTTTGTGATTTCAACAAGAAAATGGTCCATTCCATATGGTGTAGGCACTATGGCTCTATCAAACCCGCTGCCTGGAACCTGAAGCTCTTTATTCTTTCCTTTGCTTGGAACTGAGCAAGCGGGCAGGCCAGAAAAATCCTTATTTCCGGCGTTTTCACAGTTTTCAATTTTTTCGTCAGGTCTGATTTTTTTGCAATTTCCACCACTTTCGACATTTTGGGATTCTTTATGGGTTTTTGAATCAAGCATCTGGAAAATCTCCCCAGTCTGGAAAAGATTCTCAAAATCATCCTGAATTACGGTTACTTGCCCTTCAAGCCTATTAATCCGGATATTTTCCCGAAGGCAGGCACAGGCGTCGGGATTTATTTCGATAGCATAAACCTTTGCCCCTTTTCCTGCAGCAGGAAGTACAAAAGGACCCACTCCGGCAAAAGGAATTATGATATTTTCTCCCGACTTAATTTTTGAGGCTACCCGCCTTCTCTCAGAGTACAGCCGGGGATTAAAAAAGACTTTTTTGACATCCAGCTTATAGGCATAACCGTTTTCTCTGTGAATGGTCTCAGTGGTTTCCCCAAGCAGAAGCTCAAAGTCCGCAACCCTGTGCTCTCCTCCGAGTTTGCTCACCTTATTAAGCACAGCCCGCGTATTACCTCGCATGGAAAATAGCTTTGAGGCAATAGCTTCTTTATAAGCCGCAAGTTCTGGAGGAATCGAGATTACGGCCACATTCCCTATATAATCAAAACGTTTCGGAACCAGTTGAAGCAGGGGTTCTTCAACTATTCCCCTCATTGAATCACGCAAGCTCACTCTATTTCGAAAACTCATTAAGGTACCTCTGGCTGTTTTTACATCGATACGCTAGTTGACTCTGGTTTTGAGCATTATGTTAGCTCTCAGAAGTGGTATTTTTTCCTCTGTAGTTCAAAAGTATCTTTGCCACCATCCATAGTATCAGTCAGTTATCGCTTTTCGCACTTCAGACCCGTAGATCGCACCACCAGATTTCTGCCTTTCAGGAGCCAACTCGATCACATTCTCATAGTCGCCGTTGACAGCGATACTTGGCATTATGAGTCGCCATCTAATGGCAATTGGTCCCAAGCCAAGCCAGAAGAAACGTCCTCAATTCTAGTTATTTGTTCTGACACGACTGTTACTAATTCCTACGACTGCTACTAATTCCTTTTCAAGAGCCTGACGTTCTAGTCTCATCACTTCCAATTGGGGGTCTGCATCACGCAATTCATTCTCTTCGCTTGTTGCGGTTTCCACCTGCATGACTACTACTCGTTCTTGTTCTCTAAGTTGCTTGATGCTTTCAAGAATAGATTGCTTACCATCAAAAGACTTTTTCTGTTTCTCATAATCTTGTTAATGCTTTAATTAATATGGTGCCCATTCTAATTCAGCTTTTGAAATTTGATCCAACTGCTGATCAAACCAAATTGTAATTTGATTGCGATAATCATTAAGTTTGAATACTCCTGGACTCAGACTTTCTGTTCCTTCAGCCTGAACTTTGATCACGTTTTTTTGACCATCTGGCGAATTAGCTTCAGCGGTGTGCCATTTGTGCTTCAAGCGTGATCTCACCGTTCTGTGAGTTGAGTATTCCTTCTAGAATTTCTTGGAATCTGGTGGCTACACTCGAAGAGGAGTAGAATCATCGATAGAAGGACAGCTAAGTGAAAATTAGATATATTCCAAGGAGGTTGATTTCCCACCTCGCAGACCTCCAATGATGGAATTCATCTGTGGATTAAAAAGCTGAAGATTACAGGAATGAAATTTACAGGAATGAAAATTACAGAAGTGGAATTTACAGGACTGGAAGTTTAAGCTTCCAGAACTGAAATTTCAGGTTTCCGAATTTTCGTATTAATTCCCAGGCATGTGTTTTTCATCATCAAGGTTCTCAAAGTCTTCCAGGTTTTCTTCTCTTGTCCGTTTTTTAAAGGCCTGGTTTTTCAGGTAGACCGCTACTATTAAAACTGCCAGTAAAAGGAATATTGGATATTTAAAGAAATTAAGCAGTCCCGAAAGCCTTGATGAACTTTCTGTAGAAGCTGAACTTTTTATATCATCTGACACTTTACCTGAGGAAGCTGAAGCAATCTCAACTACATTTTCAATGCCTCCCGTTGCTGTCATGTCTTCACTTAAAGGCAGTCCGAGCCCTTCTCCTGAAAGGAAACGCGCATCTCTAAAGAGCTGCGCAAAAACCGTGGAGTTCCGCTCAAAAAGATACGCTGCTCCGTCATCACTCGCTGCAGCAAGGGCCGAGCTATCGCGAGAAATGGACACGTCATTAATATTTCCTCCACAACTGTAGTTCCAGAATTCCTTTCCATCGAGATCAAGCACATAAAGCATATCGTCCCAGCTTCCGGCTGCAATGAATGACGCATCCGGTGAAATTGCAACACTGTAGACATCATCTTTTGCCTTGTAATCCCAGAGTTTTGTACCTGTGCTGTTAAACATGTAGACTTTATCGTCAAAGCTTCCTGCTGCCAGATACGAGCCGTTGTTTGTCAGGGAAACGCTGCTGATCCAGTAAGCAGGATTGTGTATCCAGGAAAAATCCCCTTTATGGTTAAGGAAATAGACATTATAATTGGAACCTCCGGCAGCCACATATTGGGCTTGTGGAGTAATGCACACACAATTGATTACACTGCCTGTCTTTCGTTCCCATATTTTATTTCCGTCTCTGTCAAAGAGATAAATGCAATAACTGGAACCTCCGGCTGTAACGTAAGAGCCGTCTCTGGAGAGAGCTATACTGCGGACGGAATCCCCGGAATCAAAATTCCATAATAGTCTGCCTTCTTTACTAAAGAAGTAAATCTTGCCGTCATCACTGCCTGCAGCCACATATGAACCATCGGAAGAGACCACAACACAATTCACGCTGCCCCCAGTTTCGTAACTCCATAGCAATTTTCCTTCCCTGTTAAAAAAGTATACCTTCTTATCGTTGCTCCCTGCAGCTATACCAGTTCCATCGGGAGAGATTGATACAGTGTAAACAATATCTCCAGTAGTATAATTCCAGAGTTTCTTCCCCTTGGAATTGAAAAGAGAAACACTACGATTAAAATCCCCAACTGCAAGATAATTTCCATCAGAAGAAAGAGAAACCGTATTAACTATACATCCTGTTTCACATCTACAGAGCAGGTCAAAAGCTCTGAGTTCCGAAAGATTTACGTCCCCACTATTTGGGGCAACAGGATCTGCAGCCCCCAAATCTGCAAACAGGCCGAAGAGCAGACCCAGCACTATAAATAACCATATTCCCGCTAACTGTCTCATAGTAATGTATAGTTTAGGAGTTTATTCCACATGAATTTTTTGTAATAGTTTATTTTGTAAGAGTTTACGATTAGATTTGCGGTCTGGATAGAGATGAAAGTGGAAGATAGTCAACCTCACTCCCATTAATGTTATAAGATGAATCACAAATCCAGTCCCCATCTAAGTCTATACAGACCTCAGAAAAACCTGTCCCATCAGGCTTTGCCCAGTAATTGCCGCCCAAGTAGGGTCCTCCTACAATATTTTTGCCAGATGTTTTTGTGGTGTTCCAGACAGCTTCATCCACTTCCTGTATAGAGTGTCTGGGATTTTCAATTTCAGTATTATTGAAGAGATTTACTGTGTTATTAAAAAAGTTGTTATAAATTATATGAGTCAGATTGCTTCCGGAAGAAGAATCTTCAACAGACAGATCCAGATAGATTCCTGATTCCTTATTTAGCTCTATCCTGTTACCAGTTACCAGAGCAGTATCTCCCAGTGATAATCCAATGCTATTGTTGGAGATTATATTGTTTTTAATTAAGTTTTCTGGAGAATAGTGACAAACAATGATCCCTCTGGTGTTTGATGTCAATGTATTATTCGTAATGTAATTACCGCCGGAGATAAAACATGCACAAATACCGTCACTGCAATTGAAAATTGAATTATTATCTATAATATTATCGTGTGATTCGATGATGCCAACTCCACTGGGAGAAAGCCCAGAACCATCTATAGTATTATTTAGGATCTTATTTCTACTGCAGTACGAAATACCGATCTGACTGTTTTGAAGCGTATTGTTAACGATAGTAATGTTAGTCTCGCTGCCTCCAGAACTTAAGTAAATACGTGAATCGGAGAGTCTATTGCCAGAGAATACACAGTTATTGCATTCAATACCATCGATACCTGTATCGCTTCTCAAAAATATATTGTTTTCAACGGTAGAATTATAACAATTACCGAGAATAACACCTGAATTATTTTCTAAAAAGAGATTATTCCTGAGAGTGCAGTTTTCAATAAATCTCTGGCTAGATGCATATACAGGCCTCATGCTTACATTCTCGTATATGCTAAACCCATCGACAACTGTGTTGCTAGCCGCCAGGTTGAAAGCCTGTATAACAGTATCTTCAGGGTTCCCGGATTTGGAAAGAATACTTAAACCTCCGGTTCTTACACTCACACTTTCGTTATAGATACCCGGTAAAACCAGGATTACATCCCCTGAAGAAGAATTATTTACGGCTTTCTGAATCGATATGAAATCTGCTTCAGAATCGTCGCCGACAGTAATTTCCTTTGCAAATACAGGACTGCAAATCGCGCCTGCTATTGCTCCTGCCATAAACATAATAGTCACTAAAAAAATTATTCTGTTTGCTCCCATTAACTCCCACTCCTGCCGAACCTGTTTAAAACTCAATTTAATTTTGTTTTGAGAGCAGCCAGAATTTTGTTAGTTTTAATCTGTTTTAATGTTATTTTATCTCCAGTAAGATACGACTGAAAAAAAACAAAATTCGGGATTCAAACAGGTTATTGAAGCAGATCCTTGAAGCAGATCCATGAATTACATATAGGAACTGTGAAAACTCTTCCCTGAACCTGTGCATTTTTATTCAAGACTTTTACATTGTAAGACTTTTACATGGAATAATACAGATAAATAGAGGCACATTTCGGATGTCAAGATTTACTACTAACTATAATCAAGCATGGGGATTTATGCAGTATCTTTTAAACAAGCTAAGCGTAAAGATAGATATAATTATCTAATCGCAAATGGAAAAACAAGAGAGATAGGAAGTAAAAGAGATATCTTTTAAGATAAAGGGCAAAAAAGACACATCTTTTAAGATCGAGGGTGGAAGAGATAGCTTTAAAGAAATAACTTTAAAAAGAGAAGGCGGGAAAGAAAATGGAGTGATAAGAAGCTGGGTAATATATGAAAAAAATACCTCAGACACAGAATAGAATGATAAGCTTAGCATGATAATCTGCGTAAATCAGTTGCGAGCTACCATGCCACCTAAATATTTATGAGAAACGCTTATAAAAATGGGTGTTGAGATTATGGGTCTTTGGATAAGCCTATTCATTAGATAACGTTTTCAGAAAATCACTTTTATCTTTTTCTGTAATGGTACGTCTCACCCTGCACGGATTGCCAGCAGCTATTACATTGGCCGGAATATCCTTTGTTACTACGCTTCCAGAACCAATGACAGTATTATCACCAATGGTAATCCCCGGATTCACAATAGCGCCACCGCCAAGCCAAACATTGTTGCCTATGGAAATAGGAATGGCATATTC
Source organism: Methanobacteriota archaeon (assembly GCA_023399215.1). Classification (GTDB taxonomy): domain Archaea; phylum Halobacteriota; class Methanosarcinia; order Methanosarcinales; family Methanosarcinaceae; genus Methanosarcina. The sequence goes on from JAEWQJ010000049.1 coordinate 77,757, forward strand.
CAACTGGGTATTCCTCACATCCGGATGCACGGGATGTCCCGCAGTAAAAAGACTCACATTGGGTCCAATAAAAGCGTTGTCACCTATAGTAACCTTAGCGCAGTCGATAATTGTACAATTATAATTGGCGTAAAAGTTCTCCCCGATGGAAATATTATATCCGTAGTCGCAGCGAAAAGGTGATTCAATAATGAAGTTCTCACCCGTTTTGCCAAAAAGTCTTTTAATGATTTTATTGCGTTGTTCAATTTTGCTGGGGTGCAGAGCATTAAATTCAAAAATCAATTCCTTTGCAGCCTGACGTTCTGCCAGCAGTTCTTCTCCAAAAGCTCTATATGGTTTACCTGCCAGCATTTTTTCTTTTTCTCTCATTTTAACCCCCTTTCTATTTATCTCATTTAAAACTCCTTTCTTTTTCTCTCATCTTAAACTCCGTTCTTTTTTTCATACCTTAACCCCCCGTTCTTTTTCTCTCACCTTAACCCCCTTTCTTTTATCTCACTTTACCGTATATATTTTTCATATCGTTTTTATTGTCGTCTATTTGTACTCAATTATCCTTATTTCACAATAATCGAAACAAGGTCTACTCATATTTTTTCCATGCTTTTTGGATTGATAGAGCGTCGTGTACAGATACATCAAAACGCAATCAAAAGTCGCGTTGAAGATTTTATTTTGAAAAAACCAATCTTGTATCAGTGGACAACAAAAGGATATAACAAAAAATTGAAGATAAAAGCCAGAGCTCTCAAACCTTTTCGGCCAGGAAAACAAGAGATCCTTTTTTAGTGCCATTTACAGAGTAGTTCATCGGAACTTTAAGTTCAATTTCCAGAGCTTTACTTGTGTTGTTTGCAATTACTTCAGAAAAGTCTGGCCAGAAACGGGAAGAAATATAAATACCTTCAGAAAAAACTGCATCTGAAGAATCGCTAACCTCAGCGGAAATCCTGACATTACTTTTTCCTGTGTTCCTTATCGTCAAAACCTGTGGTTTACTTACCTGTTCTGTTGACTGCTCTGAAGGCATGGTTCCTAAATTAAGGGTATCTCTGTCAATTTCAATAGAAATATCCGAGGTATTATTTGGTTCAGGCATTCCGATTGTGACCTCAAAATCTACCCCGGTTACGAAAGGAGGTCTGGAAAGTGGAAGATAATCGAAATCGCTTCCATTAATCTGGAGTGGCAAATCACAGATCCCATCCAGGTTTGAATCGTTTGAGACCTGAGAGAAGCCGGTTCCTTTCGGATTCGCCCAGAAATTTCCTCCCAGGTTTGGCCCTCCTACGATATTTATTCCTGGAGACTGTGTAGTATTCCAGATATTTCCTTTAGTATTCTCGGCTTTTACATTTACGCTATTATTGAAGTAGTTGTTATAAATTCGGTTATCTGCACTGTAGTCCAGAAGGTAAATGCCAGATTCGTTACTCGTTGTTATTGTATTGTTAGACAGCTCATTGTCGTGGCAGTCCTCTCTTAAATAAATGCCTGTACTTCCGCTTGAAATTGTGTTATTATAAACTCTGGAGTCGAAGACGAAGGTTAGATAAATCCCGTTTCCACAACCTAGAATCAGGTTGTCACGCAGAACGGTCCTTGCCTGAACGTCATAGATGTCAATTCCATTACTGCAGTTTATGATTTCATTCCTTGAGACGAGATTGTTTCCACCACAACAGGCAATACTTATCCCTTCGCCATTTGAAACCCGATTCTGGAACATTATATTGTCCCAGCAGTGAGCCCCAATAATGAGGTTACTCTCTTCAATAGCATTATTTATCAGCAGATTTTTGCCGCACCCTTCGTCAAGCCAGATGCCGTTACGGAAAAAAGTATTCTTCAAGACTGTATTATTCCTGGAATCCTGCAGATAAACCCCGTACCTATTTTCGAAAAATATATTATTATTAATTGTGCAGTTGTTAACCTGCTCAAGACAAATCCCTGCTGTGGGACAACCAACCCCGTCCCATTGGTAAGCAGGCTTATCTGGCCTTGAACTGGAAGCCTGCCCCATACTGGCGTTCTCTGAATTATTGGAATTATTGGAATTATTGGAATTATTGGAATTATTGGAATTATTGGAATTATTGGAATTATTGGAATTATTGGAATTATTGGAATTATTGGAATAACTAGAATCATTGCCCATTTCGGAAAAGTTTGAAGAACCTGAAACATTATAAATGCTGGAGACCGAGACGTTGGAAACCTCCCCTGCCCCGGTTATATTAAAGCCGCTGACAGTTACATTATCGGCTTTAATCTGAAACACGCTGGCATTTTCATTTTTGGCTCTTACAAGCACATTTTCAGGGTTTTCAAACTCCGAACTGATCTTTATCCCTGAAACATTGACAATAATATTCTCCTGATATTCCCCAGCTTTCACAATAACTAGATCTCCGGACGTAGAGTTATTTACTGCAGCCTGGATCGAATTTCCTGGTTCTACGTAAATAACCTCTGCACTTCCAACGCCTGCTGAAAACAGAAATAAGAAGACAACAAATGCAGCACTGAACCTCCACCTGTTGTGACAATCTTCGATAAACGTGATTCTCAGAACCAATCCCCCAGAAACTTACATAGCCCCTCCGGCTTAGAATACAATAACTTTAAGCCGACAGTTATTGTTTATAATGAAGATAATTTGTTAATATACAGATGAAATTAATAATTTATATATTAACTGTTTCCCATGCGTCTTCGGTTAAGTGAGGAATCGTGGCAAATTGCCTCAATTTCCTCAATATTTGCTAAATATTTTAAGAAATTATGAGCTGGAACAGAGTATCGATTTCATGTAAACAGGTCAAAATTTAAGTCCGGCTTCTAATGCAAAATCGATAGCTTTCAGGCAAGAAAATTCCTTAACCGATGACCAATGAATTAGAATCTATGTATAATTAGAATCTATGTATAATTAGAATTATAATTAAATATGGAATAAGAGATTCTATTAAAGCCCCAATAATTATCGCTATAAGAAGTGGTAAATCAGGTTGACCAATCACATTTATAAAATTCAAAATAAAGAAAAAGGCAAAGCAAGCGATAAATAATATCTCATAACTTGATTTTTTCATCATAATAAATTGTCCTGTACAGTAAGAGTTCCAGAGCCATTCTTTATCCTCGGAAAGTCGGTTGATGATCCAAAGCTCATATTCAAAGGACCGATTTTGAGTGTTGGGATAAGTTCAGTTACAGAATAGTAAGCTCCGTAATTTCCATTTTGATCGCACAATAAATAAACCTTAACATAATAGTTCTGAACGGTTAAGCTATTACCCTTATATTCAAAACCATAATGGAAATTTCCCTGGCTATAAACTTCTGCAGTACTATTGGAAATGATATCCTCACCTTCCTTCCAGTTAGAAATCTGCCAGAGATTGAAAGGCATATTATGTACATACCATGAATTTACATGATAAGGTTGTACAGATTTATTATCATACCTGAAATACCCTTTTGTGTAGATAGTAAACAATTTCCAACCAAAAGAATTGTATTCACTTACAGAAGATATTAGAGGAGGCGTATAAAGTAAATTATCCTCGGACTGTAAGTCCATCTCATTTTCTTTATTAACTGATTGAATCGTATTATTGTTAACTTTCAAATTATCAATTAAAAAATAACCCCGATTCGTAAAAGTTATGTTCGATCCATCTTCCAGTTGATATATCCTTGACTTACTTTTGCCTGAAACATTATTGTCTTCCAGTGTTGAAATTTTGTCTTCGTTTGCTTTACAATAATTAGCAATTACATAATCTGTAGCCAGGTTTTTTGTATTAGAATTTAGTGTATCTATCAGGCCTTGCTCCAGTTCAGAGGGCTTAACATTTGTTGTTAAATCATCTTGTGCACTTACAGTCGACACAAACACCATGCATAGAAGTAATATTTCTAAAAGCACTGCTAAAAGCAAACTCTCTATTCGAAATTTCTTCTTCGTTCCCGTTTAAATAACTCCTATGTACTTTACCCAGAAGCAAGTTTAGAAAGCTTAAATATTTCCAAAGCTAACATAACCATGCTTTTTAAAGCCTGTTTTACTGAATTGGGGTGATTTTGGAAAATATATATAACCCTATAAACTTCTTTTAGTTAAACATTTATAAACTTTCTGTGTAAACTCTCAAACTATTCAATTTTCAACTAATTTAGAGTCTGTGATTATTGTCTGATCTTTGATTGTTTGATTATTGAATAAAAGGCAATATATGTGAGCAAATTATCTTAACTAATATCGCAAAAGTGATGTGAATGAACAACATAAACATGACAATTAGGCAAGCAATTGAATTTGGCACAAAAGCACATGCTGAGCAATATGATGATGCAGGAAATGACTATTTTATGGCCCACTGCTGGCAGGTTTATGAAATTGTTAAAATACTTTACCCTAATGACTTTGAACTGCAGGCGGCTGCTCTACTTCATGACACGTTAGAATACACCGACACAACATATGAAATGTTAATTGCCACATTTGGTGAAGATATCGCGGATCTCATTCTTGAAGTCACCCATGAAAGAAAAGAAGATGACACAGGGTGGTATTTCCCTCATCTGTGTTCTATACGTGGGGTCGTCTTAAAATTTGCTGACCGCGCTTCTAATTTGTCCCGAATGGAAGGTGTATGGGATGCTGAAAAGATTGAAACGTACATCAAAAAATCGAAATTCTGGCAGTCCGAAGATATATAAAAACACATAGCTAAATGATTTTAGTTATGTCCATTTTCGCTTTTTCCAGGCTTCTTTTTGAACCATTTGAGTTTTCATCTTTGTAGAAATCCTCTAAAATAACACATCTCACTAGTTTAAACCCAATTGCTGGAATTTTTCTCATTCGTTTTTAGAGTTTCGCAGTTGATTTTAACGTATTTCTACAAAGCTAAGTTTTCTACTTAGCTACCTTTCCAAAGCTCTCGGTTTTACAAAAAATTGGACTACTGCCGTTATGTATATATGTTAACGTCGTTAAGTAGTGGCACTTATAAAAATAAATTTATTCTGATGTACAATAAACAAGCCTTAACAATAATTAGGCCAGTGTCGAGTCAACAACAAAACGTCGTATAAAATCGATTGCAATTATTTGGAATTATTGAATCCTTGATGATTGCAATTATTTGGAATTATTGAATCCTTGATGATTACTCGACACTAGTAAAAACACGGATATTGATGAGAAAAAATGAAGATAAGTAAAGAAAGATTAATAGTCACATTCCTTCTGACTATTTTAATAGCATTCATACCCCTTGGAGCAGCAGCTCCTGTCGAAACTTCAGAAAACGCAACAGTAGACGCCGCAAACAACTGGCTTGGAGTTAAATCCATACATGGGGGCAATAATACAACTGCCATTGACTGTTCTCACTTAGTATATCAAGTATACAGCCAGGTAGGCGCCAAAGACATATTTTTCCAGAAAGTACCTGAGATGAAAAATAATACAGATTATGTAAATACAAGCTCTCCAGCTCCGGGAGATGTGATCTTCTGGCAAGAGGACGTTCCCCAAAACGGCAGAATATACTGGCTTGCCACTCATGTGGGAATATACATAGGAAATAATCAGTTCATAGACACATCATTTGATACTAAAAATGTTACCGTAGAAAATATCACTGGTGTGTACGAAGAAGGAATGCCGTACTTTGCAAGATGGTCACACATTTAAGAGACCACAGTGAAGATGCTTAAGAAGGGACTATTGAATAGGAGATCTAAAACGATCTTCCCTTCCATTTTCAGCTTCTTGTAGAAGTAAGTTATAAGTACATTAACGCTATATGCTGCCTATATATTTTGTACAGTTGAAGATACAATTGAAGATACAATTAAAGAATTTGTCCCCTTTTACTATAAAATAGGGCACGTGCCAAAGAAAGATAATACAAACTTCTATTGCTATATTTTACTTATTAGGGAGGATCTCACTATGAAATTGGAGTATACTAAACTCCAACTTGCTTTGGAAATTATAGGACTTCTATTTTTAGTCGGAATGGTCGTTTTTATTTACACTCAGTGGGATCAAATTCCTCAGCAAGTTCCTATGCACTATAATGCACTGGGTGAAATCGATAGCTGGGGAAGTAAATATCAAACCCTTATTTTACCAACCATAAGTATTTTGCTTTATAGTTTCATTACTGTAATATCTTTTTTCCCACAGATTTGGAACGTTCCTGTTCAAATAACAGATGAAAACAAAGAAGCTGTGTACCTCAGTACAAAGAATCTAATTATATTCATTAAAGTTGAGATCTTAGCTATATTCTTTTACCTGAATTATCATACTGTAACTGCACAGCCTTTGTCAGTCATTTTTTTACCTATTTTTATGATAATCATATTTGGCACAGTAATATTCTTCATCGTACGGATCATTCGATTAGGAAATGAAAAAAAGCATAACCGTGAATTATGAGCATACTCAATTCCTTCGAAGGACACTTGAGTTGTTGATCAATTAGAAATTAAAGTTTCTCAAAAATTCGGATTTGAGAATGTTGGTACCAGTGATAAGTCACAAGTTATTTCACAAGTTATTTCACAAGTTATTTCATAAGTTATTTCACAAGTTATTTTACAAGTTATTTCACAAGAGCATACATACAATAATCAAAAAAATTACCATTTTTATAGACACCTTTCTTCATTATGCCCTCTAAAACAAATCCGGCTTTTTCAAGAGCTTTTCTTGAGCCGATATTTTGTGCATAAGGCTCTGCAAATATCCGGACAATATCATACTGTTCAAAAGCTGTCCGACAAAGTTGTTTTATTGCTTCGCTCATTATTCCCCTGCCCCAAAAAGGTTCGCCAAGCCAGTATGCAATCTCTGCATTCTTACAATAAACACCGCTTTTAAGGAATAATGCAATGCACCCTGCAGTTTCTCCGTTTACAATAATTGCCCTGCAGCACTGTTGTGTTTCATCGTTACAGCTAAAACTTTCTACAGTTTTTCTGCAGTCATCTAAAGTGGAGGGAAAAGAATCTCTCATGTTTTTTGTAATTTTTGTATTGTGCGAATATTTGAAAAAGCTTTCAGCATCGGTTTTTTTCCACTTTCTCAATTTGAACTTCATTTTGACAACATCCTTTTGACAACATCCGACAAATATAATTAATCATTTTGTACAGATATAAGAAAATTACTTATTGAAAGCCTGAAAGACTTTAATAAGTTTGCTTTTTATGCTGAAAATTTCGTAGCAAGATTTACAAAGGAAAATAAGATCTCGAAAAACGTCAAAAGTAAAGAAAAAGCAAGAAAAATAAAGCCGCCAAACCGCAGCTTTACTCAAAACTCAATATTCATGAACTTACACATGCCCATGTCCATGTTCACAAATCGAACTCTCTATCTGCTCTCTTTTAAACCTGATATAAGTCTCATTTATGGATTCCAGGCAGTTTGTGCAGACATTTACCTGTTTTTTTACGACTCCTTTTGAAAAATCAGGGATCTGAATTTCCACAGGGTAAACCCTGCCTTTTTTACCGCACAGAACGCATTTGTTTCTCCTGCATGAGATTTCGTCTTTATTGATGCTTAAATAGGTCTCCTGTGCGGAATCGAGACAGGTCTCACAGAGCCCTTTCCAGATACCCTCAGGATAGGCGAATTTGAGGCGGGAACGGAAAACCCGGACAGGAATAACGCTCGGGAGTGCACGTCCGCAAAGATCACAATCTGTCATATCTCATATCTCCTTAGATCAGTACCTTTGCTGCTTCCATTGCCCACTGCAAGAAAGGTTCAGGCCAGAGTCCCATTGCAAGCACACCGGCTGTTGCAAGCAGGAGAGCTGCTGCATATGGAAAAGGCAAGCCGATCTTTTTGCCTTCAGGGGGAAGGAAGTACATGTACCTTACAAGCCGTGCATAATAGAACAATGAAAGAGCACTGTTCAGGATTGCAATTACCGCAAGCCAGGTCATGCCTGCCTGAATAGCTGAAGAGAAGAGCACGACCTTGGCCATGAAACCGGAAGTAAGTGGGATCCCTGCAAGGGCAAAGACGAAAACCGTCATGCAAAGAGCTACCAGAGGCATTCTCTTCCCAAGGCCCCTGAAGTTCTCCAGGTGGTCGGGAACCTGCAGGTCTCCTGTTCTTTGAGTAGTAATCATCCAGACAACTGCGCCGGCTGCGATAAATGCTCCTCCTTTCATAAAGGCATGGGCAAGGGTATAGAAGATTCCACCTGTAAGAGCCATTGGGGTCATTACCACAAAAGCCATTGCAATATATCCTGCCTGAGCCAGAGAAGAGTAAGCAAGCATGCGTTTTATGCTGGTCTGGGACACTGCAACCACGTTTCCGAAGGTCATGGTTACGACTGCCAGAATTGTGAAAGCGAACTGCCAGTCAGGCTGGAGTGCAGCAAGAGCCAGGATGAAAACCCTGAAAGCTGCCACAAAACCCATTTTCTTCGACCCGGCTGCAAGCAGGGAAGAGACAACTGAAGGGGAACCCTGATAGGTATCCGGAGCCCACATATGGAAAGGCACAAGAGCCATCTTGAAGCCGAAACCTGCAATGAGCAGCATGACTGCAACAAGCCCAATAGGGTTTTCTGCCAGGAGGGAGACATTTTCAGCAATCATTGGAATGCTGGTAGTGCCTGTTGCTCCATACACAAAAGAAATCCCAAAGAGCATAAGCGCTGAAGAAACTGCACCTATCATAAAGTACTTCATAGCTCCTTCGAGGGAATTTGGGTTCTGTTTCTCAAAACCTGCAAGGGCATAGGTAGCAAAACTTGCCAGCTCAAAGGCGCAGAAGAGCAGGATAAAGTCGTTTGAAGAGGCAACAACCATCATCCCGAGGGTTGCGAAAAGCACCAGGGAATAAAACTCTTCGGTATGGTCACTGTTTTCATTATACTTGATTGAAGCAATCGAAACAATCAGTGCAACTGCCAGGAATACCAGTTTGAAGAACTGAGAAAGAGCATCAATGCTGACAGTGCCATAGAATATTGTAGCTTCGGTCCCGAAACTCTGGACTGTCAGAACCAGAGCTGCAAGGACTCCAAGGGTTGCCATATAACCCAGAATATTCTTGGTCCTGGGGGACATGAAAACCCCTATAAACAGTATAATCAGGCCGGTTGCAGCTACTGTAATTTCAGGTGCAAGAAGCATTAAATTTTCCATTTTTTACACCCCCAGAGCAGCTGCAAGGCTTACTATTGCTTCCGAATTCGTAATCATCATATTAAGCACCGGATTCGGGTTCAGGCCGAAATAAAGCACAAGAAAGGCAATTAGTCCCATAGAAAAGACCTGAAGAGAGTTAATGTCCCTGACATCTCCGAGCTTCTCGTTATAAACTCCGAACATTGCCCTCTGCATTGCCCAGAGGTGGTAACCTGCAGTAATTACTATTGCCAGAAGGGCAAGCAAGACGAATCCAGGCAGGTTGACATAGCTGAAGGCCAGCACCAGAAATTCGGCAATAAAACCAGTAAGTCCTGGCAGACCAAGGGATGCCATAAACCCGAGCATCATAAGTACAGCCAGCATCGGCATCTTCTTTGCAAGCCCGCCAAGATTGTTGATTATCCTTGTTCCCGTGCTTGTCTGGATCGCTCCTGCGGACATGAACATGATACTCATTATAAGCCCGTGGGAAAACTGCTGAAACATAGCACCTGAAACCGAAAGAGCAACAAAGCCTGCCGAACCCAGTAAAATATATCCCATATGGCTTAAACTGGAATAAGCAATCATGCGTTTGAGGTCTTTCTGTCTCAGAGCCAGAAGTGCCCCGTACAATATGCTGAAAGCTCCAAGCAGGCCCAGCATGGTAATCATAAGCTCAGGGTTACCAGTATTCGGGAGCATGGGAAGTGAAATCCTGAAAAGCCCATATCCTCCTATCTTGAGTAGAATAAAGAGTACACTGCCTGCGGTCGGGGCTTCGGTATAAGCATCCGGGAGCCAGGAATGGAAGGGGAAAGTTGGCAGCTTTGCCAGGAACCCGAAAATGATTGAGAGGAAGATTGCATTTCTAAAAAGGCCGGAACCTAAGAACTGGAACTGTGCAACCAGCTCCCTTATATCAAAGGTAGGAATACCGGTCTGCTGCCAGGAGGCATAGAAGAGCCCGAAAATCCCAAGAAGCATTACCAGAGAGGCAACATGCGTGTAGATAAAGAATTTATAAGACGCATGGGCCCGCTTTTCTCCTCCCCAGATGTTTACCATGAAGAAGAGGGGAATCAGGGTAAGCTCCCAGAATACATAAAAGACCATGAAATCAAGGGCTACAAAGACTCCTATAACTGCAGCCTGCATGGTAAGGATCAGCCCATAAAACCTGTTCGAGTCTTCTCTTTCTTCCTTCCAGCTATAAAGGATCAGGAACGGGATAACTATTGTATTCAGGAGGATAAGGGGCATGGAGATGCCGTCAATTCCAACTGAATATTTGATTCCTAGCAAGGGAATCCAGTATATCGACTCAAAGAACTGCATGGCAGCCGTACTGCTGTCGAAGTTCAGGTAGGCATACAGGGTAAGGCCGAGAGTCGCAAGGGACCCTAAAAAGGCCAGGCCTGCAGCCTGATCTTTCGTTTTTGTGAAAAAGGTCACTGCTGCGAAAATCAGCGGCACCAGAATCAACAGTGATGCGACTGGCAGCATCAGAGTACCTCCATTATTAACTTAACAAGTATTATCAGCAGGCTCACACCCGCAATTACTACAATTGCATAGGTCTGGACAACTCCGGTCTGGACTCTTCGGAGCTCCTCACTTACACTGACTGTAAGAATTCCGATTCCTTCCACGATGCTGTCAATAATCACATCAAGCACCTGAGAAAGGAAAGCAATGACTCCGTATACTATTCCGAGTGAGAAGAACTCAGTATATATTTCATTCTGGTAATAGCGCTTGTAAAGCAGCCTGTAAATCGGATTCTTCATGGAAGCAAGCGGCCCGAGTTTAATTATCCTCAGATAATAGATCACAAAGGCAACTGCAAGACCTGCAACGGCGACTATCATCGGAAGCCACTGGACAAAGAGAGATTCGTTTCCTGCTGCCCCTACAAGCTCGTTTCGACCTAAGGCTGCAAGGCTTCCTATGTCAAGATTCACGAAGCTGTTTGCAAATGTTTCTTCAAGGAAATCCATGAACCCTGTTTTTGTCAGCCCCCCAAACACAAGGGAAAAAATTGCCAGAATTGAGAGGGGTATTGTCATAATAGCGGGAGATTCATGTCCATGGTAGTTGCTTCTCGGCTTCCCTGTAAAGGTCATGAAGATCAGCCTGAAGATGTAAATCGAAGTGAGGAGTGCAGCCGCAATTGAAAATGCATAGGGAATCCAGTTGTTGCTGTGCTCTCCAAAGAGATAAGCAGCCTCGATAATCGCATCCTTTGAGAAGAAACCACTTGTTCCTATTGAGGTCCCTGGTATTCCGAAGCCTGCCAGAGCCAGGGCTGCAATTGCCATAGTAGCAGCCGTAATTGGCATTACCTTTCTTACGCCTCCGAGTTCCCTCATATCCTGTGTGCCTACTGCATGGATTACGCTGCCTGCGCAGAGGAAAAGAAGAGCCTTAAAGAAAGCATGGTTGATCAGGTGGAATAGAGAAATGCCTACTGCTTCAAGCCCGATTGCCGAACCGAGACCAAGACCAAGCATCATGTATCCAAGCTGGCTTATGGTTGAATAAGCAAGCACACGCTTGAGGTCATTCATCACGATACCCATCGTGCCTGCAAAAAGCGCGGTAAACCCTCCAAGATAGGCAACTACCATAAGGGTATCAGGGGCTGCAATAAACATAGGGAAGGTTCTTGCGACCAGGTAGACCCCGGCAGTAACCATTGTCGCAGCATGGATAAGGGCAGAAACCGTTGTCGGGCCTTCCATTGCGTCAGGCAGCCACACATGCAGAGGGAACTGACCGGACTTTCCTACGGCTCCTCCAAAGAGGAGCAGGGTAATGATGGTAAGGTGACTGACCTCAAAACCGAAAATGTTTGCCTGAAGCGCAGAAAGCTGCGGGATATAACTGAAGATTTCGTCAAAACGGAGCAGGTATGTTCCATCCGAAAATCCTCCTGCAAGTTTCAGGAGATCGGAGGTCAGTACAATTATCCCTGTAAGGAACATCACATCTCCTATCCTGGTTGTCAGGAAAGCCTTCTTGGCAGCCGCTGCAGCCGAGGGCCTTTCGAACCAGAAACCAATTAAGAGATAAGAACAGAGCCCTACAAGTTCCCAGGAAACAAAAAGCTGAAGGATGTTGTCCGAAAGTGCCAGGGAAAGCATTGCTGCGGTAAAGAGTGCGGTTTCTGCAAAATACCTGGCTTCTCCCGGGTCACCGGACATATAGCTAACTGCATAGATATGGATCAGCAGGCTCACAAAAGAGACCATTGACAGCATTACTGCGGCCAGGGGATCAATCAACACTCCTATATTGAGCACTGCAAACCAGGGATATGACTGGCTTATAACCCCTTCTGGGTTTGCCAGCAGTCTGAGTGTAATCATTAAAGAGATTATGAAGGAGGCGGCAATTGCCAGTATAGGAATAATGGCGCCACCTGACGGCATTTTCCTGCCAAAAAAGAAGGTGATTACAAAAGCCAGTGCCGGAAGTAAGGGGATTAAAAATGCTAATTCTTCCAGAGCCGTTTTTACCACCTCAGGATGTTGAGCTCATTAAGGTTGATCTTATCGTGCATTCTATAGATTGCCATGAGGATTGCAAAACCGACTGCTGCTTCGGCTGCTGCAAGGGCAATTGAGAATACGGCAAAAACCTGCCCGTTCAGGGTATCCGTGTAGCTGGAGAAAGCTACCAGGTTCAGGTTTGCGGAGTTGAGCATGAGCTCAATGCACATAATCATCCTGATGCCGTTTTTATGTGTCATTACGCCATAGAGTCCTATTGAAAACAGCAGGGCTGCAAGCCCCAGGTAAAAGATTAAAGGAATCATTGGTTGCTCTCCCCTTTTGCCAGGTAAAAGTTTAAAGGAGTCATCGGTTTCCCTCCCCTTTTGCCAGGTAAATCGCTCCTATGAGGGAGGCGAGCAGGACAATTGAGAGGACTTCAAAAGGCGCTACATATTGAGTAAAGATCAGCATTCCAATGCCCTCTATATTACTCTGGTCAGCCGGATTTTGGGGAAGTTCGGAAACCGTATTCCAGGAAGTCCCAAAAGCCCCGATTACCACAATAGCTGTAAAGAGCAAAACTACGAGAAAGGCTAATGGTTGGTTAATCCTCACCTGGTTCACCTCCTATCTCGTGCTTTGTCAGCATAACTGCAAAGAGGATGAGAACTCCGATTGCTCCGATGTAAACCAGTACCTGAATGATTCCCAGGAACTGGGCATTCAAAAGGATATAGAGAGCTGCAATTCCAAACATGCACATGATCAGGGCAAGCCCTGCCCGGACAATATCCTTTGCAGTTACCACGAAGACTGCAAAGAATACTGTAGAGATGGCAAGAACCCAGAAGACAGCCATTTTCAGGGCTTCTCCGATTGTTTCGAGTCCGATCATTTCTCGTCACCTTCCTCAAGATCGACTTCCCTTGCAAGTTTTTTAGGGGTCATGAGCAGGTCTTTGTGCTTCCATTTAACGAGACCTTTAGAGTATTCCTTGCCGCTTGAAAGCGCATCTTTCGGGCACTGGTCGATACATAGCCCGCAGAAAAGGCAGTGTCCGATGTCAATCTGAGGGAACCAGCGTTGTTTTGTGCTGCCTGGTGCAATAGGAGCTTTTACGATCGTTATTGCGGCATTGGGGCAGGTATTGGCACAGATGCCACAGCCTATGCATTTGCTTTTATCAAGTATCTGAAGCCCCCTGAACCGGTCGGAAAGCTCGCTAGGTTTTTCCGGGTACATCCGGGTTACGGGAGGCCTTGTGATGTTTCTAATTGCGTATTTAATGTTTTTAAGGACCATGATTTCACACCCCCAGGTAGAGTCCGAGCCCTACAGCCCAGACAAGGTTTAAAAGAGCAAGAGGAAGCAATTTTTTCCAGCTCAGGTCAACAACCTGGTCAATCCTAAACCTCGGGACAGCCCACCTGAGCCCTATAATTACCATAAGTACAAAGACAACTTTCACAATAAGGAAACCTGTTGGAGCAATAATGCCAAAGAAAGAGTTGTTTGCAATAAAGCCTGGTACGTTCCAGCCGCCAAGGAAGAGAAGGGCTACAAGGAAAGAACCAAGGATCATGTGGATGTACTCGGCAAAGAAACCTAGCCCGAAACGCATTCCACAGTATTCCGTAATCCATCCTGCTATCAATTCTTCTTCGGACTCATTCTGGTCAAAGGGAAGTCTTCCCATATCAGCCATAAGTGACACAAAGAATACAAAACATCCAAGGGGCTGGAGGAAAATATTCCAGTGCAGGCCCTGCGCAATCGAAATGTCTACTATATTAAGTGAACCTGTCATAGCAGCTACACTTATGACAGTTATTCCAAGAGGTACTTCATATCCTACCATTCGGGCAAAGTTTCGAAAAGCCCCTAGCAGGGAGTATTTGTTATTCGAGCCGTAAGCCACCATGAAAATTCCGAAAATGGATAATGCGGACACCGCTTCAATGTAAAGCACGCTGATGTCCATTTGGGTAACCGCAAGCGGGTATTCGACCCCATTAATAAAGACCGCGCCTACAGGAAGGGCAACAAGCATCAGAAAAACCGAACCAAGCATGAAAATATTAGCATTATTAAAAAGTAAACTGTCAGCATTCAGAGGCTTTAAGTCTTCTTTCGTAAAAAGTTTGATTGCATCGGCCACAAGCTGCAGAAGCCCATATTTTCCTACGCGGCAGGGCCCCATCCTGGTCTGGATGTCAGCAGAAAGCTTCCGTTCAAGCCAGACAGCTCCCATTGCTCCAACGAAAATAAATCCAATCAGAACAAGGCCAACTATTCCTCTGATCCAGGGAATTAAAGGAGTTATATATTCAGGAATTACTACTGTCATCTGAATCACCTGTCCGCTTCACTGGTACACCCATCCATGCTTCCCGAGATTGCTGCTACATCTGCAACAGTCGTGCCTATTATAAGGGGAGGTAGAGCTTGCAGGGTAGGATAGTAAGGGCCTCTAATTTTTACTCTGTATGGCTTGTCCGAACCGTCAGAAATCATGTACATTCCCATTTCCCCTCTGGGATCTTCCACCCTGTAGAATACCTCACCAGCAGGAACTCTCATTACTGGAGTTCTCCTGCCGTACAGTGAACCTTCTGGGAAAAGAGGACCGCCTGGAATCTGGTCGAAGCACTGTTCCAGAATATAGATACTTTCCCTGATCTCGTTAAGCCTGACCTGTACTCTTGCAAAACAGTCTCCTGCGGTTTCAGTGCAGACTTTGAAATCAAGGTCTTTATAGACCAGATAAGGCTCGTTTTTCCGGATGTCAAAAGGCACACCGGTTGCACGCAAAGGAGGCCCTGAGACCCCAAGGTTCTTTGCGACATCAGCAGTCAGGACACCAACTCCGACAGTCCTTTCCCTGTAGATCCTGTCAGTGTGGAACATTTCCTCAAAATCATCAACTGATTTTTTGAGGTTGTTGAGGACGGAGAGTGCTTTTTCTTTAAACCCATCCGGAAGGTCGTCACGTACTCCTCCGAACTTAAGATAACTATGAGTAATTCTAGCTCCCGTGATCATATCAATCAGGCTCAGAACCTCTTCTCTTTCCCTGATCGTGTACATGAACATGGAAACAAAACCAATGAATTCCCCAAACTCTCCCATACCCAGCAGGTGACTCTGAATTCTTGTAAGTTCGTCAAGGATAACCCTAATATATTGAGACCTTTCAGGCGGTTCGATGCCAAGTAATTTCTCAGTACAGCCTACAAAACATTCTTCATTTACAAGGGCTACAAGATAACAGATTCTGTCAACGATTGTGATTCCCTGGAGGTAAGTCTTATTCTCCAGAATCTTTTCAATACCTTTATGAATGAAACCCAGTTCTATGTCAGCATCCACGACTGTTTCCCCTTTCAACCTCAGGTTTAGCCTGAAGGGGCCGGGCTGCATGGGATGCTGAGGGCCCAGGTGTACGATCATCTCATCTGGTTCAAGCTTTTCTTCCATTTTTCACCCTCACACCAGATTTCTGGCCGTTTTATTCGGAAAGCCCTCGTAATCTTTCCTGAGTGGCCATTCTCCAAGCATATCTTCGGGAAGTACAAGTGGCTTCAGGTTAGGATGGTTTTTAAATAGAATCCCGAAAAGCTCGTAAGTTTCTCTTTCATACCAGTTTGCATTCCAGTAAACAGATACAACGGATTCGATTTCCGGATTTTCTCTCGGAAGCCTGGCCTTAAGTGTCAGAACCACAGGATGATTATATGATGCTATATGATAGACTACCTCAAGCTCATTCCTTTTTATGTAGTCCACTCCGCAGATTGAGCAGAGGTGGTCAAATTGAAGGGAATCCTTAAGGTACTGGCAGACTTCTTTCGCCTTCTCCCTGTCCACGTATGCCCTGGCACGGATTTCGGACTCAGCGGTTGTTTCGGAGATTGCCTCAGGAAATGCACCTGTTAATGACTTGAGAATTTCTGTTACATCCATAATTTACCCCCAAATAACTCTGAAAGTTCAGAAAAAACTCAGTAATTTTAATACTCCGTGCCCAGATCTTTTTTGGCTTTGATTTTTTTCTGTAGTTCCACAAATCCTTGAAGCATTGCTTCTGGCCTTGGAGGACATCCTGGAACGAAGACATCGATTGGAAATATTTCATCAATATTCTGGACAGTGCTGTATGATTCATAAAACGGACCGCCACTAATTGAACAGTCTCCAAAGGCTATGACCCATTTAGGAGAAGGCATCTGTTCCCAGAGTCTTTTTAAAGCAGGCAGGTATTTCTTTGTCACGTAGCCGCTTATGAGCATAACATCAGCCTGCCTCGGAGAGTTTCTCGGAATGATCCCAAAACGATCCGTATCGTAGTGAGCACAGCCCATTGCAATCATCTCAACTCCGCAACACCCCATTGGCTGGGTCATAAACCATAGCGAATTTTTCCTGCCCCAGTTGATCAGGTCCTGGACCTTAGTTTTCTTGAGAAATTCACTGATTGCATTGCTTGTTGTTGTGATAACTCCAGGAATTTCTTCTTCCGAGGTCTCATAGGGTTTACTCGTTTTTTTCTCCTTCACTTCACCCATGTAAGGGCCCCCTTCTTCCAGAGATAAATGTATCCGAAGAGCAGTATAAAAATAAAGGCCAACATCTCAACCACTGCAAGAGAGGTGATCCCATGCCCCTTATAGACTGTAACCCATGGGTAAAGGAAAAGCACCTCTATATCAAAGAGCACAAAAGCGATCGCATAAAGATAATACTCAACATTGAACTGGATCCTTGCAGTTCCTGTGGGAACCGAACCCGACTCATATGTCGTGTATTTGCCGGCTGCCTTGCTCCTCGGGCTCAGTTGCTTTACCATAAACATTGTCATTGGAGGCATAATAAGTGCCACGACAAGGAATATTGCAACTGGTATGTAGCTATCAATTATTTCAGACATTAATATCACCTGTTAAAGTGCAGCAACCTGAAATTGCAGCACTACATGACCCGAATTTTGGGTTTTTGGACAAAAAAACCGCGTCCAAGCAACCGGGTTTTAGGAAAACTGCTTTCGGTCCAGACACAGGTCCTTTTATAGATGCCTGAGTCCACAGAGATCTTTAATTTCGATAAAACGATCCCTTTTTACAGGCATTTACTTCTGGGCTTTGAAAATTTAGATTTCTTTGCCCGGAATTGTATGATAATTGCCAGAAGTTCAGGAGAATTCCTGCTTCAGGCAGCACATGTCCAATTGAGTGAGATTAATAGAATCAATAATTAAAATTGTTTGAAATTGTTTAAAATTGTTTAAAATTACAGAACCCCATACTAATTGCTGCAAACGAATGTGAAGTTATTTATCGCTATTTGCTAGATAATTAATAATATATAAATATTAAGTTTAAATAATTAAAATCTGTTTTTTGAATATGGATATGTTTTAAAAATTCGATTAAAGTCTTGATCCGTTTGCGGAATTATATAAGTTATCTATGTGCTATTCCTCTCCAGTTCCCCAAATATAAATTATATTATTTATAATATATATAAGTAAGCGTCATATAAACACAATAAGTATATATATACTTAAATTATTTTAGATTGAATAAAACATTCATATATAATAACATAAATAATCATGAGAAATTCCCAGAATAAAAGGTTTTTCATGCCTCGCATAAAATAAAAATAATAAAGAATTAATAAAAATTAGTCCATCCTGCTGCAGAATCTGGGATGGAAGCCCACTTGTATATTTTGCGAGATATGAATAAAATCAATAGCAGAATCATCAGTGAAGCAGTATAAAAATAGTTGGCAGAAAATAAATAAATTACACATTATCGAGTACAACAAATTGCCGCATTCACGACAAAGAGAATAGTATAACTTTTTAGTATAGTCCCGAGAACACACTGTACCAATACATTATAATAAGTCTTTTCATGATAGAAAACTGGTGGAATCGCATGAAGATTAATGACAATTGTGTAGGGTGCGGCCAGTGTGCTTCTTTTTGCAAAAAGGGAGCAATCGAGGTAAAAGGAAAGGCACGAGCTACTGACGCCTGCATAGACTGCGGGATCTGCGTTCTCTACTGCCCTGTTAAAGCCATAGAGGTGGTGGTATGAAAGCAATTGTAATCGGTGCGGGACTTGGAGGACTCTTAAGTGCAGCCAGGCTCTCAAAAGCAGGATACCAGGTAGACGTTTTTGAAAGGCTTCCCATCACAGGAGGAAGGTTTACAAATCTACCTTACAAAGGATTCCAGCTTTCGAGCGGAGCTTTCCATATCCTTCCCCACGGACCTGCAGGCCCTCTAGCTAAGTTTCTCAACGAAATCGGAGCCGATGTAAAGATTGTGCGGTCCGATAATACAACTATACGCGTGCCCCTGAAAAAAGGCAGCCCGGATTATGAAAAAGGATTCAAAGATATTTCGTTTACCGATTTTTCTACACTTCTCTCGCATAAAGAACGTCTGAAGATCGCTCTTCTCATAGTGAGCACGCGAAAAAATCGACCGACAGGAAGCAGTTTGCAGGCATGGATCAGGTCCCAGTTTAAGGACGAATGGCTTGTGAGATTTGCCGATGCTTTCTGCGGCTGGGCATTGAGCCTTAAAAGTGACGAAGTTCCTGTGGAAGAAGTTTTCGAGATAATTGAAAACATGTACAGATTCGGCGGCCCAGGAGTTCCTATTGGCGGATGCAAAGGGATTATCGATGCCCTGGAAAGTGTGATTGCTGCACACGACGGAAAGATTCATACCGAGACCGAGGTCTCAAAAATCCTTGTGGAAAACGGGAAAGCCGCAGGCGTACTTGTTGGTGAAGAGACTCATAAAGCAGACCTGGTTATCAGCAATTTAGGGCATGCTGCAACGGCATGTCTTTGCGCGGAGGCCCTGTCAGGTGAGAAAGCTTCAGAATACCTCCGAAGACTTGAAACCCTGAAGCCTTCTGCCGGAATAAAGATTTGTCTTGCTGCAGATGAGCCGCTTGTAGGGCATTCAGGTGTCCTTCTAACCCCATATGCAAAAAGGGTAAATGGGGTAAACGAGGTTACGCAGGTTGATCCGAGACTTGCTCCACCTGGCAAGCATCTTACAATGTCTCATCAGTACGTAGCTCCTGAGAACGTGAAAAATCTCGAAACTGAAATTGAATTAGGGCTTAAAGATCTTAAAAACATCTTTCCCAATAAAAAATATGAAGTCCTGCTCATCCAGTCATACCATGACAGCTGGCCGGTAAACCGGGTAGCCTCAGGTACGGATCCTGGTAATGAGACTCCTGTTCCCGGACTTTACGTTGTAGGAGATGGAGCTAAAGGCAAAGGCGGAATTGAAGTCGAAGGCGTAGCTCTTGGTGTAGTCGCTACAATGAAGAAAATCCTGGACTAAAATTTCAGAAAACAAACTCATCAGGTGTTTTATTATTCCACCAAAAAATCCCAATTTTGTGACTTATTCGAAAAATGTCTTCGTTCCTGTGACCAATATTTGCAGGAACCGTTGTGGTTACTGCGGTTTTCGGCGGGAGCCCGGACAACCAGGCGCCAGGCTCATGAAGCCCGGAGAAATTCTTCCTGTACTTGAAAAAGGGGCAAAGGCAGGGTGTACCGAAGCCCTTTTCACCTTCGGGGAGTATGCCGAGGAGGTTCCGGAGTACAGGAAGTGGCTTAAAGAACTTGGTTATTCTTCCACGCTTGAATACCTTCTTTTTCTCTGTGAGGCTGCAATCGATATTGGAATCCTTCCTCATACGAATGCAGGAATTATGACACGCTCGGAGATGAAGGCTTTAAAGCCTTTGAATGCGAGCATGGGGCTGATGCTTGAGAGCACGGCAACCCTGGAAGCCCACAAGGACTGCCCGGGTAAACTTCCCGAACTCAGGCTTAATACCATTCGAGAAGCAGGAAAACTACAGATTCCCTATACTACCGGCCTTCTTATAGGAATTGGAGAGAAAAGGGAAGATAGAATAGAGTCCCTTGAGGCTATTGCGGGTCTCCATAGAGAATACGGGCACATCCAGGAGGTTATAATTCAGAACTTTGCCCCAAAGCCCGGAACACCCATGGAAAATTATCCTGCGCCTTCAATAGAAGAAATGGTTGACGCTATATGCCTGGCAAGGCAGATTCTTCCTTCTGACATAGCAGTACAGGTTGCTCCAAACCTTATAGACCCAAAAGCCCTTATCGCAAAAGGGGTGACTGATCTGGGAGGCATATCTTCACTGACAATTGACTGGATTAATCCTGAAGCCGAATGGCCGGACGTAAAGGACTTGCAGAGGAAACTAAGTCCGACTTTGCTCAGGGAACGCCTGCCAATTTACCCTCAGTATGTAAAAAAAGAATGGTACTCGGAAAGGATAGGTGGGCTTATAGAGCAACTCTCTGATGCTGACGGTTACAGGAAAAAGCCCTGAAAGAGGGGCATGCGGAGGAATTGAAAAATGAACAACAGGATTCCCGAAGATCTTATAGAACGCGCATACCAGGGGAAGAGTACAAAAGAAGATGGGCTCCTGCTCCTGGAGGTACCTCCTTTCGAACTCTTCAGGTTTGCGGACGAACTTCGCTCCCTTACGGTAGGAGATACGGTTACTTACATAGTAAACCGAAATATAAACTTCACAAGCCGCTGTATGGGTACCTGCGGGTTCTGTGCATTCAGGACAAACGATGGAAAAGTCCTCAGCATAGAAGAAATCATGGAAAAGGTTAGAGAAGCTAAGAAGGCAAAAGCTACCGAAGTCTGTATTCAGGGAGGGCTTCTCCCGGATGTGGGCCTGGACTTTTACCAGGAAATTGCAGAATCCATAAAAGCCGAATTTCCGGAAATGCATATTCACGCTTTTTCCCCGATGGAAGTATACCATGCATCTCATGTCAGTGGTATAAAGGTAAGTGAAGCCCTTTCAAAGCTGAAACGAAGCGGGCTTGATACAATGCCCGGAACTGCAGCCGAAATTCTCTCTGACCGTGTCAGGAAAATTATTTGCCCTTCAAAACTCAAGACTGCGGAATGGATTGAAGTAGTCACACAGGCACATGCTGCAGGAATCCCTACTACTGCAACAATGATGTACGGGCATGTCGAAACTCCTGAAGAAAGAATTGAACACATCCTGACTATCAGGGAAATTCAGAAAGAGACTGGCGGAATTACCGAATTTGTGCCTCTGCCTTTTATGCCTTATAATAATCCTATTGGGAAAAAAATGATTCGAGAGGGCAGGTACGCTACTCCGGGCCTCGATGACCTGAAAATCTATGCTATTTCACGCATCCTTCTTCACGGGCATGTAAATAATATTCAGGCAAGCTGGGTAAAACTTGGTAAAAAGCTTTCCCAGTTTGCTCTTCACTGCGGTGCAAACGACCTCGGAGGTACACTCATGGAAGAGAGTATTTCCAGATTGGCAGGAGCCCCTAATGGAGAAAATATTTCTGTTGAAGAACTGGAATGGATGATCTACGGAGCCGGAAGAGTTCCAAAAGAGAGAACAACCCTTTACAAAGGAGTACGTGAGCTGGCTTCCAGGAACCCTGGAAGGATTACAGGGTGTGGAGCCTCAGAATAAGCTGGATAGTTAAATAACATTCAGGGAAATGATGGAATTTTAAAAAGGATGATCGGATGTATACGAAAAAACCGACAACTCCAGAAGACGTAATTGAAAGGGCATACAGGGGAAAATGTACTAAAGAGGATGCCCTCCTCCTGCTTGAAGGAAATCCTTTTGAGCTGTTTGAACTCGCCAATGATTTGCGTGCCAGTACGGTAGGCGACACTGTTAGTTATGTAGTGAACAGGAATATCTATATCACAAATAAATGTGTTGGAAACTGTGGGTTCTGTGCCTACAGGCAAGAGAAAGGATTTATCCTGAGCATTGACGAGATTCTGGAACAAGTGGAAGATGCGAGAAAAGCAGGAGCCGTAGAGGTATGCATCCAGGGTGGATATACCCCTGAAATTGACATGGAATCATATCTTGAGATTATAGAGTCAGTAAAAACCGAATTCCCTGATATGTGCGTTCATGCACTGTCTCCCATGGAGGTAAACTACGCAGCAGGTCTCTCAGGTATGTCGGTTGAAGAAGCTCTGGGCAAGCTTAAAAAATGTGGGCTTGATTCTCTAACGGGAACTTCGGCTGAAATTCTTTCTGACAGAGTAAGAAAAATTATCTGCCCTGGAAAAATCACTACCCAACAATGGATTGATACTATAACTGCAGCACATAAGGCAGGAATTTCTACTAATTCAACTATCATGTACGGACATGTTGAAACTCTTGAAGAACGCCTTGACCATGTTTTTATTATCCGTGACATCCAGAAAGAAACAGGTGGAATTACAGAACTTATTCCGATGGCATTTTTACCTTACAATAATCCTATAGGGGAAAAGATGATGGCATCCGGGAAATTCTCGACCACAGGTCTTGAAGATCTTCAGCTCATAGCTATTTCCCGGGTCATTTTACATACTTATGTCAAAAATATTCAGGCCACGTGGGTAAAATTAGGAAAAAAACTTGCTCAGGTAGCCTTACAGTGCGGAGCAAACGATCTTGGGGGTACACTTATGGAAGACCTGATCTCCACAGCATCAGGGGGTAGTAATGGAGAATATGTATCTCCTGCCGAGTTTGAGTGGATGATAAAAGGAGCAGGAAGAATTCCTGTGCAAAGGGATACTCTGTACCGGAAAATAGAGCGAGATTTTTCTAATAAAGTCAATCCCCTTTCTATTTTATGAAAAAAGGATAAGTAGCAGAGATTTAACTCCCGAGTTTTTTCTCGGGAGAAAATTCCCTTTGCAAAACGAGTTTATTTCTAAGCCGTAGGAGTTTTAATTAATTATATAATTTTAGCAAGTTAAGTTTAAGATTCATTTATATTTATTTCCGAACTTAGATATTCAGGAGTCAAGATGAAAGCCGTAATCCCCTATAAAAAATCCAGTGCAAAATCCAGATTGTCCCCTGTCCTGACTCGGGAAGAGAGAGAAGAGTTTGTGGAACTGATGCTGAATCAGGTGATAGATACTCTTAAGGAAGCCGGAGTGGGAACAATCGATATTCTCAGTCCTTCTATGTACGGGCTTGAGAATATGACGAAAGCCAACGTGCTTCTGGACAAAAATGACCTGAATGAAGCCCTTAACGGGTACCTTGAACAGGCTGAGGAGCCGGTTATTATTGTTATGGCTGATCTTCCCCTTTTATCTCCAGACCATGTTAAAGGGATAACTTCAACAAAAGAAGACGTTTGTATCGTCCCGGGAAAAGGTGGAGGTACAAATACACTATTTATCAAAAACCCTTCCTGCTACAGGGTCAGGTACTATGGTTCGAGTTTTCTGACGCACTGTTCGATTGCAGAAAAAACAGGACAGAGTGTTGAGGTATATGATTCTTTTTTTGCGGGTACTGATATTGATGAGCCCGAAGATCTGGTAGAACTGCTTATACACGGAAGCGGAGCTGCGAAAGAGTATATCAGCAAAAAATTCAGGCTTGAGATGAGCAGGGGAAGGGTCGGACTGGTCCATATTTAGGAACAGCCTTCCTGACTAAAATCACATATGTTTGTCTGCAATTTCAAGATTGACTAATCAATCAGTAACTTTAAATAAGTAATGTGCCTATTATGCTATGAATAAAAAACTCAATGATTCATTGAGATTAATATTTTAGATCTTGAATAGTGAAGTAAGGATATACAGAATCAGCAAAAATCTGGATGGGCTATTTTCAGAAGAGGCGAGCCTGTGAGATCTTTTACATCTGAAGAAAGAGATATCATAAGAAACAAAATCACAGATAGAGGAAAAGAATGCTTTGCCAGATACGGAATAAAGAAAACAAGCATTGAAGATCTTACCAGAGACCTTGGAATTGCAAAAAGTTCTTTTTACTCATTTTTTAACAGCAAAGAAGATCTTTTTCTACAGATATATACGGAAGAGCGAGAAGCCTTAAAGGACAACTTATTAGAAAATTCCTTCCTGAAATACAGGAAGGAACCTGATAAAGCGATAAAGGCTTATCTGCATTATGTACTGGATATTGCGAATAGCCATCCGGTCTGGAAAAAAGTTTACATTGAAAAAGAGCACCTTGATCTGACGATTTCCCGGTCTTCAGAAGAAAAAATTAAAAATATTCATCAAGAAAACGTAAAAATGATTCTACCTTTTTTTGAAGAATGGGCAGCCGCAGGTCTTCTGATAGACAAAGATGCCAGGATTCTTGCTGAGACCACATATGCGGTTATTTCCCTTATCCATTTAAGGAATGAAATTGAGGATGAGGATTTTCAGGATATAATGGATATTCTTATTGATCTTCTAGCAGAAAATATAATAAAAAAGTAAATATAAAAGTGTTGATAGGATTGAATAGTGAAAGGTTACCTGAGAAGGGAGACCTTTTCAAAAAAAGCAAATCATCTCCGTACTAAATGTAGGGGAGTGTATTAATGAAACATATAAAGTCTGTTTGTCCAGAATGCAAAAAAGTTCTTGATTCCACTATCTTTGAAGAAAACGGCAAAATAATGCTGAAAAAAACTTGTCCAGAACATGGGACCTTCACGGATGTTTACTGGTCGGACAGCAAACTATACGACAGGTTCAGGCGCTATTCCTACGTAGGCAGTGGAGTTTCAGCCAATAATGAGACTCTGTCTTCCGGTGGCTGCCCCTGGGACTGCGGAATTTGCTCCAGGCACAAAACCGGGACTTTGCTTGCAAACATTGACGTTACCAATCGTTGTAATCTCAGTTGTCCGGTGTGCTTTGCTAATGCCAAGGCAAGTGGCTTTATATACGAGCCAGACTTTGAACAGATAAGAGAAATGATGCTGAATCTCCGAAATCAAGAACCTGTTCCCTGCTATGCCGTCCAATTTGCTGGAGGAGAGCCTACGGTCCGGGAAGACCTTCCGGAAATTATCGAAACAGCTCAAGAACTTGGGTTTACACAGATTCAGATTGCAACTAATGGTGTCAGGCTTGCAAAAAGCCAGGAATACTGTGAAGCTTTAAAGACCGCAGGGCTCCATACTGTATATCTATCCTTTGACGGAGTCTCCAAGGAACCATACATAGAGAACCGAGGATTTAATGCTCTTCCTGTAAAACAAAAAGCTCTTGAAAACTGCAGGCAGGCAGATCTGAATAGTGTTGTGCTCGTGCCCACCCTGATAAAAGGTGTTAATGATCACCAGGTTGGAGATATTGTCCGCTTTGCGGCTAGAAATGAGGACGTAGTGAGAGGTGTAAACTTCCAGCCAGTAGCGTTCGCAGGCCGCATTGATCAGGCCCTGCGAAAAGAACAGAGAATAACAATTCCCGATCTAGTATCACTCCTGGAAGAACAAACCGAAGGAGAAATTCCCAGTTCGGCCTGGTATCCTGCATCTGCTGCAGTCCCCATCATCCGCTTCGTGAGCGCGGTGCGAAAAGTTCCGCTTCCCGAATTTACAATTCACCCTCACTGTGGAGCTGCCACTTATATCTTTGAAAACGAGGGGAAGCTAATTCCGATAACTGATTTTGTGGACGTGGACGGGTTCCTTGAGTTCCTTGAGAGCGTTACTCCAGAATTTGAAGAGCAGGGTTCTAACATAACGAAACTTGCAAAAGTTCTCTATCATATTCCGCGCTACATCGATGAAGCCAAAAGCCCAAAGGATCTTAAGATAGTCTCCCTGATAACTAATTTTCTTAAAAATGGTACAAGAGAGCATGCTGCCCAATTCCACCGAAAATCAATATTCCTTGGAGCCATGCACTTTCAGGATCTCTACAACCTGGATCTGGAAAGAGTTGAACAATGCGGAATCCACTATGCTACCCCAGATGGTAGGATAATTCCGTTCTGCACTTATAACAATTTTCACAGAGAGGGAGTCGAAGCAAGGTATTCAAAACAATATCGGAAAAATATAGAGTTTGAGAAGAAAACCCTGGACATTCAGGAAAGAGAAGCAGCTTGAGATCTCCTGAAAAGGAAAGCATGATACATATTATTAACATGAAAAAATATAAGTTAGAGAGGCGTAATACAAAAATTTATATTAGAGAAAAAATAAACTGAGAGAAATTTTTATACCTAATACATGGTCCAATAGAGCCAATAACTTTAACTGGACAAATACATTATTGTGAAAACTATATTCGGAAGAGTAACCATACAATGGGTAAATCTTAATTTAATCGGATCTTTCCGAGGAAGAATTTAGAGATGAAAACTGAACCTCGGAAAGTCGAAAAAAGATTTATTGACCGAAAAAGTAAAAGTTTAAAAATATAATGATTAAAAAAACTTTCAGGACTCTATGGAAGTAATCAGTAGAAATAATGTGGTATTATACTGTCATGCTTTTCGGTCCATGTCACAATATTTGCAAGAAAGAGGATGTCTACTGATTAAGCATTATAAATTAATTTTAAAAGGTACAGGTGAGCTGGTGAGCCTTAAGATAAATAGATATAAGTGTGGATACTGTGGTGCCTGTGTGGGAGTCTGCCCTAAGGGAGCACTAGAACTTGTAGAGACCTGGGTCGAAGTAGATGAAAGTACGTGCATTACGTGCGGGATATGCGATCGCATCTGCCCTGTAGGAGCAATTGAGGTAATGAAATGAAGGACATGTATGATGTTTTAGTGATAGGTGCCGGTCCTGCAGGTTCCATTGCCGCCAGAACCGCAGCCGAAAAAGGGCTGAATGTGCTTTTAATCGAGAAACGCCAGGAGATTGGTGACCCTGTACGCTGTGCCGAAGGCGTGGGCAAAGAAAATCTCAAAAAACACGTGGAAATTGACAAGAAATGGATTTGTTCTGACCTTACAGCTTCCCATATTTACGCGCCAGACGGTACAAAGGTAGAGATGGCAGAAGAAATCGCTGGTGGAGAAGTAGGTTACGTCCTTGAGAGAAAAGTGTTTGACAGGGCTCTTGCAGAACAGGCCGCTGAAGCCGGAGCGGAAGTGATGGTAAAAACCAGAGCAACTGGTCTTATCATTGAGGACGATTTTGTCAGAGGAGCCAGGCTCATGCATCTTGGAAAAGAATATGATGTGCGGGCCAAGATAGTAATAGGTGCTGACGGGGTCGAATCAAAGGTGGGCAGATGGGCAGGTATCGATACTTCCTTAAAGCCGATAGATATAGAGACCTGTGCCCAATATCTGATAGCTGGAGCAAACATAGATCAGCACCACTGCGAATTTTACATAGGTAATGAAATTGCACCGGCCGGCTATATATGGGTCTTTCCGAAAGGCAATGGAAAAGCCAATGTAGGGATCGGAGTTCTCGGGAACAAGACTGGAAAATACAAGCCAAGGCCTGTAGACTACCTTAACAAGTTTATGGAAAAGAAATTTCCCGATGCCAGGATAGTGGAGATGGTTTTTGGAGGAGTTCCGGTTTCTGGTAGCATTGAGAAAACTTCAACTAACGGGCTGATGCTAATCGGAGACGCTGCCCGCCAATCTGACCCTATCACAGGCGGTGGAATTCTTAACGCAATGGATGCTGGAAAGATGGCAGGAGAAGCTGCATATGCAGCTATATCCGCAGGAGATGTCTCCTTCGAAAAACTCGAAGAAGTTTATGAGAAACCATGGAGAGCAACCCTGGGGCACGACATAGACATGAGCCTCATCGTAAAGAATTGCTTTATCAATCTAAGTGACGAGGACCTGAATTCGCTTGCTTATTCCCTGAAAGATGTAAAATTTGAGAGAATGAGCCTTCTTGACCTGGTACAGGCCCTCTTTAAAGCCAATAAAAAACTCCTCTGGGACCTTCGAGTACTTTTCAAAGATGCCGCAAAAGAAGTGGCAAAGAATAAGACGTAACGTAAGTAAATACAATGAGTAAGATGCAACGCCTGGAAGCCCAGGCATCTTCTTCCATTTATTAGACTTCTTTTTTTAGTTACCTTACAGGAAATTGTCTCATTTCAAGTCATCCAAAAACAATCGTAAAGCCGCAACCGTTGACCCGAAACCGTTGACCCGAAACCGTTGCGCCGGTTTATCACGCATATAGGGTTTGGGGATAAAGTTATCAGACTCAAACGGTTCTTGGGGTTTTCGGTCAAGCCTTTTTTCAAAAGGGTTGTGCTGCAACCGTTGCGCCGGTTGATCACGCATATAGGGTTTGGGGATAAAGTTAGCAAACTTTTCTGAGAGCGTTGAAAATATAACCTTTCTCCAAAGATTACTCCGCTTGAGCGAACGAAGTGAGCGAAACGGCACCGTCCTCCCGAGACGGGACTCGGGTGACGGAACTCGGGTGACGGAACTCGGGTAACGGAAATTGGGTGGCTGGAATCTGGCAATTACTTGCTCCAGAACTCAGGCGTAAAGAGTAAAATTACAGTATAAACTTCAAGCCTGCCGATCCACATATTTGCAATCAGGACCAGTTTACCCAGAGCGGGAACAGTGTCAAAACTGCTCATTGGGCCTACGACATTCAGACCTGGCCCTATATTACCAAGCGTAGCTATGGATGCAGTAAATGAACTTATAATGTCCATGCCCAGAACCGAGAGAATAAGGGTGCTTAAGAGAAAGACAAGCAGATATATAACAACAAATGAAACAATCGAATTGACAATCTCATCGGGCACATTTTTATTGTTAAATTTAACGGCTTTTATGGCTCTCGGATGAATAGCCTTGAATAACTCCGCTCGACTGTACCTTAGAAGGATAAGGATACGCACAACCTTCATGCCTCCACCCGTAGAACCGGCGCAGCCTCCTATAAACATCACCAGTATAAGTACCATTTTTGCAGAATCGGACCAGAGATTAAAATCTGTTGTAGCAAATCCTGTAGTTGTTATGATAGAAACTATCTGAAAAATGGCAAATCTGAAGGAGTTGAAAAGTCCTGTGCCCATATCCCGCCAGAGCAGAATAGAAAGAAGCGCGGTTGCTGAAAGGATCAGGCCTGTATAGAAACGGAATTCATCGTCTTTAAAAAGAAACTTTTTGTCTATGTAAATTGCCCGATAGTGAAGCGCAAAGTTTGCACCGGCAATGAACATGAAAAAGGTTATTATGAACTCAATAAGAGGGCTGTGAAAAGCTTCAACGCTCAGAGCATAATTGGAAAAACCTCCACATGCCATTGTAGTAAAAGTATGATTCACAGAATCATAAAGGGAGACTCCTGCAAGCATGAGGACAATAACCTGAAGAATGGAAATTGCAAAGTAGACTACCCAGAGAATTCTTGCAGTCTCCTTTATTCTTGGCTTTAATTTGTCCTCAGTAGGCCCAGGCGCTTCGGCCCGAAAAAGCTGGCGGCCTGCAACTCCGAGTTTGGGGAGGATAGCGATGAAAAGCACAATAATACCCATGCCCCCGAGCCACTGGATCATTCCTCTCCAGAAAAGGATGCCTTTTGGATGGCTTTCTATATCAGTAAGAATTGTTGAACCTGTAGTAGTAAATCCGGACATGGATTCAAAGATAGCGTTTAAGGGAGAAATCCCATCCAGCATGAAAGGAATTGCACCGAAAACAGCAGCTGCAAGCCAGCTCAGGGCAACGATTGCAAAGCCCTCTTTGCGCATCCATTCTTCTTCAGTCTTATAGGTGAGCAGGAGAAAACCTGTAAGGGTGGTTATTAGAATCGAGACCAGAAAAGGAGTTAAACTCTCTCCGTAATAATATGCAACTCCGAGAGGGACTACCATGATCAGGCCCAGGAGCCGGAGCACACCACCAAGTGCATATAAGACAACTCTAAAATTCATATGGATCCTCGATTTTAAAACTAATAGACTTTTTTTAATTTTTTATATATAATTTTACTTAAAAAATTTCTCCACTGCCGAAACCGCGGAAGAAAGCGCAAAAACTATTACCCTATCTCCTTCCCGAATTACGGAATCTCCTCTAGGTATGATGATGTCATCATTATGAACAATAGTGGTAACGATTGCATCTTTAGGGAATTTGACCTTTTCGAGGGATTTTCCTATGATTTTTGAGTACCTTGAAGTAGTGTACTCGATAATTTCTGCCTTTTCACCTTCCAGCATGGTAAGCTTTTCGATACCTGTTCCCATTGTAAGTTTAAGGACTTCATTTACGGTTGCTTCCCTAGGACTGACTGCCATATCAATTCCAATCATTTCAAAAAGAGGCACATAGTCAGGGCGGTCAGCTCTTGCGATCACTTTCCTTGCCCCCATTTGTTTTGCCAGAAGCGAGCACAGAAGATTTTTTTCGTCGTTGTTCGTAACTGCAAGCACTACATCCATGTCTTCGATATTCTCTTCCCTCAGAAGGTTGACATCAGTGCCATCCCCGTTTAAAATAAGGGCATTTTCCAGCATCTCTGCCACTTCTATGCAGCGACTTTTATTGTACTCGATAATTTTAAGGTCGGCATTCTCGTCTTTGTCTATTAATTGGGCAAGATAAAATCCCACAATACCGCAGCCTATAAGGAGAATTCTATTTCTGTGAGGCTCCATGTTTCCGAAAATGCGACCAAGTTCTTCCAGAGCTCTGGGCTTACCTACAACTACCATATGGTCGTTTGCGTTAATGACATCGTCCCCATGGGGAATAACGATTTCCTGCTTCCGAAAGATTGCACTTACAATGCAGCACTCATCAAGCTTGAGGTCCTGAATCTGCTTTCCTACAAGTTTGTTTTCAGGACGGATGGCAAATTCCATCATCTGAACTTTTCCTCCAGCAAAGACCTCCGCATCTATAGCTGAAGGACTCGAAAGGACCTCGGCAACCTCCGAGGCGAGCGCAAGTTCAGGACAGATCATTATATCGACTCCAACCTGAGATCTTGAAGTTACAGGCACATCGATATAATCAGGGTTGCTAACCCTTGCAATTGTCTTTGTTTCTTTCCATCCGGGATGGGATCTTATGATCAGTTTTGCAGTCATACAGGCAACGATGTTGACTTCATCGATTCCTGTGACAGCTACTAAAATGTCCGCATCGTGAATGATACTGGCGAGAATATCAGCATTTGCACCATTTCCTTCAAGAACCTGGACATCGAGTTCATCGGCCTTTCGTGCAACGTCTTCGTCTTTTTCGACAACAACTACGTCGTGTGTGGCGGAAAGAAACTTTGCAATATGATATCCAACCTCGCCTGCTCCTATCACTATTGCTTTCATAAGGTTTCCTCGAAAAAAAGCTTGATTCTAGATAGTTTAACCTGCTTACTTAAGTATTCTTTGGAAAAGAAAACTTAAACGGGCGGTATTCTAAAGAGCATTCTTTCTATAGAAGAATAGCTTAAGGTTCTGAATGTTTAAGATATATTTTATTTTACTATGATAACACCTTTCATGGAAGGCTCAATAGAGCAGTAATAATTATAAATCCCTGCCTTCGTGAATGTATGATCGTACGAATCCTGACTTGTTATATTACCGGATGAGAAACCAGTTCCTACGACCGTGTAATTAGTTGGATCGAGATTTGTCCATCTTACAGTATCACCGGAAGATATTGTGATTGAATTTGGATAAAATTGAGAATTCTCAATTCTAACGTAATATGTCTCGCCTTTACTCGTGCATCCTATTGCTAGAAATATACTAAATAAAACCATCAAAAGAAATAAGTTTGCAGATGAAGCTGGCTTCCAACTGGCTTCCAATAGTTTTTATTATAGGATTTACGCAGTTGAATTGAAAAATTAATCGTAGTTTTGAAAAATCAATAATATTAAGCCTTCAACTGCCTGACAGAGAGCTTAAACATTATCTATTGTATTTGATTTTGAGCGTCAACTGGATATCAACTGCATAATTCCGATAGTTCAACCGAGTATCAACTGCGTAAATCAACTGCATAATTCCAATAGTTCAACCAAGTATCAACTGCATAATTCCAGTCGTTCAACCAAGTATCAACTGCATAATTCCAGTCGTTCAACCGAGTATCAACTGCGTAATTCCAATAGTAAGTCCATCTTTTCTCAAGATTGGGAAACAAAACCATAATTTTTCAGTATATCCTGTCCTTCTTTTCCGGTTACGAAATCAATGAACTTCTGAGATTTTTCTTTATGCTCGGAATAAGAAATCACAGCTATCGGATACTTAACAGAAATACTAACAGGCACAGTTGTAACAATTTTGATAGTTCCTGGTTCTGCAGTTTTTGTGTCGCTTGTGTATACGAACCCTGCGTCAACTTCTCCTCTTTCCACGTATGTGAGTACCTGTTTGACGTCTTCGGCAAATACCATCTTATTTTCTAGCTGACTCCACAAACCCGCTTCAGTCAATGCTGTACGTGTATAATTTCCAACAGGGACTGTATCAGGATTTCCAACGCCGATTCCCTTAACTTTAGGATCAGCCAGATCTTTTACTCCAGTGATATTAAGAGCACTATTTTCAGGGACAATAAGCACAAGTGAATTTTGAGCAAAGTCCTTTCTTGAATTGTTTACGATAAGTGATTCATTGGCAAGCATATTCATTTGAGCCTCATCAGCTGAAGCAAAAACGTCAACTGGTGCCCCTCCTTCAATCTGCTTACGCAAGTTCCCCGAACTTGCAAAATTAAGGTTTACACTTGTTCCGGGGTTTTCCTTCTCAAACTGAGATTTAATATTTGTAAAAGCTTCTGTAAGGCTGGCAGCCGCAGAAACAGTTATAACTTCAGGCCCTGCTGTACCTGGAGTTACTGAAGTTGCTGGAGTCGCCGTTGCATTTGGAGCTTCACCTTTCTGACCAGCGCATCCTATTGCAAAAGATACACTTAACAATACTAACAGAATTATCAGTTCTTTTCTCATAATTTCACCCCCACATGAACAAGCTTGATCCCCACATGATACAAGCTTGCGTGTAAATAGAGAACTTATGTGGATATAGAACTTATGTGGTTGAATTGAAAAATCAATAGCATTAAACCCCTACTGTATAAAACACTGAACATGTGTATAAAACATTAAACAGGTAACAACGCTGAATGTGCTTGATTTTTTACACCAAGTGCGAATCAAGATTCTGGACGACAACCTGATAAATTAAAACAATTGAAAAAACGAAAGCTATTGGAAAAAGTAAGAGAGCACCGTTGCGGTTTATTATTAGTGTAAAACACTACTGTTCAAAGAATGATATTCAGACGTTTGTTTAAGGTTTTGCATTCCCCTATAGCAAGATATCATAGATATCATCTAAATTTTTACAGTAGTTTTGATAATTGTGGGTGTTCTCTTTTCTTACCAGTATTGCTTTAATTCCTGCATTTATTGCCCCTTCGACATCTGCAATGTAACTATCACCAATCATTGTTACTTCACTGGTATCTTCGAGTTTGTCAAGCACTCTCCTGTACATCTGGATATTTGGCTTTTCATACCCTAAATGTGCTGACGAATATACTTGAATAAAGTAATTACTTATTCCTAAATCTCTAACCAGACTGGATAATTCAGGTACATGGTTTGAAACTATTATATTTTTATAATCTTTACTTATCGCTCTTTTTAAACAGGGAACTGTATCATCATAAAGATGCCATTTTGTAGTATCTAAGTATTTTATTTTTATTTGACCTGCAATTTCGGATGATAATGTTTCATTAATCCCAAGTTGATGTATTATTTTAGAAAAGTGCAGTGTCATGTAATCCCACCATTGGATTCCTCCAAAAAACTCTTCGTGAGATATTTCAGGAGTGTGCCAGGGAAATCCACTGGTAAGAAGTGAATGAATATCCTCAAGTCTTATGCTGCTGTATCCGTATTCCTGTAATAGGTCGTATATAGTTTGCCCCCACATCCCATCCCTATATGCCAGAGTATTGTCAAAATCCCAGAGAAGATATTTTTTCTGCATTGTAATACTCCTTTTTTAATATTCCTTTTTTAATACTCCTTTTTTCAAGAATCTTTTTTTTAATACTTCTTTTTAACACTCTTTTTTTAATACTTCTTTTTTTTAACACTCCTTTTTTCAATAATCCTTTTTTCAATAATCCTTTTTTCAATAATCTTTTTTAATACTTCTTTTTTAATACTTCTTTTTTAATACTCCTTTTTTAATATTCCTTTTTTTAACACTCCTTTTTTTAATACTTATTTTTTAATACTCCTTTTTGTGTTTTACAATTCTCGTCAGGAGTGCCAGAGTTCCCTTGTAAAGAGTACAAGCACGGTATAAACCTCTAGCCTGCCTACCCACATATTACTGATAAGAATTATTTTGCCCAGTGGCGAGATTGATTCAAAATAAAAGACCGCCAGAAAAGAACCCTCTTGAATAGCTCTCTATATTCATAAGAATTGAAGCACCCGTAGAAGTAAAACCCGACATTGCCTCAAAAACTGCATCAATAAAAGAAACTCCTTCAAAAAGAAAAGGAATAGCCCCGAAAATAGCTGCTGCAAGCCAGCTCAAAGCCACAATGGCAAGCGCTTCTTTGCTGCCAATCCTCGCGGCCTTTAAATCGCATGAGAAGCAAGCCAGAAATGAGTGTTATGAAAAAGGAAACAATAAAGGGTACAAGAGGTTCCCGGTAGTAAAAGACTGCTAAAAGGAGAACAAGCATTGTAAATGCCAGAAGAAAAAGAATTTTTCCTAGCGCATTAAAGCCTGCCCTGTTATCTATAAGAAACTACCTTCCTCCCAGAGATTATCTAAAAAATTTTTCTATTTTTGACATCGCAGAAGCCATGGAAAAGATAACAACTCTATCCTGATTTTGAATGACGAAATCCCCTCTAGGGACTATAGTGTCTTTTCCTCGAACTACCATATTGATGAGAGCTCCCCTTGGGAATTTTACCTTGTTTAATGGTTTTCCGACAATTTTTGAGCTCTTGGAAGCCGTATACTCTATGATTTCTGCCTTTTCGCCTTCAATGGTCGTCAGGGTTTGTATTCCTCTGCCCATTGTAAGCTTAAGTACCTCGTTTACAGTAGCTTCCCTGGGACTGACTGCCAGGTCTATGCCGACCATTTCAAAGAGGGGGAGGTAGTCCGAGCGGTCAGCCCTGGCAATCACTTTCTTTGCACCCAGTTGCTTTCCAAGAAGAGCACACAGGAGATTTTTCTCATCGCTGTCCGTAACCGAGATAACAACATCCATATTCTCAATGCCTTCTTCCTTGAGTAGACTGATGTCAGTGCCGTCCCCGTTTAAAATAAGGGCATTTTCCAGCATCTCTGCCACTTCTATGCAGCGGCTTTTACTGTGCTCGATAATTTTAAGGTCGGCATTTTCTTCTTTATCTATCAGTTTGGCGAGATAAAATCCTACAATGCCACAGCCTATGAGAAGAATTCTATTTTTGTGGGGTACCTTGTTCCCTAAAGTACTGCCTATCCCTTCCATAGCTTCAGGTTTACCCACAACTACCATGTGGTCGTTTGCCTTGATCAGATCGTTTCCATGAGGAATAATTATTTCGTGCTCTCGAAAAATCGCACTAACAATGCAGCAGTTAGCAAGCTTGAGGTCCTGAATCTGCTTTCCCACGAGCTTGCTTTCGGGACTTATTGCATACTCAGTCATCCTGACTTTTCCATCGGCAAACATTTCGGCACTTATCGCAGATGGACTTGACAGGATCTCAGCAACTTCAGAAGCAAGTGAAAGTTCAGGACAGATCATTATATCGACTCCGGCCTGAGCCCTTGAAGTTACAGGCGAATCAATATAATCCGGGCTGCTGACTCTGGCAATAGTTTTAGTTTCCTTCCATCCGGGTTTTCCCCGGGAAATCAGCTTAGCGGTCATGCAGGCTACAATGTTAACCTCATCTATGCCGGTCACAGCTACAAGCAAATCAGTATCCTGAAGAATATTTGATAGGATCTCAGCATTTGCTCCATTTCCTTTGATAACAAGGACATCAAGTTCATCTGCCCGTTTTGCTGCTTCTTCATCATTTTCAATAATTATTACATCGTTTTTGGGAGAAAGAGCCTTTGCGATGTGATAACCTACTTCCCCTGCGCCGATAATTATAAACTTCATAGCACACCTTCAGAAAAACTGTTTTTAAAGAACCTTAAAATATGGAACCTGGCGGACAAAAAGCAATAGGCATGAGATAAGTAAGATAGAAAAGTTAAATAAATATAAAAAGTTAAGAGCACATAGATAAAACAAAACTGTGAAACGCGGCCCGATAAACTGTTTGTGATAAAATTAATCACCGTGTTGACCATCTCTAAAAGTTAAATTTTTTGCAAACAGAGCTTATAAGATTCAGGCTTTTGTAAATACAACTGGAATATAACCGCGGTTAAAATTATAAAATTGAACAATTATATAAATGTTTTCAAATTTTTACATCAAGAAACAAATACCAAAGTAAATGAGTCATCAGGAAATAAGATAAAGTAAAGAAATAAGGTAGAAAATGAAAAGGTCCCAGGAAAGAAAGAAGGGAATAGACTTAACTCTAAGGCATGAAATCCCCTTCCTCAACAGCTTCCGGTGAGAACTGAAAATTAACAGATGGGATGAAATCCGTCAACTTTCCAACGTTCTTTCGTTATTGATTATAATTATCTAATTTTCTCTATTAATTCTAATTATTTAATTATACTTCCAAACATATAATTAACAGATTAAGATTAGCGAGAATCAAGCAACCTTTTTCAAAGAGTTAACCTCCAGGTTCTAAAGGTCGTAATGAAACTCACTGTTCTTAATTTGTGATTACATAAAGCCGAAACGAATGGTAGAACGGAGCCCAGTAGGGCAGGACGTGCCCGAATTCAAGCTGGTCTGAGGATGTCCATGAGGTCATCTATGAAGCAAAAAGCTCCGTCGGCAGAAAGGTATACCTTTCTGGAAGGCAGAAGTACTTCATCCTTCAAAGGCATCCTTTACTTTCTCAAAAAAACCTTTACTTTTTCGGGATTTTTCTGTGGATTTCTCATTTCTGCCCTTTTCATCTTCATTCGGGGTTTTGCCGCTGCCAAGGGCTTCAAACTGGCGGAGTAGCTCTTTTTGTTCTTGAGTAAGTTTTATTGGAGTCTTGATTACGACCCTGACAAGCTGATCGCCTTTTCTACTCCCGTGAAGGTGCTGAATTCCTTTATCTTTAAGCCTGAATACAGAATGGGTCTGGGTTCCTGCAGGGATATTCATCTTGACTTTCCCGTGAAGGGTATCGACCATTACATCCGTGCCGAGCGCAGCCTGGACAAAAGAGATAGGAAGCTCGGAAATTACATCGTAATCGACTCTCTTAAAGTGGGGGTGTTCCATCACATGAAGCACGACATAGAGATCTCCGGACGGAGCCCCTGGCTCTCCCGAATCTCCTTCTCCACTGAGTCTAAGGCTCATGCCTGAATCGGCTCCAGCAGGTACGTTTACTGTTATCTTCCTCTTGTTTCGAACTCTGCCTGTACCACTACATACCGGGCAGGGAGACTCAATAATCTGACCCTTGCCGT
Organism: Methanobacteriota archaeon; assembly: GCA_023399215.1. Taxonomy (GTDB): domain Archaea; phylum Halobacteriota; class Methanosarcinia; order Methanosarcinales; family Methanosarcinaceae; genus Methanosarcina. The sequence continues at coordinate 115,902 of JAEWQJ010000049.1, forward strand.
GGCAGGTACTGCAGGTAGAAGTGCTTATAAACTGCATACCCAGTCCAGAGCGAGTCGTGTGGATTTGACCTGTACCGCCACATGTTGGACAGCGCTTCGGGCTTGTTCCAGGTTTGGCTCCGGTTCCGGAACATTTAGAACATCTTTCCGTTCTAGGGATATCGATATCTTTACGGACTCCAAAGGCTGCTTCCTCAAAGGTAATGTAAAGGTCATACTGGAGATCAGAACCTCTCCTTGGCCCCATATTACCTCGTCTGCTTCCCCCGCCGCCAAAAAACATTTCGAATATATCTCCGAAACCGCCAAAATCCGCACCACGGAAGATATCTTCTGCGCTGTATTGCCCGTTTATTCCGGCATGTCCGAAACGGTCGTATTGAGCGCGTTTCTCATCATCTGAAAGAACGGCATAAGCCTCAGAGATCTCCTTGAACTTATCCTCAGCTCCGGGTTCTTTATTCCTGTCAGGATGATACTTTAGCGCAAGTTTTCGATAGGTTTTCTTTATATCCTCGGGTGAGGCATCTTTGGATAATCCGAGAATATCGTAATAATCACGTGTTGTGGCCATCAGGATTCCCTGTTATTTTAAAAAAGATAAAGTTCCGGAGCCTGTAAGCCAGGTTTCCGGTAAGGCCTGAGAATCTCCAGGCCTGTTTCATTACTTGGGTTTGTTTTATTTATTTACGTTTTTCGTCGTCAACTACCTCATAATCGGCATCAACGACTGTCTCATCAGGACCTTTCGCATCATGGCTTTCTGCTGCTCCGCCTTCAGCCTGCTGAGCCTGCTGAGCTTTCTGGTACATTGCAGTAGAAATTGGGTATACTGCTTCCTGAAGAGCTTCGGTTTTTGACTTAATGGCTTCGCTGTCCTTACCTTCAAGAGCTGTCTTAAGGTCGTCGACTGCGGCAGTTACCTTTGACTTCTGGTCTTCGGTTGCCACATCTCCGGCTTCCTTCAGGGTCTTTTCCGCAGCATTGATCAGAGCTTCGGCATTGTTCCTGGTCTCGACATCTTCTTTGCGCTTTTTGTCTTCTTCGGCATGCAATTCTGCGTCTTTGACCATGCGATCGATTTCGTCATCCGAGAGTCCACCCGGCTTTTGGATGGAAATAGACTGTTCCTTGCCGGTTCCAAGGTCTTTTGCACCTACATGCAGGATCCCGTTTGCGTCAATATCAAAGGTAACTTCAATCTGCGGGATGCCTCTTGGAGCTGGTGGTATACCGTCCAGAGTAAAGCGGCCGAGAGTCTTGTTTTCGGAAGCAACTCCTCTTTCTCCCTGAAGGACATGAATCTCTACTGAAGGCTGGTTATCAGCAGCAGTTGAGAAAACCTGACTTTTCTTGGTAGGAATTGTCGTGTTTCTCGGGATAAGTGGGGTTGCTATACCTCCAAGAGTTTCGATTCCGAGAGTCAGAGGAGTAACATCAAGCAGCAGGACGTCTTTGACTTCGCCTCCGAGCACACCTGCCTGGATAGCTGCCCCGATTGCAACGGCCTCATCAGGGTTGATGTTCTTGTAGGGTTTCTTGCCTGTAAAGTTTTCCACAAGCTCGACTACTGCAGGCATCCTTGTGGAACCTCCTACAAGAATCACTTTATCGAGATCACTTGGAGTGAGCTTTGCATCGCTGAGAGCCTGACGCATAGATACAAGGGTCTTTTCAAGGAGGTCCTCGGTCATCTTCTGGAACTGAGCCCTTGTCAGATCGACATCAAGGTGCTTTGGTTCTCCATCCGCACCAACTGTCAGGAAGGGAAGGTTGACATTTGTACTTGCAACTCCGGACAGCTCGATCTTGGCTTTTTCCGCAGCATCGGTTAAACGCTGGAGTACAGCTTTGTCTTTAGAGAGGTCAATTCCCTCGTTTTTCCTGAACTCAGCAAGTAAGTAGTTAACTATACGCTGGTCGAAGTCGTCTCCTCCAAGGTGAGTGTCACCACTTGTGGATTTCACCTCAAAGACTCCGCCTCCAAGTTCGAGAATAGATACATCAAAGGTTCCGCCTCCCAGGTCGTAGACAAGAATTGTTTGATCTATATCTCCCTTATCGAGACCATAAGCCAGGGATGCGGAAGTTGGCTCATTGATAATTCTCAGGACATCAAGGCCTGCAATTGCCCCTGCGTCCTTTGTAGCCTGTCTCTGGGCGTCATTGAAATAAGCAGGAACCGTAATAACAGCCTGTTTGATAGTTTCTCCAAGATAAGCTTCTGCATCGGTTTTGAGCTTCTGAAGAATCATTGCGGAAATTTCCTGCGGCTTATACTGTGTTCCCTGAAGAGTCACCTTGTAATTGGCATCTCCCATATGCCTTTTAATGGAATAAACAGTATTTTCAGGATTTGAAATGGCCTGCCTCTTTGCAACCTGGCCTACAAGTTTCTCTCCTTTTTTGGAAAATCCGACCACTGACGGAGTTGTCCTGGCGCCTTCGGCATTTGGGATCACGACAGCTTCCCCGCCTTCCATTACTGCCATGCATGAGTTCGTAGTACCAAGGTCAATACCCAGTATTTTTGCCATGTTTTATCCTCACTAGATTACCTGATTAAATTATTCAATTAAAGTTTTCATTCACTCATAACGTTACAAAATATTTAGACGAATCATTAAGTTAAATTATTAATTAAGTTATCTGGTAAAGTTATAGTAAAGCTGTTCAGTTTAATCATGTTCAGCTTAATGTTCAGTTTAATCATGTTCAGCTTAATGTTCAGTTTAATTAGAGAGTAAGTATGCCTGAATTCAGGAGTAAGATTATTCTCCTTTATTTCTCGGCCTCATCAGGGTTTCTGGCCACTGAGACCATAGCAGGCCTGATAACTTTAGAGTTAAGAGCATATCCAGTTTTGTAAACCTCTACTATAGTATTGTCCGGGACTTCAGAGGTCTCGATATGTTGAATTGCTTCATGCCTGTGAGGGTCAAATTCACTGGATTTTTCACTCTCAATCTTCTCAACCCCGTATTTTTCGAGGATTGAGAAAAACTGCCTTGAAAGCTGCTCTATTCCACCGACGATCGAGCTCATGTCCTCTGCGGTTTTTGCAGATTTAAGGGCACGATCAAAATTGTCGGTTACTTCAAGAAAGTCAAGAAGTACCTGCTCGAGAGCAGCTTTCCGGTTTTCCTCCATCTGGCGGGCGGTCCGTTTTCTGAAATTGTCAAAGTCTGCTGCAAGCCGGTAATACTTATCCATGAGAATCTGTTTCTCTTCCTGGCACCTGACTTCAGGACTTTTCTCAGCTTCCGAACTGGCAGAAGCCTCCTCGGGGTTTTCCCGTGCTTCATTAATTTCTTCCGCCGAAGAACCAGAATTTTGGGCTTCAGAATTTTCAGCCCCAGACTGGGCATCTTCTTTAGAATCCGTATTCTTGTCTTTATTGAATATTTTCATTAGTCGAACCCCATCAAGTAAGTACAACGGTTTCGCTCGTCCTGATCTGTGATTGTTTGTAATTCTATAAATAGTTTTCGTGCGTTTAAGGATACACATCACTCAAGAAAGCGAAGAAAAAGAAAAATCAGTAAAAGTGGTTTTGAAGTTTATCGAAAAGTGTTTTGAGCATTACTACGCTTGCAATCATGGAAGCCGCAACTGCTGAAATCACCTGATCCCACCCGATGGCTGAAATTCCTCCTTCCAGTGCAAACTGTACGCCGCCTACAAGCGACACAAACACAAAGGAAAAGCCAAAGCCTGCAAGAGCTCCACCGACAAGGGAACTTGGGGTATCCAGCCCACGTTTTTCATAAAAAACCATGCCTGCAATAAACACTACCGCAAAGATCAAAAGCACAACTGCGGAGGGCAATGGACTTTCTTTTGTGGAAAAAACCTCAAAGAGCCCAAGCCCCATATCAACCAGGAATATGCCCATGAAAACCGCAATTGCAAGGGTTTTGACAAACGGGTTTTCAAAGATCGACTGAGTATTTGGGTTTATGCTGTTAATAGTACCAGGCACCTTTATGTTTTTCAATGTTTAACTTTAGGGTATAAACTGTATAATTTATATAAACTTTTACATATGCAATTTCATTTTTAGCAAGCCTTTTCAAAAAAGGCTTGAGCGAAAAACCCTATAACATTTGGATTGAGACCCTTATCCCCAAACCCTATTGGCGTGATCACAAGCCTTTTCAAAAAAGGCTTGAGCGAAAACCACTGCTAAATCTAAAACGTCATGACGGCGTGATCAAAAGGCTCAACGGTTGCATTCCAAGCAGTTTTTTGAAAAGGCTGGAACAAAAAGTAATAAATAAGTTCCCGAGTTTTTCCTTTCCGATGAAAATCCTGATTGCAGAATTTGCTGTCGGCACGGACATTGAAAAGTCCCTTATCCCGGAGGGAGCTGCCATGCTAAAAACCCTCTCGGAAAGCTTTGCTCGTCTTGGGCATGAGGTATACTACCCTTCAGCAGGTACGAAAATCTGCGCAGGCACGTGCATTGAATCTACAGCTGAAAATTTCATGCAGGTAATTGAGAAAAAGGCAAAGGACTGTGATGCAGGACTGATTATTGCACCTGATTCCATGCTTCCCGAGTTGAATAAAGTCCTTGAAGAAAATACCGTAAACCTGGGATGTTCACCTCAGTCGGCAGCCTGCTGTGCTGATAAGCTGATGTGCACGGAAATTCTGACGAAAGCCGGAATTAAAGCCCCTGAGATTGCAAAAAAGGCTGAAGAAGGCAAAAAGTATGTTACAAAGCCCAGATTCGGCTGCGGTGCAGAGACAACATACCTCGTCACAGAGTTTGAGAACAACGAAGAATTTATTGCAAGCGAGTATGTTGAAGGAAAAACTCTGAGCGTAAGCCTTATCGCAGGAAAAAAACCGCTTCCTCTCACTGTAAACCGTCAGTTTATAGAGTTTGGCGAGAAAGAGGTTAAAACCAAAGAAAATGAGAAAACAGGAGTTTCCGGCATAAAATACAACGGAAGCCTTACTCCTTACCAGACTCCAAGGCGAGATGAACTCTATGAAACCGCAATCTCCACAGTCAAATGTCTGGACTGTTTCGGATATGTGGGTGTAGACATCATACTTGCTGACCTTCCGTATGTAGTGGATGTAAATCCCAGGCCTACAGCCTCGCTTTTCGGCATTAGCCGCGTTATGCGAGAAGAAATTGGAGACCTGCTTTTGAAAAATAAGTTTGGAGAACTTCCGGACTCTATACATATTGAGGGAGAATACCGCTTTTCAAAGGATGCGTTGGGCGAGCTTTTCGGAAGAGCTTGAAAGGTAGAAGACAAACTGAAAAGCCAGAAGCTTGAAAGATAGAGAACAGATTGAAAAAACATGATAAAGGGCTCAAAAATGAATTCTAAAGTTATCGGGCTTGATATTGGAGGAGCAAATACTAAACTTGCCTCCTCGGACGGAACTATTGTAGAACTGCACTATTTGCCCCTCTGGAAGAATACACGACTTCCGGAAGTTTTAAAGGAAATCGCACAGCGGCTGCAACCGGAAAAAGTTGCTATTGTTATGACCGGTGAACTTGCGGACTGCTTTGAGGACAAGGAACAGGGCATCCGCTTTATAAAGTCATGTGTTGATTCTGCCTTTGGACTCTCAAATGTGTCTTATATAAACAGTGTGGGAAGGTTCCAGAGTAAAGCTGACGATATAAGGGACCTTGCTGCTGCCAACTGGGCGGCTTCAGCCAGGTTGATAGGGGAAGAGATAGGAGACTGTATTTTTGTGGATGTGGGAAGTACAACAAGCGATATTATCCCTATCCTGTCAGGAGAACATAGAGCCGGGCTTACTGACTTTGAGCGGCTGGTCAGAAGTGAACTCGTGTATGCAGGCACCCTCCGAACAAACCTTGCCGCACTCCTCGAAAAAGTAAAACTTGAAAAGGGCTGGTGCAGGACAGCTTCCGAACTCTTTGCTACAACTGCGGACGCTTATCTTCTGCTCGGAAAAATTGATGAAAGCATGTATACATGCGAGACCGCCGACGGAGCAGGCAGGAGCAAAATCGATGCTATGCGCAGGCTTGCAAGGCTGGTATGTGCAGACCTTTCCGAAATTCGGGAAGACGATATCTACGAAATTGCGGCCCAGGTAAAGGAAAAACAAATCTCTGTCCTGGCTGAGGCGATTTCCGAAGTTGCAGAAAAGAACGGGCTTAAAAGAATCGCAGCTGCAGGCCTTGGGGAGTTTCTTATAAAGGAAGCTGCAGAGAGGCTTGGTTTCGAATGCATCTCGGTGTCCGGACGCTGGGGAGAAGAGATCTCAAAAGTCTTTCCGGCATATGCGGCTGCCAGGCTGCTTGCCTGCAAGCCTTTTTAAAAACAACCCTTTTCAAAAAAGGCTTGAGCGAAAAATCCAGCAACAACGTGGTTGGAGTGATCAACCGGCGCAACGGTTGTGGCACAACCCTTTTCAAAAAAGGCTTGACCGAAAACCCCAAGAACCGTTAGAGTCTGATAGCCTTATCCCCAAACCCTATCGGCGTGATAAACCGGCGCAACGGTTTCGGGTCAACGGTTGCCTTAAAGGAAAAACTATGAGAGTGGTAATAAAAATAGGGGGAAGCCTTATCAAAGAGGCTCCCGAGCTTATAGACAGGCTGGTAAAGGAATTTGGCTCAGGAAGCCCGAAAATTCCAGAGGAAGCGTGTGCATCCGAGGGACTTCCTAATTCCATTATAATAGTACCCGGAGGAGGCATTTTTGCTGATGCTGTAAGGAAAACAGATGAGAGCTTTTCGCTGAGTGCGGATGCAGCTCACTGGATGGCTATACTGGGTATGGAGCAGTATGCTTGCTATCTTAAGGATAAAAGCCGCGCACTGGGCATAGATTCGATAGCTAATCTGCCTCAGGGTGTATCTGTTCTTTTTCCATACAGGCTCTTAAGAACAGAGGATCCTCTGCCTCATAGCTGGGATGTGACCTCGGATACTATTGCGGCATGGGTTGCAAAGCATATTGGGGCAACCTTAATAAAGTCCACGGATGTGGACGGTATATTCAGAAATGGGAAATTAGTCAGGGAAATTTCTGCTGCCAGCTATAGAGGAAGTCGTGAAAGCTGTATTGATTTTGCCCTGCCGGAATTTCTTCTGAAAAACCGAATGGAGTGCCTGATTGTAAACGGAAAATCTTCGGATAGGGTAATTCAGGCCGTGTATGGAAAGTCTGTACTCGGTACTGTGGTAAAGGGGAATATTTAAATCGTATATCGTATATGACTAGGGCAGAAGAAGCATAGCATGTCCAAAAGCATTAATTAAATTCAGTTCATTAAATCTGCTAACGTTAACAAAGGTGCCAGGAAAAGCAGAAGCTTGATGCTTAAGGAAGGCGCCTGATTCGCCGGTAATTCGTTACAAAATTCACTATTTGAAGTAACTATTAATTTGAAGTAACCATTAAGGAGAAAAAAAATGTCAGCACAAAAAGTTGAATACTGTACTTCATGCGGAATTCGCCTCGTGGAAAAGGGTTATGTAAAGTTCCCCTGCCCGCAGTGCGGATCAGAAATAGGAAGATGTGGAAGCTGCAGGCAGCAGGGTAATGTATACACCTGTCCCAAGTGCGGATACAAGGCACCCTGATTCGGCAATAATACCGAACCAGATTTATGCCAAAAATGTAAATGAAATAAAACTCGGTCAAAAAGATCAGATAAAAGTAGAGGAATAAGAATGGGTGACGTTGCAGCAAAGATTAAAATTATGCCAGAAAGCGTTGATACTGACCTTGGAGAGCTGAAAGAGAAAATAAAGAGCGTAATTCCAGCAGGAGCAGACCTTCACGGAGATATTGTTGAAGAGCCTATCGCTTTTGGTTTGAGTGCTCTGATTGTAACATTAATAGTTAATGATGAAGAAGGCGGAACTGAGCCTGCAGAAGAAGCCTTTGCAAAAGTTTCCGGCGTTGAAAACGTCCAGGTTGTGGATGTCTATCGTATTTAAGAGGAGAAAAAACCCGGACAATGTGTCCGGAAAAACCATCTTCTATATTCTCCTTTCTCCAAAAGGGCTCGTAGATCAGGGGAAGATCGTTACGTTCGCAACGTAAAGGCCGCGGGTTCGAATCCCGCCGAGTCCACTTAAAAAGTTTTGATTCTGTTTAAAATTTATAACAGTATATCAATACTGCTATTTTTCAAATTTCACTCTGCACTTATCGCACTTTTGGGAGCAAGTCGTAGCCAGAAGTTTTTGTTCTTTCTCAGAAATCGTCTTCACTTAATGATCTGAAGGATATCCGTACTTTTTCAATAATCGTTTTACATTGACCCTTATTTTTGCCTGGATATTCTTCCGGAGAGTTCAGTCAACGCCTGCACTTTGCCGAATTATCTTGACAAGCTCGGCTGCCATGAGCCTTAATGTTTCATCACCAGGATTTCCGCGATGCTTTTATTGTCAGCAAGAGCTTCATAAAAAGCAATTTCTTCACTATTCGAGCTTAATCCTTCATCTCTTTTATCATCTCTAATCCTTCCCCTCTTTTAATCATCTTCACTGATTTTCTTTGCCAGATAGAGGAGGCTCTTCTACAGCCTGCACTGTGTCAATACCCCGATTTTTATACTCATTTATTGCACGCTCAAGTATTTCGGCAAAAGCTTCCCTTAAATTAACCCTGAATTAAATTCCTGTGAAACCCGGTCTTTATTAATAAAATTAATATGTAATTGATGTGCAATATATTCTATACTAAACTTTGCAATATAATCTTAATTTTGAGAAAAGTGGGGGAAAGAATAACTTGCTGGATAGCGAAGTAAGAAATCTCAGACATCCTGCCGAAATACCTCTTTTTATTATCTGTCTGCTGATTAGTATTTTTATTTATGTCACACTAATGACAGTTCCACTTATATATCCTGACGAACTTGGGACTGAATATATACTGGTAGTTCCGGCAGCGATTGCATTTCTCTCATTTGTTTCCGGGCAGACCTATGGAGGAATGATGGCAAATGCGATCAAACTTTCAGAAAAGCAGTTTCCTGAACTCTATGAAATCATAAAACGCCTTTCTTATGAACTGAACTTTAAAGAAGTTCCGGATGCCTTTTTAATCCAGGGAGGTGGGCTGTTAAACGCATTTGCTACCCGGCTGTACTTCCGAAAAAATTATGTAGTTTTTTACGCGGATATAGTTGAGGTCGCATACAGGGAAGGAGACTTTGATTCACTTGAGTTCATTGTTGCTCATGAACTGGCCCACATAAAGGCAGGACATGTGACCCTGCTCTACAATCTTGCTATCTTTCCAATTGCTTTTGTGCCTGTCCTCAAGGACTTTTTATGGACTGCCCTGAGCCGTGCAAGGGAATATACTTCGGACAAAATTGCAATTCGGCTCGTTCCTTCAGGCGAAAAAGGGCTTATAGTTCTTTCAGCAGGCGAACACCTTTACAAAGTTGTTGATTATGAGGAATACCTTGAAACCACAATAAGTCCTGAAGGTTTCTGGGTCTGGTCTACCAATTTGTTTTCAACACATCCTGCATTGCTCAGAAGGATCAGAGCCATAAACGAAGACAGGCCGGGAAAGATTTTTTAAAGATAAATTTAAGAAATCTGTTGGAATAAAGCTGGAAAATCGTACTCGTTTTCAATCTTACTCATTTTTCAGTAGTTCCGAAATGAAACTATCTTCTTCAGTCACATATACAACTCTCTGCACCATATCATCCCTTGCATAAGCTCCTAATAGTGCTCCAAAAGCCTGTGGCTTCCGCCTATCAGACACATTTACAATTACCTGGTTGCTCCTGTCATGTTCTGTTCAATCAGTTCAGCAGCATCTTTTGCTATACTCACAGTGTCGTAGACTGCAGTATACTTTTTCTCAACTTCAATGTATTTTTTAGAAAGATAAATTATATTCGTGAGCAACACAGCCATAGGTAATATTATGAAATAGTGGATTATAAACAATCAAGTTTCAAATAATAGTTTTCTTTAAACCAAAAAGGCTTTTATTCTCGAAATCCAAATGCAAAATAGATTAAGGCTTACGCAACGAACTGAAAACAATAGCATGAAATTGCAAAATCTCTAAGTTAATGTATTTGTGACAGGTTGGGGGATTTGTCGCAAACGTATGGCAGTTTTTGGCTTGACAATAATTGGAAAAACTTAAATGGCCTTCAATAGTGAGACCAGCAAAACTGAGGAAATATACCTCACTATAGTGCTTTATTATCAGAAAAAATTTGAAGCTTTTCTGGACCTATATTGGAATCGTTACAGGGAAACTATGCGAGTTAGAATAAAATTTGGGCACCTCGAATATTTTTAAGATAACGTCTCTGCTAAATTGATTAGAGAAAAAAATGCATCGAAAACATCTCTGTAAAACCAATCAGAAAAAAATGAATTGGACTAAAAGTTAGAGCTTTCCACTACATATGAAGGGGGCACTATATGTTTCAGGAAACAATTGGAAAGGATTATTTGACGATGAGTGATGTCGTACTGGACGATAAAAGAGTACTTGTAAGGGTGGACTTTAACTCACCAATGGATGATAATGGAAACATCCTGGACGATAAGAAAATTAAGAGTCATTTGCCTACGTTGCAGTCCCTGGAGCACTCAAAAGTGGTTATGATGTCTCATCAGGGTCGACCAGGAGATGAGGACTATACCACCCTGGAAGCCCATGCAAAGCTGGCAACAGAGCTTTTAGGTCGAGAAGTAACCTACGAGGATGATATATTCAGCTCCTGCGCAAGGAATGCTATAAAATCCCTTGCCCAGGGAGAGGTCCTGCTCCTTGAGAACACGCGCTTCAATGCTGAGGAGATCATGAACCGCCCGCCTGAGAAACAGGCCAAAAGCCAGATGGTCAAGAAGCTGCATCCACTATTTGATCTCTTTATAAACGATGCTTTTTCAGTTTCTCACAGATCTCAGTGTTCTGTGGTAGGGTTTACAGAGGTCTTGCCTAGCATTGCTGGCATGCTTATGGACAAGGAAATTACAGGTTTAGATAAAGCCTTTAAATGTCATGAGCATCCAGCAATCTTTGTATTGGGAGGAGCGAAAGCAAACGACTCCATAAAGGCAATTTCTAATATTCTCAAGCGGGATGGAGCTGATAAGATCCTTACCACCGGGGTAGTAGCTACAATATTTATGATGGCAATAAACATTGATGTAAGCGATGTCAACAGGAAATTCATTGAAAATAAGAAATATATTGACCAGATTTCGATTGCTTCCAGGCTACTCAAGGAGTACTCAGGCAAGATCATCGTACCTCAGGATGTAGCGTTAAACAATGGTGGAGAACGTCAAGAAGTCGAAGTGGACAAGATCAAAAAAGAAAATTTTCCAATAGCTGATATTGGCAGGGAGACCATCAAAAATTATTCCAAATATCTTAAGGAAGCAAAGTTATGCGTTTTTCACGGTCCACCCGGTATTTTCGAGTTAGATAAGTTCAGGCTTGGCACGGATGAACTCCTTAAGGCTGCGACTCAAGCAAGCTATTCTGTCGCAGGAGGAGGGCATACTTTAGATGCTATAGATCAACTCGGCCTGGGATCTAAATTTTCCCATATAAGCATGGGTGGAGGTGCAAGTATAACCTATCTCTCTGGTGAGCCCTTACCAGGAATCATGGCTCTAAAAAACAATGCATCCAGGTACCATAAAGGTTAAAGGGTCCATACAAGCTGTCTTTTATATGTACGATTCAAGACATTGAAGTGCGAAGAAAACATGAACTATATCAAAGCATAGAAAAGTCAATTATATCTGTCAATTCAAGTAGTTTGAAATTTTATGTCATTATTTCTCAATTCAACTGTGTGAATCATTTCTCAATTCAACTGTGTGAATCAAACTTATATTTCCTCAAAGAACTCCTTGGTTACTTACTTTTATTTCTTCAAAGAACTCCTTGATTACTTACTTTTTAGACAATTAACTGATGCAAAAGGCTTTGTATTCTATGACATTTTATTTATTTATATCCAAATGCAAATGGTTCAGGGCTTACGCAGTAAACTGAAAAAATAGCATGAGATATTAAAAAATTTTTTAATTATTGTATTGCAGCAGTTTACTCATGCTTTTTTGCTCTAAAATACGCAAGTCCTAAAGACACAAGATTATTAAACTTATTGAAAAGGGGGGCTTCAAATGAGAATGATGACACAGCAGAATCTCATCAATGCGTTTGGGGGAGAAAGTCAGGCATATATGAGGTATGCGCATTTTGCAAATCAAGCTGAAACCGAAAAACTTAGCAATGTGGCCCGGTTGTTTCGTGCAATCGCTCATGCCGAATATGTACACGCAGGAGACCATTATAGGGAGTTAAAACACCTCGATGGGGGATTTGTCGCAAATAGTATGGCAGCTTTCGGACCGGGTGATACCAGGAAAAACCTTAAGCTGGCCATTGCTGGTGAAACATATGAAATTGAGGAAATGTATCCTGCATATATTGAAGTAGCAAAATTCCAGGAAGAAAAAGATGCACAAAGAAGTTTTGAATGGTCCTGGGGTACTGAAAAAATGCATAAGATGCTTTATGAAAAAGCTTTAGAATCGGTGAACTCGGGAAAAGATCCAGAATTAGGTCCTATTCAGGTTTGCGAGGTATGTGGATATACCCTTGAAGGAGATGCACCCGATGTATGTCCCATATGTGGTGCATTGAAAGAACAGTTTACAGCATTTGAATAAGAGCTAATCCGAAAAATCAAAATGACCATTCTAAAAGTTATACTTTGTCTGATACTTTGTCTGCAGGATTGATTATGCGGTTTGTTACATTATGCCGGTTTTATAAGTTGCAGAACATGACATAACATCTTTCAGATAAGATCTGAGAAAGGATTTTAATTAGAATTTCCTGAACTGAACATGGAAGTTAGCAGTTAAACTGTGAACTCGATGTTGTTAACCTTCAACTGCCTGAGAAGCAAATTTGGCCTCGCATCTATTGTGCCTGATTTTGGACATTAAGTGTGTAAGTCCTAAGATATGGGAATTAAAAGGACAGGATAACAATGGCTAAAGCAAAAATTGCGGTAAATGGTTACGGAACGATAGGAAAAAGGGTTGCAGACGCCGTTAGGGCTCAGGACGATATGGAAGTTGTCGGAATTTCCAAGACAAAACCGAATTATGAGGCAGCAGTGGCACATAAGCTAGGATATGATATATACGCCCCTGCTGAGAATGTTGAAGCTTTTGAGAAAGCAGGAATGCCAGCAGCTGGAAGTATTGAAGAAATGCTGGAAAAAGCTGACCTGGTTGTGGACTGTACTCCAGGGGGAATTGGGGAAAAAAATAAGCCTATGTATGAGAAAGTCGGGATAAAGGCAATCTGGCAGGGGGGCGAAAGTCATCCGCTTGCAGGTTTCTCCTTTAATGCGGAGAGTAATTACGAACAGGCTGTAGGTCGTGACCTGGTAAGGGTTGTCTCGTGTAATACTACAGCACTTTGCAGGGCTATTTCAACTATAGACAGGGAATTCGGAGTAAATAAGGTGAGGGTAAGTCTCACAAGAAGAGCAGTCGACCCCAATGAAATTAAAAAGGGACCTGTTGATGCAATCGTACTTAACCCGATTAAACTTCCGTCTCACCACGGACCTGATGTAAGGAGTGTGCTTCCGCACATTAACATAACTACTGCAGCTATAAAGGTCCCGACGACTCTTATGCATGTGCACACTGTAAACATGGAAGTCAATAAGGATTGCACTGCAGAAGACGTTAAGAACATCTTTGGTTCTCAGTCCAGGATCCGTTTAGTAGGGCAGGGGGTTACTTCAACAGCTGAGATAATTGAATTTGCGCGGGATATCGGACGCCCCAGACACGATATGTGGGAGCTCTGTATCTGGCCTGAATCCATTACAGTAACTGATAAAGAGCTTTACTTCTTCCACGCTGTACATCAAGAATCGATTGTAGTTCCAGAAAACGTTGATGCTATAAGAGCCATGATGGAACTTGAAAGCGACGGTGCAAAATCAATTGAAAAGACGAATAAAGCTATTGGACTGTATAACAAGTAAGGTTGTGGGATCAAAGTATCTATGGAGATTAAGTTTTAAAGGACTCTGGAGACCTCTGGAGATTTAATCTGAATCTCTTGAGTCCTATTTATTAAAATTCAGGAGAGTGTATTTGAAACCCACTTTCCGCAGTAAAATTTCATGTTTCATAATTTTTCTTGTTATCGACAATACGTTATATATGAATTTATAAAATAAGTTAACCGGTTTTTATATACTCATTTCCTTTGACGATATATAAGTGATCATTGTCCTATAATTTGCATAAAGAACGAAAAGGAAAGGGGAGTTTAACATGAAAAATACTGTTTTCAGGAATATAATGGTTGCAACCGACGGTTCGGAACGAGTAAGAAAAGCAATTTTTACAGCAGTTGAAGTTGCAAAACTAAGCGAGGCAAAGCTTTATGCTGTACATGTTATCGAACTGGGAGGTTATGATTCATTAATTCAGTCCAGAAGTAAAGAATGGAATGAAGCAATTAAAGATCAGCTCATAGCAGAAGGCAAGGACGCAACAAGTTATGTTGAGAATGTTGGAAGAGCTGCAGACGTTAAGGTAGAATCCGTAATTCTTGAAGGAAACCCTGCAGAAGAAATTGTCGACTTTGCAGAAGAAAACGACATTGATCTTATCGTTATAGGCACACAAGGAAGAACTGGAGTCCATAGATTTTTGATTGGAAGTGTAGCTGAAAATGTGATTAGACAATCTAATGTGAGAGTACTTGTCGTAAGGGGAGAAGCTATTGAAAAGGGTAAATAATTTTTCTAAAAAAGTACTTGTCGTAAGGGGAGAGCTATCGAAAAGAACAAATAATTTTTTTAAAAAAGTTGTGAATATGATGAAATAAAATAGGAACATCAAATAAAATTTTACATTGTCTATAGCCTCTTATAAATATGAAAACAAAGTCTCAGCCGACTGCAATCCAGAGTAGGTAAAGAAACCCAGCAGATGAGAGAGCCTGTTATCGCTAAACACCCGTGAAATTCTTTGAACAACGTGCACAACCAATGAAAGTACTTGCAGATGGCAGTATTTTCATGTTAAAAATATTAAACCACGTCTTTAGACATTTACACTTGTCAATATTTGATATAGAAGTCCGCTAAACGATTGGCTTTTACAATAAAATGACATTACTAAATAAATTACATGACTTTTTAAAAATTTTTAAAACTGTGGACTATATTTATATATAACTGAAGTCTTGTTAATTTACGATGCTTATTTTTGGACATATTGGGGTTACATTGGGAATATTCTTTGGACTTGGGATTTTAATACCTCGGCTAAGGACTATTATAGATCCAAAATACTTAGCCATTGGAGCTCTCCTGCCCGACTTAATCGACAAACCTGTAGGAATGATTATCTTTGCTTCTACCTTTGCAAACGGACGTATTATATGTCATACTCTGTTATTCGTTCTTTCTCTATTTCTGATAGGTTTATACAGATACGAAAAGAAAAAAGATATCAAAGTTCTTAGCCTTGCTTCAGGCTCTTTCTTCCATCTTATAGAAGATTACATGTGGACAAATCCCAGAACTTTATTCTGGCCTCTCTTTGGATTCGGGTTCCCCAAATACCGAACGGATTTCAATGGAATTGAATACTTAACAAAACTGTTTGAAAACTCGTTTACATTTCACATCTCGCTCTCTTCTGTTCCTGAAATCTTTGGGGTGGGAATAACAGTTATTTTGGCTTTACACTGGTTAATAAAAGAATTTGGACAAAATAAGTTTTAACAATAAAATGGGCCATGAACTAAAAATAGAAAAGAATCTTCAACTCATCCTGGACTAAGAGACTGCCTGAATATTATATTTCTCTTATTTTCTTACTTTTTTATCCGAGCTAGTCGTCTAATCATTATATGGATCATAGCAGCATATATTAATCTTGGCTTGATTCTGTCAATCCTTCGTAATCTTTACTCATTGGTCATCGGTTAAGGAATTTTCTTGCCTGAAAGCTGCTGATTTTGCATTGGAAGCTGGCCTTAAATTTTGGCCTGTTTACATGAAATCGATACCCTGTTCCAAATCACAATCTATTAAAGTATTTGAACAATGTTTAGGGGAATTGATGCAATTTGTCACGATTCTTCACTTAACCGAAGACGCATGATGTAAAATTTAATTTTAAGACAGCCTCTAAGGTATTTTGATACAAATTTCACTTCGGAAAGTAGTGGAGCATATCAATTTTAGGTAAAAATTCTGAAAAAATATCAAAATGAATATACTGATTATTTGGCAAAAATGCCAAATAATCTGTTTTTTTAAGTTTATTGCACTTTTTTGAGGCAGTTAGCAGAGAATATTGTAGGTTTAAGGAAGCAAAAATAAGAGAAATCACTAGATATTGGAACAGAGTCTCATCTAGATGATCCCTAATCGATTGTTTGGCCTGTGCAAGAGTCCAGGAGAGAATCTTTTAGTTATCTTTCTCTTTCTGGCTTTTAAATTTTTTTAAGGGCTCGGCGTGCTATATGCAAGTAGACAGTTTTTCTGTCTTCTCCAGGCACCAGCATGAATTCCACGGGCTGCTGCGTAAGTGGATGATATGTGGCGAAACGCTGCTCTCCTACTTTTTTAACCGGAGCCTCAAGTTCGCCCAGTTTCAGGAAAAGCTGACCGCCTTTTCCGACAAGTTCCAGGGAAATGTCCGGGGTGTTGAAATAGCTGCCTTCATAAGCGTCCAGCTCCTCTTCACTTATCTGGAGTGAGACGTTTTTTTCTGAATCTCCCGACCTGTTTGCTGGCGTTTTCGCATCTAGGGGCAAGAAGAGTTCCATTGCTTTTTCAGTACTTTCTGTAAGTTCAGAGCCGTAGGTATTGGTCAGGACGATCACTGCAAAACGGTACTCGGGAACCATTAAGAACTGACATGTAAACCCTTCAAGGCCTCCCTCGTGCCCCACCACTTTGACGCCACGGTGCTCGTAAAGGTAAAGCCCGTAGCCGTAACTTCCATTATTATAACCACTAAGAACCGGGGTACGGGGAGTGGAAAGTTCCTGGATGAGCGAAGGGGAAAGCACTTTTTTTCCTTCAAGTTCACCTTCATTCATAAAAGCTATTGCAAAGCGTGAGAGATCGTTCACATTCGAAAACATGAAGCCTGCAGGCCAGTACCCACCATTGTCTGGAAACGGCCTGACTACGGCGGCTGTTCCGTTAGGAAGAATATAGTGTCCCTGAGAATAGGGATAGGCTACTGCTTCGCTAAGGCGGAAGGTTGTGCGGTTCATACCAAGAGGCAAAAAGATCCGTTCCCGGACCTGCTCATCATAAGGCCGATAGGTTGGGCAGCCGGAAGCAGTGACGCACGGAAAAAAAGGAAGACGAGGGGATGAGAACCCTGAGGATAAAGGATAGGAAGATGAGGAAGTGAGAGGAGAAGAAAAAATAGAGGAAGATGATACCACTTTAGCTCCGGTTTCTTCCAGCACAAGCCCTGCAATAGCGTACCCGGGATTGGAATAAGAAAAAATCTCACCCGGAGCCGTAAAAAAGAGAGAGTCATTAAAGCTTCTCACATTCTTGGAAAGGGCAAATTCGTCCTGCCTGCCGGAAGAACTGACAATTTCGTCCCGCAGTCCTGCCGTATGAGTAAGCAACTGGTTGACCGTGAGTTTTGAGATCCCAGGACTCAGTCCCTCAACATAGTTTCCGACTGGGGCGTTGAGGTCCAGTTTGCCTTCCTCTGCAAGCATCACAAGGGCGGCTGCCGTGTACATCTTGGTGACAGAACCAATACGAAAAAGGGTATTTGGGGTAACCGGGGCTCCGGTTTCAACGTCTGATACTCCATACCCCCTGGAAAAAACGATTTCATTACCGCTGACTATAGCTATAGCCGCCCCAGGAGTGTGTGTTTTGTTCATTTCTTTGAGAACAGTTTCATCCAGGTCCTTGAAATCTACTGTTCTCCGAGTCTGTTCAGCCTGCTGTTTTTCTTCAGAATCAAATTTCTGCAACTCTTCTTCATCCTCTTCTTCCACAGCCCGGTATGTACTCCCCACCTCAGTACAACCAGAAGAAAAAAGCGAGAAGAACATAGGCATAAACATAAGCATAAACATAAGCATAAACACTCTATGAAATTTTGAGATTTTCATGATCCAGAACTCCATAACATCTGATAAAATGGTTACTAAAATAGTTTAGCCAGGGATTATTTAATATTTAGTAAATATTTTGAGTTGTCAGAAGATGGATGAAAACAGTTTCATAGATAGTTCCAGCTTGTTATAATTCACAGGAAAAAGCCCAGAGTGACGAAAAAATGAAATTCCCTGCCCCAGACTGTCTCATAACCATTATGGTCTCATAACCATTATGAATTTTACAATCGGTTTGTCCTTTTTTCATTCTTGTTCGTGACACCGCTTCAAGTTCCATTAAAGGAAACAATAACTCTAAACAATTCAGTTTGAGCAGAAATTGATAACCGAAAAATGGAATTGATAAATCATATCAGCAGCGATTACGTGGGAAGTTTTCCATCACCGCAGCAAGCCAGCTAGGTATCCGACTGAAATAGATCCAGCAAAAAAACCGGACTGGGAAGTATATCTACCGGGTCCTCATAGATTCACTGCATAACCTCAAAGCAGAGTAGAGCTGCCAACAGGTACTATCGTTCAGGGTTCATGACTTTTCATAGATGCTGTATTTCATCTTCAGAAACGAAAAGGCTTCCAGCGATAATTTTACCATATCACCGGCCTTTCACTTTCTGATCTGTAGAGTTTATCCGAGAGTTTTACGTTCGGGAACGCACTGTAAAACTCAGGCACATTGAAAACCACTCCATTGACCCTGAACCTGGCTGGTGAATGGGTATCAGTCAGTGCTAACGTCCTCAGTGATTCATTTGTGTCCGATTCCCTCCATACCTGGGTGAAGCTTAAAAAGAACCTCTGGTCTCCATTGAATCCATCAATTATTTCCGGCTCCTCTTTCAATGAGAGCTTATAAGCATGGTAGGCCATGGTCAATCCGCCAAAATCTGCTACGTTCTCAGGCAGGGTCAGGTTTCCATTGACGTATAGGCCTGGCAGAACCTCGAACCTGTTATACTCGTCCACCAGAACCTCCGTGCTTTTGTTGAAGTTATTGGCATCTTCTGGTGTCCACCAATCCGTCAAATTTCCACTTGCATCGAACTTTCTGCCCTGGCTATCGAAATGGTGAGTCATCTCGTGTCCTATAATAGCACCTATGGCACCGTAATTAACAGCGTCATCAGCATCCTTATTGAAGAAAGGAGGCTGAAGAATGCCTGCCGGGAAGACTATAATTATTTTATTGTAGTCTGCATAGGCATTAGTTTCCTGGGGATTCATCTCCCACAGCTTGCGATTTACAGGCTGACCTATTCTATCCAGACCGCCTGGACCGTGATAGAACTTGAATTTAGAAGCCCTGAGGACATTCATAACATATGAGTCGTTCTTAACTTCAAGCTCTGAATAGTTCAGCCATTCATCTGGATAGCCTACCTGTACATCCAGAACTTCAAGCTTTTTGAGGGCTTCTTTTTTAGTCTCAGGCTCCATCCATGCAAGGTCTTGAATTCTCTCCCTGAAAGCCTTCTTCAGGTTGAATACCATCTCCTGCATCCTGGCCCTGGAATCTTGGTCAAAATATCTATCTACATAGACGCGTCCTACGGCCTCGCCCATAGCCTCATTTTCCGCTTCAATAACCCTCTTCCACCGGGGCTTCATCTCCTGCTGACCATTGAGTTTTCTCCCATAGAAATCAAAGTGCTCCTCCTCTATGTCGGAGCTCAGGTAAGGAGACGTTCCTAAAATCAGCTTCCAGCGCAGGAAGGTCTTCCAATCAGCTATGCTCTCGTCCTGAAGAGCGATGCTTAACTCTTTAAAAAAGGAAGGATTTCTGACGTTGACCTCGGCTACATCCGGATGACCCAGAGAGCTAAAAAGGCAGGACCAGTTAATGCCTGGTGCAAAGGCCTGAAGTTCCTCAAGGCTCATCTTGTTATACGTTTTAACCTCATCGTAGTCTTCCACATTGGTAAAGGATGCATTGGCCAGCCGGGTCTCTATCCTCATCACGGTCCTGGCATTATTCTCAGCGGTCTCTGGACTATCGCCGAGGAAGAGGAACATCCTGGTAACATGAGTCAAATACTGTTCTCTGATTTTGATGGATTCATTGTCCTGCCTGAAATAGAAATCTCTATCCGGAAGGCCTAGCCCTCCCTGAGTGAGGGTAGCAATCATGATCTTGCTGTTCTTCTTGTCAGGTGCAGCATACATTGAAAAGAAAGGATCCAGATCGTATTCCATCATTTGTGTTGAGACTGTCTGGAGGTCGGAAGCACTGGAGATGTTGGCTATCATCTTCAACTCGCCTTTGATTGGGTCAAGACGCTGCTTTTCCAGAGTGGCATTATCCATTCCCATACTGTAGAATGTGCCGATCTTCTGCTCGAGGCTTCCATCAGGAGCTGAGGTATTACTGGCTGCACTCTCCAAAATTCCTTTAACATGGCCATAAGTCCTGTCCTCTACTATTGCAAACTCCCCGTATCGAGACTTATCCGGAGGCACAGGGTGACTTTTTATCCAGTCTCCCTCAGCATATTCATAGAAGTCGTCTCCAAGTTTTACTGAGAGATTCATACTTTCGGGGTCGAAAGCTTTTTCCTTTTCTGAAGTGCTCATGTTACTCCTCAAGGTTTCGGAAGAACCCAAAGCTACAATCGTTAAAGCGTTAACCAGTAAGATGCCAAAAACGAACAGATCTATTACTTCCTTCTTCTTCATGTCCCCTCAACTCCTACCCTCAATACTTACCCTCAATACCTACCCTCAATACCTACCCTCAATACCTACCCTCAATTCCTACCCTCAATACTTACCCTCAATTCCTACCCTCAACTCCCATGAATCCTAATCCTTACACAGTTACAAAAACGGCTTATTTGAACTTTGTAGAAATCCTTAATCTTGCAGTATCGGATACATAAGTATAGGATACATATTGGAGTACAAAATCACACAGAGCAGACGTTGTGATCAAGTTAACTACAAAATTCCTGTTAGACACTACTTTTTAACTGTAAGCTCGCCATACCACAACACATCAACAAGTCCTATTGCCCCCGTTATAGAACATAATTATTCTCGTAATTATTTTAAGCTACTTATACTAAAACTAGCCTTAGTTTCAAAGCTAGATTTTTAATATTACATTTAACTGGCTTGCAACTGAGTAGGAAACAAAAAGTCAACTTACTTCAAAATTTTGGAATTTTTACATATTTAGTAGCCTGGAAAGCTGGAAAACCGAAAACGGAATTTCAGGAATGCAAAATTGTTCAATCTGATAGACTGGCAGAGAAAAAAGAAATTCTGAAGAGAAAGAGAAGAAACTATGAAAATATATAAAGATAAGAAATTAGAGCTCATCGTTGTTTTGTGTGGATATTCTCATAATATTCTCATAAAAACCAATACGGTCTTGAATTAAAAATCATCTTATCCATAGAGAATGACGAAGAGCCAAAATTAGATGAATACAGGAAAAATCCGGAAAATCTGTGAGAGATCACCAGATTTTTCCTGCGTCCCAACCTCTTTTTTGTGAAATCTCCAGATTTCACCCCAATTTCTTACTATGGATGCCCTTTTTGGAAGGTATCTTACTTTCATCAGGAACGGATACACTCTGTTTTGACCAGTGCCCTGCGAGGAAAGCTCCGGACAGGTTGTGCCAGATACTAAATATCGCGCCCGGAAGCGCGGCTGCTGCTGTGAAATGTTTTATCGCAAGAGCGACACTCAGGCCGGAATTCTGCATCCCAACCTCGATTGCAATAGTCCTTGCTTCGGTTTCGCTGAACCCCAGAGCCTTTGAAACCCCATAACCGCCTGCAAGGCCAAGCCCGTTATGCAGAATCACTGCAAGCAGTACCAGCGGGCCGCTCTTTCCAAGATTTGCGCTGTTTGTCCCTATAATCACCGCAATGATAATTACTATGGCTGCGGCTGAGATTGCCGGAAAGACATCCTTCACTGCGTTTATCTTTTTTTCAAAGAAGTAGTTGATTGCAAGCCCAAGTACCACAGGCACAATTACCACCTTTACAACGCTCACAAGCATACCCATGACATCGACTTCCACGGTCTGACCTATAAGAACCCAGGTAAGGAAAGGTGTTGCTAGAAAAGCGATCAGGGTAGAAACCGAGGTAAGTACTATTGAAAGGGCCACATCGGCTTTTGCCAGATAAGAGATCACATTCGAAGCCGTACCGCCCGGACAGCAGCCCAGCAGGATCACGCCCGCAGCCAGATCAGATGGAAGCTTCAGAACCATGCAAACTACCCAGGCTGCAAGCGGCATAACTGTGTACTGCATCAAGGTGCCCAGGAGGACTGCTGAAGGTCTCTTCAATACTGCAAGGAAACTGTCCACAGAGAGTGTGATTCCCATCCCGAGCATAATAAGGCTTAGAAAAGGTACGATAAGCCCCTGATGTGGAGCAAAGTACTCAGGATAAACATATGCAACAGCCGATAAGAGAACCGCCCAGAGAGGAAACAGAGAAGTAAATTTTTGAAGTATTTTTTGATACACTATCTCACCAGATTTACAGGATGGAGCCACATGCCTGAAGCATAAGCATTAGAGGTTAGTTAAGTAAGTTCAATAAAGTAAGTAAGTTCAATAAAGTAAGTAAGTATAATAAAGTAAGTAAGTTCATAAACTCGTACAAATAATATGGTTTATAAACAGCACTTCATGCACACTTCATTTGTTAGAAATGACTTGTGTTGAAAAGGACCCTTTTTTGAAAAGTACCTCGTTTTAAAAAGTACATTTTTTTGAAAAATGCCTTTTATTGAAATAAATACCTGAATATAAGCCTCAATTACAAAATAAGTAAAAAATTATTGTTTAAAAATATATCTATTTCTTTACAATAAATACTGAAACTGTAAATAATTTCGAAGCTCTGTATATGCCCTGCTCTTGAACATCGTATATAATCAAACACATAAATGACTTTTTCATTTTTAAAAATTAGAACAATTGCCAGAATTATCCAGAATAGAATATGCCAACACTCACCGACTTGCTATCTATACTATCTATATATACAGGCTCTGCCGATACAATGCCCCATGAGACTGGATGCATACCTTGTAGATACGGGCTATTTTAAATCAAGAGGACGAGCCAAGACGGCTATCCTTAACGGAAATGTTAAGGTAAACGGCACGGCAGTAACAAAAGCCTCTAGAGACGTGTCTACTGATGATATAATCGAAGTTGCTGAGGGCCTTGACCAGCCTCAGGGCTATTTCAAACTCAAGCTTATTCAGGAAGAAAGTGGAATTCTGAAGCCTGGAGATAAAGTGCTTGACCTTGGCTCCAGCGCAGGCGGCTTTCTTCTTTTTGCCTCGGAAATTGTAGGCCATATAAAAGGCATAGAATTCAGCAAGGACTTCAGGAGCGAACTTGGAAAAATTTCATATGAAAAGGAAAATGTTGAGGTAATATTCGGAGATGTCTTCACCATACCCCTGAATTTGCTTTCAGAAGAGCCCGTGGATGTGATTCTTTCGGATATGACCCTGGAACCTGAGGACTCAATTAAAGCTCTTTCAAGAGTGCTACCTCTACTGAAACCCGGAGGAAAGCTGCTTCAGGTTATCAAAATTCCTAAAAAGAAGAACCCAAAACCGATCCTGAGTAAAATCGAGAACCTTGGACTTGAAATTCAGCAGGTTATCAATCCCAAAAAACAGGAAATTTATGTGGTCACAAGAAAACCCCTGCCCGACGAGAAAGAGCCACTTACAGAAGATCAGCCCGAATAAAATGAGTTTTGAGGCCTCAAAACAGATGAATACTGACAGAATAAAGAATTCATGTGGAATTGAGAAGTCTGAAGCAATAGAGAATTCAGGCGGAATAGAGAAATCTGAAGCAATAAAGAGTTCTGAAACAATAAAGGGTTCTGAAGCAATAGAGAATTCAGGCGGGATAGAGAAATCTGAAACAATAAAGGGTTCTGAAACAATAGAAAATTCTAAAGGAAAAGAGAACTCAAATGGAAAAGAGAGTTCAAGGGACTCTTTTTTCAGCAACCACGAATGCACAGAAATGCGATCAGATTCGTATCCTGATGCCAGAATGAAAATTTACGGCCACGAAAGACCAGTTCGGCTCTTTGTTGCAGGTCTTCATGGAGATGAATGGAAAGACACGACTGGACTTCTGAAAGGCATCAAACCTCCGAAAACCGGTTCTCTGGCCCTGATCCCACTTGTAGATTGCGGAAATTACATTTCAACCCTGAACCCGGATTACTATCCCGTAACCGGAAAAAAGATCATCAGGGCGATTGAAGAATTAAAACCCGAAATTTACATTGAGCTTCATTCCTATTCCGGTGAAAATATTGAAAAACTGGCCGGAAAGAACAGGCTCGAACTCATAGGAGTGCCTGCTTACAGTATCCTCAAAGAAGGAGTACTACTTGGTTCGGTCTCTCCCTGGGTTAGAAGAAAGTATTTTCCTAAAGAGGCTCTCTGCCTTTCTTTTGAACTCCGAAAAGGAAGTATGGAATCAAGAAAATTTGCCGCCCACATGATTGAAGTTCTTAAGGAAATTCAATCAAGGGACGAATTTATTGAATATATGAAAAAAGAATATCCTGCTCAAGCGAAAAAGGCAATGGAAGATTACCTGCGGTTTTACGGAGAAATCTGACTTTCCAATATGAATTACTCTGCCACAGCTAGCAATTCGAGCAGGCTATTGAAGACATATAATATTTTTACTTAAAGATAGGCACAAGAAAAGTTCACAAGATAAAATTGACCATACAAAATACTGAAAAAATAGACTAAAATAAAGACGGGAACTAAAGACGGGCACAGAAGTTTCTGTGCTTACCGTGCTTTAGTAGCTGTATAAAATTCGATTTTTTTACCTGCGCATGTTAAGTGCAGGAGCTGCCATTCCATCATAAGTGCTTGCCATATGCTCGGGTTTGACATTCTGCATGTCGGAGCTCTGGGCTCGAAGCATATCGTCCACACGAAGCACCATCACTGCGGCTTCGGACCCGGCTTTGACGGAGTTGATCTTAACCCTGATGGGGTCAACAATGCCTTTTTCGAGCATATCTTCGGCAGCACCGGTATTGATGTTCAAGCCTGCGTTTTTGTTTTCGGCGTGCTTTGCCCTGAGGTTCACTATTGTATTGATAGTATCCAGACCTGCATTTCTGGCAATTGTCCTCGGGATTTCTTCAATGGCATCTGCAAAAGCCCTGATTGCCATCTGTTCACGCCCACCTATGCTGGCAGCATATGCACGAAGCCCAAGTGCGACTTCGATCTCGGAAGCTCCACCGCCTGCAACTATCCTGCCGTCTTCTATGGCGCATTTTACTACCCTGAGAGCATCGTCAATTGCGCGTTCAAGGTTGTCAACTATGTGTTCTGTACCGCCCCTGATGACAATAGATACGGATTTTGCACCCTTGCAGTCTCTGAGGTAGGTCTTACCCTGGTCGCCATCCCGGTCCTGTTCAAGGAGCCCGGCATGTCCGAGTTCTTTCTGGGTCAGTTCTTTGATATTGCGGATAGGCCTGCCGCCTGTGGCATCTACAAGGTGCTGCATGTCATCGTTCTTAACCCTGCGGGTTGCATAAATTCCCCGGTTTTGCAGGTAGGCTGCGATTTTGTCATCCATGCCTTTGGCACAGAAAACTGCATTTGCCCCTGCCCTGATGACATAGTCTGCCATCTCAAATAGAGCTTCTTCTTCCTGCTTTACAAAACCCTCAAGATCACCATATGCGTTTATCTGAAGTTTTGCTTTGTTTGTGGTCTTGGCAATCTCCATGGAGGTATCGATCAAAGCGATTGCAGGATTCGCAATTTTGAGAGGGAATTTCTTGTCCAGGGCAACCTTGTCTATTACAATGCCTTCAACAAACTCGGTATCTTCGGTCTTGCCGCCGACATCTTTTGAAAGAATAACGTCTTTGAGGTCAACTATGCCTCTTTCCCGAATCGCGAGTGCGGCATCCACGCAGAGTTCTGCAATCAAACGGCCGTACTTTTCAGAAGCTTTGCCCGTAATAGAGGTTCTGGCAACTTCTAAAAGCTTCTCCTTTTCGTTTTCGGCAGTTGAAATTGCCAGGTTATCTAAAACCTCAACAGCCTTCTCGGCTGCAAGCCTGTACCCCTTGACAACAACTGTCGGGTGGACTCCATTCTCAATAAGTGCTTCCGCCTTTTCCAGCAGACTGCCTGTGAATACAACAGCACTTGTAGTCCCGTCCCCAGCCGAACTTTCAAGTGACGCTGCAACTTCGGCCACCATCTTGGCTGCCGGGTGTTCAATGGACATATCGTGTAAAATGGTTGCACCATCATTTGTGATTGTGATATCCCCAATAGGATTGACAAGCATCTTGTCCATTCCCCTCGGCCCGAGTGTGCTCTTGACTATACTGGCCACTGCCTTTGCAGCTGCAATATTCATGCTGAGCGCTTCTTTTCCCTTTGTCTCTTCTTTTCTAGGATCTACTATTATGATTGGCTGGCCACCTTTTTCCATCTGAACCAAAACCTCCTTAAAATGAAGTATATATATCGAAGCTTTTCTACTTGATAAGTTGAAGTTGTCCTGGCTATAGTCACTTTTAGCCCGAGATCAGCCTGAAAATATGATTTCATCAGTTGCCTTGTGTGAATCAGTATTTGATCAGAAAATAACTGATAATACTTCTATAAAAACATACCGGGTATATTTCGAGTCTAGAAGGTGAAACACTTATGTTTCCTGATTACTTTCACTTCCGGACTATCTCCACTGATCCGTCTTTTTTCCCGATATAGAGTTCGTCCACATTGGAAAAGATTCCATGTTCAACAACTCCCGGAATTGAAGATAGTTGAAGGGCCAGACCTTCTGGATCGTTTATTACGCCGAAACTTGCATCAAGTACAAAGTTTCCATTATCGGTTATCACAGGCCCGTCTTTTCTCAGAGCTAACCTCAGCTCAGGTTTTCCTCCCAGCTCCTTTATTTTTTTAATCACAAGGGTTTTTGCAAAGGGGAGAACCTCAACCGGCACAGGCTTATCAAGCTGGGTGCTCGTTTTTGATTCGTCAGCTACGACCAGAAAACGTCTTGCAGATGCAGATACTATCTTTTCCCGGGTATGAGCAGCTCCCCCGCCTTTGATTGCGTACAGCTTTGAATCGATCTGGTCTGCTCCATCAATGGCGATGTCCAGTTCCGGATGCTGGGAAAGGGTTGCCAGAGGGATGCCGGATTCTATGGCAAGTGCTTCAGACTGGTATGAAGTAACAACACCCAGTATCTCGAGCCCTTCTTCCCTGACCCGCCTGCCGAGTTCTTTTATCGTATATGCAACTGTTGAGCCTGTTCCAAGCCCCACAACCATTCCCGATTCTACCACCCGAGATGCAGCGATGCCAGCTGCACGTTTTTCCGGGGAATCGGTAGATGTATTTCTTTCTGTCATACTATGTTCCCTTCCGGTTCAAATCCTGAAAAAGTTATGAAATTCATAAACTGGAGATTAAACTGAAAATTTTTAAACTGGAAGTGTTCAAACTGGAAATGTTCAAACTGGAAACGTTTAAACTCCAAAAAGAAGGGATTTCAGGGAGAAAGTCTTCTCCTGTCCCTGGGGAAGAGTACGGTGTCCCTGATATTCTCGGTTCCGAGCATGGTCATGATAAAACGTTCGCAGCCCATACCCCAGCCTGCATGAGGAGGCATGCCGTATTCGAAAGCTTTAAGGTAGAACTCAAAGCCCTCAGGATTGAGGCCCTGTGATTCTATCCGGCTCTTAAGCAAGTCAGGAATATGGATACGCTGAGCTCCTGAGGAGAGTTCCATTGTACGATGCATCATATCAAATGATTTGCTGAACTCCGGCCTGTCCTCATAAGGCATGGCATAGAACGGTTTAATCTCAGTAGGCCAGTCAATAATGAAATAGTGGGATTCTCCTGTTGTCTCGTAGACATAATTGCCCACGATATGCTCTCCGAGTGTGCCAAGGTCATCTCCCCAGTGCATTTTTTCTTCCGAGCGGGCGTTTATGATCTCCATTACTTCATCATAGGTGAGCTTAAGGAAAGGAGTTTTCGGGACTTTGAGCTCGATTCCAAGTGTTTCAAGTGAAGGCTTGCACTTCTCAATAACCTGGGCATAAGCATAAGCCACAAGGTTTTCGAGTATCTCCATTACATCGAAGTGGTCTGCAAAGCTGACTTCAACATCGATAGAAGTAGCTTCGTTTAAGTGCCTGCGGGTGTCGTGCTCTTCGGCCCTGAAAATGGGACCGATTTCAAAGACCCTGTCAAAACCTCCACTCATAAGGATTTGCTTGAAGAGCTGGGGACTCTGGTTCAAAAAAGCTTCCCTGTCAAAGTAAGTGATCGGGAAAAGTGCAGTGCCGCCCTCGGTTGCCGTTGCCACGATCTTGGGGGTTGCGGTTTCGATAAATCCGTTTTTTGCAAAGTATTCCCTGATTGCCTGGAGAGCCTGGTGTCTTATTTTAAAAACCGCAGTAGTCTCTGCCCGCCTGAGGTCGATAAATCGTGAATCCAACCTGGTATCCAGTTCAGCTTCCACCTTGCCAGTAGTATCCATTGGCAATGGAGAATTTGCAACGTTAAGGACAGTGATCTCCTCAGGAAGCAGCTCGTATCCGTTCGGAGCTTTCTCTTCGAATTTAACAGAACCGGTTACCGAAATTACTGATTCACGTACAAGCCTTCTTGCAGCATTAAACAGCTCTTTATCGATCTTTTTCTTTACAAGAGTGACCTGAGCCTTTCCTTCCCGGTCTCGAAGCACTACAAAACAGATCCCTCCGAGGTCTCTTACCTCATGGACCCAGCCTGCCAAAGTAATTTTCTGACCGTTGTCAACTTTTTCGGGTTTAACATCGGCTGTATAATGTGTTCTAAGTTTTGCTAATGACATAAATTCACCTTAATTGTGGGGTAAATTAAATGAAAAATGTAAGGATGAAGCTGAAACGTAGGTGAATAGTCATAACTCATTATTAATGTATTTGTTGCACCGCCCGAGTCCCGTCACCTGAGTTCCATCACCCGAGTCCCGTCTCGGGAGGACGGGGCCCTTTTCGCTCACTTCGTTCGCTCAAGAGGGCTAAAGTATGGGCTAGAGAAACTGAGATGAGCCAATAAGGCTAATTTAAGGGCAAGAAAAATTACATTGTCAACTTGCTCAGGAAGGCCGAATTTACCGAATATAACCGTTAACCGGCTTAACGCAAACCCTTTTGAAAAAGGCTTGACCGAAAACATGACAACACATGACAACCTTTGATTTTGAAAGCCTTATCCTCAGCCTTTTTCGGCGTCATCGAACGGCGCAAAAGTTGCAGCTCAATGGTTGCAGCTCAACACCTTTGCAAGCCGCCTAATTTTGAAAAACGTAGTCCTTCTGCCCAACCCGTTTTGTTATTTTTTGACAAATGAATGGACCGACGTCTACCGCGCGCCCGACTGTAGAAAATAGGCTGAAATGAGCTGTGTGCCTATCAGGGAATTTAGGTTTATAATTTTTATAGACATTGTCCATGAATAATAATTAGGTACATATTTATAGTACCCAAATGAGGTTTTAAGATGTAAACTGTCTTTTTTAATGAATTATAATTAGATACTTGAAAATATGTAGATTTTGAGAGATAGCTATATATAATGGTACAGAATTTCTGTGCTCTGAATATAAGAGATTCAATGTATTACAAAATTAAGAAAATAAGAGGAAGAAAAATTATACAGATTGTACATCTTTCAGATATCCATTATTCAGATGCGTACTTTGTTCCGGAGATTGCAGAGTCTATGATTGATGGCATAAACCAGCTGGAACCGAACCTTGTCGTGATTACAGGTGACCTGACCGAGAATGGGTTTTCAGCAGAATATGATGGAGTAAAGCGGTTTATTGACAGGATTGAATGTAAAAATAAAATTCTTGTCCCGGGAAATCATGATTCGAAAAATGCAGGATACGTGCACTTTGAAGACCTCTTCACAGACAGGTACTTCTCACGGAATTTTGAGAATGTTACGGTTGTAGGGGCCGATTCATCACAGCCCGATCTTGATGAAGGTCATCTGGGCAGGGAAAACTATGGCTGGATTAAAGAAGCCTTTTCAGGGGAAAATTTCAAGGTTTTTGCCATGCACCATCACCTTGTACCTATACCTCTTGCAGGCAGGGAAAATACTGTCCTTGTTGATGCAGGCGATGTGCTCGAACTTCTGAACCGCTGCAAGGTGAATCTTGTTCTCTGCGGACACTGCCACATTCCCTGGGTCTGGAACCTAAATAATATGCTTGTGGTAAACGCAGGTACCTTTTGTTCTTCCAAAACAAGAGGAAAGACAAAGCAATGTTATAACCTCATCCAGGCCGACAACGAGAATTCCGATGGAGACTGGAAAGTCCGGGTATCCAGAGTCTTTTCAAAAGGAGATCGGGAACTGGTCACTGAAACAGTAATGTAAAAGACCTTACACATTTCAAAATATTTATCTCTTTTCTTTTTTTATATTTCCTTTTCCGTTTTCCTTTTCCGTTTTCCTTTTCCGTTTTCCTTTTTTCCTGTTCCTGTTCCTTTTAATTACTCTGAGAAACAAAGAGTTGGAAAAACCATCCAGCATGTCGGGAATAAAACGAAGTCTCATGTGCTTATTTATCTCTTTCGTACATTTACTCTTTCTAAATCTTCCACTAGCACTTGAGGAAATATTCAATAAATCGCTAAAATGCGCACCAGAAAACTCCCTCACTAATTTTATATATCTATGTTGTAATATTTATTGCACGTGGTCGAAAAGTATATATAGATTAGAGTAGTCAACCGGTTACTGGTTTCCGGTGAAGAAAAGGAGGCAAAAGAAAGATATGGTGAAAAAGATGGAAAAACTAAAAAAATTATCGATAATTACGTTTATTCTACTTATAGCACTGGTTTCACCAGCTCTTGCAGTAACGTCTGATCAAAATGCAGCGTCGATTGAGGAAATAAAGACTACGCTAACGTTTATGTGGTTGTTACTGGCAAGTGGACTGGTATTCTTTATGCATGCAGGTTTCTCGCTCGTGGAAACGGGACTTACGAGAAGTAAAAATACCGCCAACATTCTGATGAAAAACTTCATGACTGTTGTCCTGGGTATTCTCGTCTACTGGGCTGTTGGCTGGGGCATAATGTATGGAGCTGATGCTGCAGGCTTAATAGGAACCAATCAGTTCTTCCTGGCAGGCGCGGACAATGCAACCTGGAACTCGTGGTTCTTCCAGATGGTTTTCGCGGCTACTGGTGCGACTATAGTTTCAGGGGCAATGGCTGAGAGAACCAATTTTAAGGCTTATCTTGTCTACTGCATCATGATGGTAGCCGTAATTTACCCTATATACGGTCACTGGGTCTGGAGCGGAGCGGACATGGCTCTTTTAAGTGGCGCCGGTAGCCCAATAGTAAAAGCAATAGGTGTGGCAAGTCATGACTTTGCCGGTTCTGGAGTTGTACACTCAATAGGAGGATATTCTGCCCTTGCGGGTGTAATTCTTGTGGGCGCAAGGATAGGGAGATTTAAAAACGGAAAACCCGTACCTATTCCAGGTCACAACCTGACTATTACCTTCCTGGGAACTCTTATCCTGGCTCTCGGATGGCTGGGATTCAACGGAGGAAGCACCCTCAATGCAAATGATCCTTATATGAACCTTGTAGTAGTCAACACCTTCCTTGCAGCCGCTGCAGGAGCTCTTACGGTCATGATTATTACCTGGGTAAAGACCGGAAAGCCGGATCCGTCCCTCACCGCAAACGGGCTTCTCGGCGGGCTTGTAGCAGTTACCGCCCCATGTGGATCGATATCAAACTGGGCAGCCCTGGTGATTGGTCTTATTGCCGGGATAATAATTTATGTAGGTGTCATGTTTAATGAAAACAAGCTGAAGCTGGATGATCCTGTAGGTGCAATTGCAGTGCACGGATATTGTGGAAGCTGGGGACTGATTTCTGTCGGGCTCTTTTCCATAGGAATGGGAAACGGGATTCTTGCAGACGCCACTTATGCTGCTGCAGTACCAGGACTCTTCTACGGTGGAGGAATAAGCTTACTGCTTATCCAGCTTGTATCCGTACTGGTAACCATGGTCTGGGGATTTGGTATGTCGTATATAATCTTCAAAATCCTCGATGCCGTAATAGGGCTTAGAGTATCTGAAGAAGAAGAAATCATGGGCCTTGATATCAGTGAACACGGAATCAGAGCATATCCCGAATACCTGATGAGGGAGGAATAACATGACTAAAATGTATAAAATCGAAGCAATAATAAAGCCCATGAAACTGCATGAGGTAAAAGATGCCCTTGAAGAAGCCGGGTACCCTAGCCTGACAGTAACTGATGTCAAAGGACGTGGACAGCAGAAAGGAATCGTACAGCAGTGGAGAGGTAAGAAATATTGTGTGGATCTTCTTCCCAAAACCAAAATAGAGATCGCAGCCCCTGAGGACCAAATTGAAGAGATTATGAAAATTATTCAGAGTTCAGCGTATACTGGAGAAATTGGAGACGGAAAGATCTTTGTTACCCCCATTGAAACTGTAGTCAGAATAAGAACTGGAGAACGAAACGGAGATGCTCTTTAAACTGCATTTCCTTTTTCTTCATTTACAATTATTTTTTAACAACTTTAGGAAGCAGGTAGAAGAACTATGAACGCGTTAAAATCTGAAACTCCGACATTTGAAGTCCCCCATAGATATGGGATGCCTGTGATCAATTTATACTTTTATATAGGGTTGATTTCCGCCATCCTGTTAAGAAGTATAATTATAGCTGATCACTACAGCGCATTCTGGGGAAAAGCAATCTGGTATATTGGAGTAGTGGGTTACCTCTGGTTCTTCACACACAGATACCATATTGCAAAGAGAAGGGTTGTCGTTGTCAAAAACCTGGACCTGCTGGAAAAAGTAAGGAGTCGGCAGAAACTTTCGGATAAAGACTTTGAAGGACTGGAATATCTGCTGTGCAGTCTTTCGGTATCAAAAGAACGTGCAAATTACCTTATCATTTCAGTGCTTTCAATTGTTGCAATAGTGGTGTCCCTGAGCCTTGATCTGGGGATTTTGAAGCTCTAAATGAGATATATTCATCATATCCTCATTAATTGAGAATTTAATACTGTCATTACTTTAGGAGTGCAAAAGGTCGCGAAATCCTCTCCTTCAGGTGAGAGATAAAACTAACCTTCGCCACCTTTTTATCTTTTTAGATTTATGGGTCCATTAATTCTATCGATCTGTTAATTATATCGATCCGTTAATTCGATTGATCTGTTAATTATATAGATTCATTAATTATATAGATTCATTAATTATATGGATTTATTAATTATATCGATATCTTCTCTTTTTGATTAGAACACTTTTCCTGAAGTATCTACTTCTTGATTCTCCACAGCTTTCTATTATCCTGTTTTGTGCTTTCAAGCTCACTCCTTTCAGTCAAATCGTTCAGAATTTTTAAAAGTTCAGTTTCCTTGAGATCCAGCTCATACCTGTCCTTAAACTCGGTTATAATTTGAGAGATGTCAAGGGTTCTGCCCTGGATAATTTTTTCTGCAAACCCTGCCAGATCCTCATACCTGGCCCAGGGGTAAATGATCCAGCGCCACTTGAGAACCTTCTGGGCATAAAAATCAGGCGTGAAATTAGAGGAGATTTTATGCTGGAGCACTGCAGTCCTGACAGATGCAGACTTCAGGCTTAAAACGTAATCTACTGCAAGATTAAGTGTCTCGCCTGTATCGGTTACGTCATCAATAATCAAAATTTTTTTTCCTGTTATATCCAAAGGAATAGGGAATTTTATCCTTGCTTCTTCCCGCATGTCCGCAGCTCTTGAGTAGTGTTCAATCTTCATTGAGGTAAGGTCATTAAAGAGTAAAAAATCGGAAACCAGCCTTCCAGGTACATAACCCCCTCTACCTATGGCAACAATCAGGTCAGGCATATAGCCAGAAGCCTTGATCTTTTGGGCAAGAATTCTGGAAAGCCTCAAGACTTCATTAAAGCTTATAAGCTCACACCTGAATGAGTCCTTTTCTGTCTGGCATCGGGATTGTTGAGACTGAATATTTCTTTCCTGCGTCAGATAAATCGCCTTCTTAATGCATGTTTTATAGACTGCGGGTAATGCGAATTGGCGGATACCTAATAAGGAGAAATGACATCCTTTTCTAACGAGTTTATCGATTTAATGACTTATTAATCCGCCTGAAAGCTCACCGATTACCTGAAAATATTTGAATAAAGGAAAACATAGATCAAGATTATCTGGAAAATAAGTAGAAAAATAAATCGGAGTATGGATTGACAAGGACAACAGATTTTTCAAGAAAAATGTGTACTGAAGCTCTTCTCGCAAGTCTTTTATGAGAAAGTCTAACCGCTGAAAAGGAGTCTTATTCCATGTTTTCAAAAGAAGAAGACAAAATGGTAAGTCTGGGTTTTAATTCCATTAATGAGGGTTTTGACAAAGGAGTTAGTAAGGCCCTTAATTTTCTGACCGAAATCGGCACAGGTTATCTAAACGAGAGAAAAGAACCAGAAGCTGAGAAAACGGTAGTTTCCATAACGGAAATCGGAAAAGCTGCTACTCTTCAGGGCATGGAGAATGCCGCAGTTAATGCTATCCGCGCCCTTGAAAGGCTGCTGCAGTGCTCCATAGAGCAGAATATGCAGGACACAACTATCCGGGTGCTAATTTCATTTGGAGCTATAGGAAAAACAGCTGCCGAACAGCAGATGGAAATAGTAGCCAGACTCGCAGCCTCAGTACTCGGGAAAAGCGGAAATACGGCAGCTCTCCTCAACAATGAAAGAGAAACCATGGCAGTTATAATCGGGCTTGGAGAAATCGGAAAAGCGGTTGCCAGGATGAAGTTTCCAGATCTTTCGGAAAATACGGCAATATGTATCTCATGCCTTGGGGATATTGGAAAACTTACTGCTCAGAAGAACCTTGAGGAGGCTGCAGTGGGAGTAGAGCTTATGCTTCAGGAGATAGCTGCTGAAGCCATGCAAGAAAACCTTCAGGACACGGTGAGAAGTATAGCAGGTTCTATTGAGGAAGTTGGAAAAAAAGCTGAGGACGAAAACATGGAAAGTGCGGTTTTCCAGGCAGCTTCTGCCCTCCAGACCATTGTGAGCTATGGAGGAAGCAAGTATCTGAACGATGCCTCAATTGCAGCTAAGATAGCCCTTGAATCCTTTAATGAACTTGACATCATAAATGATGAAGATAATATAAAAAATATCGAAGCAATAAGGGAAACGATGAGGGCGCTCTGGGTAGATTCAAAATAAAAATTTATGATACAAGAACTTTACAAGAACTTCATTTTTCACTGAAGCCCGAAATGTTTTATATTCCAGTCCGCTGTGGCCTGAATCTTCTTTATTTCTTCCTCACCGCCTACCATGGTGAACAGGTGTTTGAACCTTTTCTGGACTTTTAGATATTCTTCGACCGGCCTTGGGTCCTTAATTTTCCTGACCTGGGTAATTTCCCCGTTTTCCATCTCATACATGGGCCAGAGGCAGGTTTCAACTGCGAGTTTGGCGATCTCCAGAGTCTTTGAGGTATCAAAACCCCAGCCTGTTGTGCAGGGAGCATGGGCATGGATATAGGTAGGGCCCATGACTTCAGTTGCCTTCTTGACCTTACGAATCATGTCTCTTGGGAAACCTATTGAGGTAGTGGCCACATATGGAGAGCCATGAGCTGCTATGATTGCAGGCATATTCTTCTTAGGGCGCGGGTTTCCAAAGGAGAATTTTCCGGGTGGAGTGGTCGTTGTGCTTGCATCATAGGGCGTTCCACTGCTGCGCTGGACTCCGGTGTTCATATAGGCTTCGTTGTCCATACAGACATAGGTAAAGTCATGGCCCCGCTCAAACGCACCTGAAATAGCCCCAAAACCTATATCCATTGTAGCACCGTCGCCTGCAATAACTATAATCTTAGTATCTTTCTTTTTACCAAGGGCTTTTAAGCCAGCATCGATCCCTGAAGCCACTGCAGCCCCATTTTCAAAGAGGGAGTGGATCCATGGAACCTGCCATGAAGATAGCGGAAAAGGCGTACTTGTGACTTCCAGGCAGCCAGTCGGGTTGACAATAATGCTGTCAGGGCCTACTCCCATGAGTATAAATTTTGCAGCAAAAGCATCACAGCAACCCGGACAGGCACTGTGCCCAGATGTAATATACGTTTTCAGCGCAGTTCTACTCGTTGCTATGCCTCCTTAAGGTCCAAACAGGTTTTCAAGCGGAACTCGGAGCTTTGCATCCTGAATTTTTCAATCCCCTTGCACATTTTCAATAACTTTGCAGTGCCATTCATCGACTGCCCAAACCCCCATACCTGCAACAGCCGGATGACAACCCGTTAAGGGCACAACTTAACAACCCGTTAAGGACACAACAGATCTTAATGATAAACAAATCTTGATGGAATCTAAATGTTACAATGAATCCTATGGTATCTTGGTAGTGGTTAGTGGTACAGGAAACTTCCGTCTTGTGAAAACTAAGGATTTCATCGAAAGACTTTCATCAAAAGTATAACAAATCAAAAACAAATCAAAAGAATAGCAAGAAGAAGTCCAGAGGCGCTGAATCCGTTTACTGCATCCCCCAATACAGCCTCTCCGAAATATTATGCTCCCCCAAACACGTTTATTCGAAGAGAAGGATCAGCGGCCTCAGGATATTCATTTATTCGATGATACCCCATTTATCCCCTTACTCCAGAATATACGAGTAGCGTAAATTATTTTAAATTAATTATACAAAAAATTGCTTTCAAGCAAATATTATTTCCGGATAAAAAATTATAAGCCAAAACAGTTTCAAAAAAATGCCCTGTAAAATATTATTTCATGATAAATCAGTAGCTCCATATTGAAAAATACTTGATGGCTCGTCGACCCACATCCGAAAAACAAAAAATAAGTTGCCGGATTTACCGGCTGGTTCACCCTTTAATTCGTAAGCGACTGGATAGGGGCCGGAATTCTTCCCCCCCGTTTTACGAAAGTCTCGGAACTGAAATCGCTTACCGGCATAATAGGAGCATTTCCAAGCAGACCGCCAAATTCTACGGAATCTCCAACCCCTTTTCCAGGAGCTGGAATAACTCTGACTGCCGTTGTTTTTCTATTTATTACTCCTATGGCCATCTCGTCAGCGATAATAGCCGAAAGTGTGGAAGCAGGAGTATCACCAGGAACTGCGATCATATCAAGACCGACCGAGCAAACGCTGGTCATAGCTTCAAGCTTTTCCAGGCTGAGGGCTCCGGCTCTAACGGCTTCGATCATGCCTGCGTCCTCACTGACAGGGATAAAAGCCCCACTCAGACCTCCTACTGAGGAAGAAGCCATTGCTCCTCCTTTTTTTACGGCATCATTCAGAAGGGCAAGGGCTGCAGTCGTTCCGTGAGCTCCGCAGCGCTCAAGCCCCATTGCCTCAAGAATCGCAGCAACACTGTCTCCAATTGCAGGTGTCGGAGCCAGGGAAAGGTCAAGAATCCCGAATTCGACTCCAAGCCTTCGCGAAACTTCCCGACCAACCATTTCTCCCATGCGAGTTATTTTAAAGGCAGTCTTTTTGATGGTCTCCGAAATTTCCGTAAGATTCGGGTTTTCAAGCTCGCGAATTGCAGCATTCACAACGCCAGGCCCACTGACCCCAACGTTAATAACACACTCAGGTTCACCGATTCCGTGAAAGGCTCCTGCCATAAAGGGATTATCTTCAGGGGCATTTGCAAAGACTACAAGCTTAGCACAACCTATCCCATCCCGATCCGCAGTCAAATCCGAGGTCTTTTTAATGATACTGCCCATCAGGCCAACTGCATCCATATTAATCCCGGTTTTTGTGGTTGCAACATTTACCGACGAGCAGACCTTTTCAGTGTCTTTAAGAGCTTCAGGAATGGAATTGATTAGCTTTAGATCTCCGACAGTTGCGCCTTTGTGGACAAGGGCACTGAAACCTCCGATAAAGTCTACCTGTGCTTCTTTTGCAGCTTCGTCCATAGTTTTTGCAATGGAAACGAAATCAGGAGACCTGCAACTTTCGGCTGCCACAGCTATTGGAGTTACTGAGATTCGCTTATTGATTATTGGAATTCCGTAGAGGCTCTGGATTTCATTTGTTGTACGCACAAGTTCTTTTGCACGGGTGGTTATCTTTTCATAAATATTCTCATTGAAAACCTCAATATCAGGATGGCTGCAGTCCCTCAGGCTGATACCCATTGTTACGGTTCTGATGTCGAGATGTTCCATCCTGACCATCTGGATTGTTTCCAGAATTTCTTTTGGGTTTATATACATGAAACATTACCTCTCGTTCCAGACAGATTAATTTTCCAGATCATTTTCAGATAGTCTCCAGATCAGATCCTGTGCATGAAGCGGAATGCGTCTTCGTGCTGTACCTTGACCTCGACTCCAAGGCTCTTTCCCTCGGCACTCATAGCCTCCTGGAAAGCCGCAAGGTCGAAATTTTCCTGTGGAGCTTCTGCAAGCATAATCATGGTAAATATACCCTGCATGATAGTCTGAGTAATATCAACAATATTTACATTGAAACTTGCCATCACAGTAGTGATTCTGGCAACAATTCCTACCCGGTCGCTGCCTATAACTGTAATTATGAAACGACTTGATGCCATTTTATGTCTCCTGCTGCTCGGACCTTTTTCCTGCAGGCCGATGCTCAAATGTTATAAACTGAAAGATTTTGCTCAGATTGAAGAGCTGATTGCTAATAAATTAAACCGCTGTTTTAAAGTAAACTGTCCTTAAAGTAAGTCATCCATAAAGCCGATTGTTCTTAAAGAAAACCGTTACTGGATGAAAATGACCCTAAAGAAAACCATTCTTAAAGTTTTAGACCCAGGGAGAAAATTTAAAACCAATAGTTCTAAAAATTCCGACCCCGAAAAAGCAATTATGTTGAAAAAGCAATTATATTAAAACACAACTGAAAGCCTTAATAAACCGATTTGAACCACAATTTCAGGTACCCTCTTCAAGACATATCTCAACAATCTTTCCAGCAATGTCCTGAATATTTTCTCTCCCTTTGAGCTTTATTGAAAAATCAGCATATTTCTGATAAGAGCCCTTCCTTTCTTCAAAAAGTTCTTTCAGACTACTATCCCTGAGTCCTACTATACCTCTTTTTCTTGCATTGGGAAGCCTTCTGGCAATGCTTCTAAAAGCAGTATCCAGAAAGATTATTTTTGAGATTTTTTTCAAATGATTCATAGCTTTTTCGGAATAAATTACACTCCCGCCAGGTGAAATAACACTCCTATCTATCTGCTCAAGACTGAGAATGGCTTCTTCTTCAAACCTAATAAAAGCTAAATCTCCCTCTTTATCAATCAGAGTCTGGAGTGGCATTCCGGTGCTTTCCCTTATCAGGTGATCCACATCGATAAAAGTATAGCCAAGGCGCTTTGCAAGGGCTCTTCCGATAGTACTTTTTCCCGCTCCTGCCATGCCAATTAATGTGATGTTCATTGTCACACTCCTCTAAACTCTGAAAATAAGGGAACCAATTACCTGAAGCTTCCCGACATAGGGCCATTAGGCCTTAAATCACAAACAAAATATACTCTCTAGATATATAAAACGTACAACGTTTCCTTTTACCTGGAAATGGTCATTAATTTAACCAATTGCTTGAAATTTCAGAAAAGGACCGGAATTCTCCGGTACATGTTATTATTATAGAAAAAACAGCATGTAGTGATCTCGTGAAGTGTAGCTAAGGTGAGACTTATAACAAAAAGAAGTTAAGAAATTAGAAACGAATTAACTCTAAAAAAACTTTAGAACTCTAAAAAGAAAAACTAATTTAAAAAATCTAGATTCTGAAAGAGATTATTTTCTGAAAGAATTCTTTCTCAATATCGACCTTTTCGGTTTACGGACTCAGCGCCGAGGCTATGAGTATACCTTTCAATCGCTTTCGAAGAGTGAAGGAAAGAGAGTGTATATTCAGAAAGGACAATTCTGGCACCTAAGATATAACGCTTCAAAAGTCCTCTGGCAGTTAGCTTATCGACCTGCTCAAGAGAAACGATAGCAAGATACATGAGAAGTCGAATAAAAAACACAAGATGAAGCACAAGCATTTTGACCCAGGGACTGGCCGAATTGATTGCCATCCCGCAGATCCAGCTGCAAAGCCTGAGAGAATATGAAATAAGACTGCTTTTATAAAAATTTAAAAACAATAGGAGGAGTGTAAGAAAAGATAGACCTCCAGCTATGAGATATATTTCATACGTCAAATCCATAAGAGTCATAAACCCTTACTTTCTGTTACTATTTTAATTTATGTACTTTTATCCGTTTTCAGATCATACGGGGAAGTTAAGAAGTTGTAACTGGAGTTTACAGCGTTAATTAAAGAATAGGCTTGATTTAGCTAATTTTAGCTAATTTTAGTTAATTTTAGTTAAGTTTGGTTAAGTTTAGCCAATAATACAAGAGAAAATAAAAATAACCGGATAGGATCCCGGAAAAGTGAAAAATCTGCCGACAAAAAAGACCTCTGCTCCTGCATCCCTATACCGGGCCCTAACAAAAGTTTCCGGAAGCCGCTATGTGTTCAACCCTCTTATCCCCTCTGGTGGAACGGAATACGGAAAATCCGGATGCTGCTTTAGCAGGAGGAACTGGGCTGCTTGTAGACAATTTAACCAGGATGTAACTTATATTGAACACTTTTCTAACAAATAGTAATAATAAATAAAAATAGTGTTTGGTTATCAGAGATCCACTTAGTGGTTATCAGAGATTCATTTAGATCTCATCTACACTCCTTGACAAATTTTTGTTAATTAAAGGATCTCCACAAAGTTAAAATTCGAAAGAGGAATTCTAAAATTATGATCAAGTTTTAAGTCGTAACAATTAAAACAGCTACATTGGCTAGAAACTTGCCTCATGGGAAAAATATAGGTTGTAAAAATATAAGTCGTAAAAACAGAGATCATAAAAATATAGATCATAAAAATATAGGTCGTAAAGACATAGGTCGTAAAAACAGAGGTCATAAAAATATAGATCGTAAAAACAGAGGTCATAAAAATAGAGGTCGTTTTGGAAATGAAAAAGTATGACGTAATTGTTGTCGGGGCAGGCATAAGCGGGCTTTTAGCAGCTTTAACGCTTTCCAAACACGGAAAAAAAATCCTTGTTCTTGAAAAAAATCAGCATATTGGAGGAAATTGCAATAGTTACATGGTAGATGGCTATCAGGTAGATACAGGAGTACACGCGATTACCCATCTGATTGAAGGACCTCTGAAGAGGTTGATGGATAACTACTTTGATTTTTTGCCTGTGTTTGAGGACTATGGGCATTACTACATTCGGACTGAAAACGCTTTTGTCAAAGTTCCTTCAACCCTGAAAGACTTCGTGACTTTTGACATACTCCCGAGAAAAGACAGGCTTATACTCTCTCAAACTCTCACTAAAGCCTTTACACTTTCCTCATTTGGCATAGACCTTTCAGACCGAGCAGTATATGATTTTCTGCCAAAAAGTCTTTCAAATGATACATATGACTTTGTGGACACGATGTCCATTTCTCTTTCTGGGAAATCTATGAAAGAGACCTCGGCTCAACGTATCCTGTATGGCAGTAATTTTGTAAGGGATAGCATTACCCAGGAACAGTTTGATGCCATGATAGGTAAACTGGAATCGAAAAAATCCCAGTCTACAGAATCTATCCTTGCCTCAATCCTACCGTATCACCTCCATGCTTCTCTTCATGCAAGAATGACCAGGGTTACTCAGCCGTTTGCATCCCTGGAAAGGCTTGCAACAAATGATGTAAACGGTTCTCAGGGCTATCCCAGAAAGGGCTTAAAATCCCTGCTTGACGCCATTCTCTACTCTCTTCCAGAAACCGTTGAGATCAAAACGGAATGTGAGGTTAAATCCATTCTTGTACAGGACGGAAAGGTTTCAGGCGTGGAAGCCGAGGAAATCTATAACTCTGACCTTGTTATCTACACAGGTTTTGCAACCGAGCTTCCCATGCTGATAAAGGATCTTCCCCCAGAATATGTAAAAGATCTCAAGAAAATTGTCCACAGCAAAAGCCTGACCATCTGGCTTGGACTGGAAAAAGAATTTTCCAATTTTAATTATACAGGCTCAGAGATCTGGTTCAAAGATTTCGCCTACTGGGCAACTCCTATAAGTAACTATGACCCTTCGCTTGCCCCAAAAGATAAGCAGCTTATAGGCTTTTCCTTCGTGATCGATGAAAATAAAAGTGAAGAACAGGAGACAAAAAAGGCCTATGATACGATTTTCCATGCCCATCAAAACATCGAGAAATATATCGATATGCAGCACAAACAGATAATGATTCCAGAAAAGGCTGCAGTCGCAATTAATGGAAAGTTCGCAGGTATTCGAACTCCGATTCAAAACCTCTATGTAGCGGGGACCGATACTGACAAGCGAAGCATGGGAATTACCCGGGCTGCATATTCGATTATTGAGCTTCTGAAGATTCTTAATGAAGATGGGAACCTTCATTAAAGTATAAAAAGATAAAAATCTGAAAATAAAAACCCCAGCCAAAAAAGTAAAGGGTCCTGAAAAAGTAAAGGGCCCTGAAAAAAGCAAAAGATTCTGATAAATAGAAGATCCAGGCTGTGAAGAAAAGCTAAAAGGGAATATACTTAATCCCTGAGATTTTCTATAACCTTCTTACCCCTTTCTGCTGGTACAATTGTCAGCTCAGCATTTTGGAATTCTCTATTAAGTGGCTCGCCGTCTGCAATCCTGTCCAGAGTAATTGCGACCGCAGCAACCTCGGAATGGGGCTGGCTTCCAACTGCAACATTCCAGTCCGCAAGCTGATACATTTCCGGAGGCACCTTTTCTGCTCCTACCACGATCATAAGCTTATCACAGCTTTTAAGCTCGTCCGTAACATCGGGCAGATTGACCCCGTACATTGAAAGATGGCAGACTTTTCCACCGGCAGCTTTCCATTCCTTGATTTCCTGCTTATAATTGACATTATTCTTAATATAGAAATTTCCGCCCCAGCGACTGACAACATCCTCAAGAGTTGCTATTATTCCAGGATCATTTGAGGCGAGAAGCATACCTTCTGCACCGAGCAACCGAGCAGTTAAGCCCACATGGGTTGTGATTCTTTTATCCCTCTCAGGGCGGTGCCCCAGACGCAGCAAAACAATTCTTTTCATGCTCGTGCTAAAACCCTGCAAGGTATTAAAGTATTTCACTGAAAAAAAGAAGAGAAGATTACTGGAACCCGTAGGTTCCTGGAATTCTCTTAAGAAGCATGCCCTCAACAACTATCGGGTTTGTTCTCTGGGCCGTTGCCAATGCGGTCTCTAGTTTGAACTCTTTTTCAGCATAAATCGTAAGGATAGGGTCTCCCTTCTTAACGGATTCTCCCATTTTCTTGTGAATAGCGACCCCGGCTCCTTTATCATTAGGAGCTCCTGCAAGCCTGGCAATTTCAATTATCCACTTATTGTCAAACTCGATTACATATCCGTCCGCAGAAGCGAGAATGTCGGCAGTATATTGCCCGATCTGGATGTCAGCCGAGGTAACCTTTGGATCTCCGCCCTGGGCCTCAATAATCTGTTTCATCTTCTCAAGGGCTTTTCCACTCTTTAGTGTCTCCAGTGCAACTTCCTTTCCATGGTCCCTTGGAGCCGCACCTCCCATCTCAAGCAGGATACCCGCAAGAGCCGCACTCTTTTCAATAAGGCTGTTCGGGCCTTCCATACTTTCCAGCACTTTCAGGGCTTCCCTGACTTCCAGCGAGGGCCCTACTTTTCTTCCAATAGGAGACGAACCATAGGTAATCGCACATTCAACGTTCATTCCAAGCCTGTGCCCGAGGTTAATCAGGTCTCTTGCAAGTTTTTGCCCTTCCTGAACAGTTGGAACTTTTGTACTTGGCCCGACAGGGATGTCCATTACCACGTTGTCGGCTCCGATAGCTCCTTTTTTTGCCATAATCGAGGCAAGCATCTGGTAGTAAGGATCAATA
Source organism: Methanobacteriota archaeon (assembly GCA_023399215.1). Taxonomy (GTDB): domain Archaea; phylum Halobacteriota; class Methanosarcinia; order Methanosarcinales; family Methanosarcinaceae; genus Methanosarcina. The sequence goes on from JAEWQJ010000049.1 coordinate 160,222, forward strand.
GAGAGAGGGTATTCAACCCTTATGAGCTTGTCATCGGCAGGTGCTATATTTGTGGCTCCGCCCCAGACAAGAGCACCCCCGACTTTTTCGGTTATCTCTTTGACTTCCTGGGAACTGAACTCTACCGGACAGAGCACTTCCATAAGGTCAGCAGTTCCGCCTGCCCCTGTAATAGCCCTCGAACTTGTCTTCGGAATAAGAAGTCCATTTGCAGCAATAATAGGTACAACAAGGAGAGAAATCTTGTTTCCGGGCACTCCTCCTATCGAGTGTTTGTCCATTATAGGGTGAGTGTCAAATTCGATCGTGTCTCCACTCTCAATCATAGCCCTTGTAAGCCATTCGACCTCGTCGTCGGTCATTCCATGAATATAGGAAGATGTTATAAAAGCCGAGAGTTCAATCTCGCTGAGATTTTCTTCTACAATATCATTTACGAGTGTTTTAATTTCATCCTGCACAACAGGCTTTTTATCCATCATTTTCTTAATTATCGATGCAGATTTAGAACGGAATGCCGGAACAACCTCGACCGGCTTATCCCAATTCTGGAAGTGCTCATATACCTCGGAAAAAACGCCCAGCGTGCCTGGAGGAACCAGATCATCTGTTGTATCCACAATTGCAGAAAGGCTCTCATGCCCGCGAATACGTACCCTGTCCCCTGGATTAACCCCAAGTTCCTTTGCGTCGGCAATATTTAGTAATATCTTGTGCTGCCCTATTTTTATGTTAAAATGTTCTAACTTCAATTGCATGAGTAAACTCCCTCCGTTTCGTTCTTGTTATGAGTGTAAATCTGTAATTGAAATTTGTTTCCCCAGAATCCAGACTTTCGGTTTGTTCCCCTATCTGAAAAACTGACAGTCCAGCCTGAAAAAAACTGTAGATTAATAGTAAACGTGAGTAAGTAAATGTAAGTTGTCGTGTAGATTATAAATGCTAAACTGAGGTGACATATTGACCTTCATATTATTTTAAAATAATTCTGTAAAAAACTTCAAGAAATGAAGAATAAAGAGATTAAGACGAGTACTATTGAAAGAAAGTTTGCAGAACCATCTTTATAGTGTCATCAGTAAATTCAAAAGGTTTCGAAAAGATTGACAGTGTTTCAAATTTGCTGTAAATTTGAAGTAAAGTTTTTGCGTACTATGAAGAAAATTGATTTTCTGATATGGAATTTTCTACCATGGAATTTTCTACCATGGAATTTTCTACCTATTAACTTCTTGAGATTTGTGATTTTACAGAAAAAGCCGCACACTGCCGAAAAGCCCTTTAATAGTTTAAATTGATCTTGAGTAAAGAAAGAATAAGATTAATGAGAACAAATTAGCCTGAAATAGTACTTTTTTACTTTTAGGATATTGTTCTCATTAGTTATTGTTTAGTTAGTGTTTATTAGTCAGCATTTAGTTAGCACTTAGCCATTATTTAAAATTACTCAGTTACCATTTCGTCGTATTTTATCTAAATTCATCTAAATCTTCAAAGTTACTCATTTTATCAGTTATTTTTCATAGTTGCGCCTGGACAGGGAAACAAGACCTTTGGCAACTCCCAATCCGATAATTCCTATCAACACTGCGGTTAAGATAACCATAAGCAGGTTTTCCTCATCAGCAAATTTGAACATGAAGTAAAATAAAATAATATCTATTATTGCTCCAATGCCCACCAAAGCTATTGCCGGGCCTCCTAAAACGTTTCCAGTATCCCTGCCCATTTTCCGATCCATCCCGAAATAATTATCATCAAATTAAGGTTTAAGGTTTATAAATATCTGTATTAAATAATTATAAATTAAGGTTTAAGACTTATAAAATATCTGTATTAGATAATTATTTAATTGATTTTTAATAAAGATGAACTCTTTTAGTAAACTTTTTTGTAACAGGAACCAGAAGTGGGAACTCATGGATAAAGTAAACCTGTAGCTAAGCGTAATGATTCCTGAGATTTATCAGAGAATTGAAGTAATTGCATATAAATCTTAGGAAATTAAAATCCTTCAGGTTCAAATAGACAGGAAGTTTCAGACTCTGATAATAGGTTATCTAAAAACAGAAAAATAAACGAATACAGTGGAATTTTTTAGTATAGCTGTATGGAGTTATTTGTAGTACAACAGCATGAGATTATTTGTAGTACGACAGCATGGGATTATTAATATGGCGATAGGCATCGTTTTTAGAGCTATATCAGTAAACAGATAAAATATTCAGCAAATTATTAATTTACAGTAACTAAGTTACTCGTTCTCAACAGAGATGTGTATTTTCCGGAAGTCGTCCCAGGAAGCCAAATTCGTTAAAAAATTAATATTAGAGAAATTCAAGGCATAAAGATACGTAATACTCCCTTGCGATCCTCTTGAGCCAATCCGGCACAATGCTATATCTGTCAACTATGAGCTCATTTAGGTAGTACAGGGACTCCTCGGTTTTACAGTCACAGAGTCGCCTTACGGCCGTTCTTCTTCCCCACGCAGATCTTTCATCATCCAAAGCTTCAAGGTAAAGCTGATATTCCCTACTGTTTTCCATTACATTAAAAATATCTGCTAATCAATATAAATATTTGTATTGGGCTTCAATTTAAAATACTTCAGGAATTAAAACATGTTATAGATGCACCTATAGGAGCCTTTTCCTGCAGATTATTTCAGAGATTAAAGGATTAATAAGTTAAAAGAGAACGATAAATTAAAAAGCAACTAAAATGCAACCGAAAAATTACCAGAGAACAAATGAAGTATAAAATATATTAGACGGTATTAGATTATTGATAGAATCAGTATCTAAAAAAGATCGCAAAGATTTCATGTTGAAGATAAAAAAGATTACTTGAAGTTATACAGAATAGAAAATACAAAATAGAAAATACAAAATAGAAAATACAGAATAGAAAATACAAAATAGAAAATACAAAATAGAAAATACAAAATAGAAAATACAGAATAGAAAAATAGGAAAATAGAATTCTCATACAGTGATCAGCTGATGAGAATTCTGCACAAGGTTTTTGTTCGCTATGCTTCGGTATGTAAACATCAGCTAAAAACGATATATAATTAACTGGAATTAATTTTTAAATTCAAAGGGATATTGGTTGACGTTGAAATGTTTAATGAGAAAGATTATTTTAACAGCGTTACCATTTTTTACTGGACTAAATAATTTTGAGAAATGATTTAAAAATGGAAAAATGTGAAGGAGAAAAACCTATCTGTACTTTATTAGTGTCTTTAATCAGTATCTAGTTTTCCTGATCCTGACTGTGGGACTAACTGCTTAAAATAATTAGATAAAATAGTGATTACGTTATTGAAAGTATTCTAGATTGTAATTGTTCTAAGATTTCAGGATTGATTTCGGTCAATGTTATTTAATAGAAAGATAGTGGGAAAAGAGTAGTTTCCAGGTTTAGCTAAAAAGGTAAAAACCTGAAGTCCGGTCAGTTTTTTAAAGCAGAGAAACAAAACCTGTAGTGAATCCGAAAGTATTTATTCTTTAGTTGAATTATAAGAGAAGAAATATTAAAAATAAACAAGTTTACTTGATTTTCATTCTCAGGAGAAAAATAACATCCGATTTATAAGAATTATAAAAGTAAGTTTAAAAATAATTGTTCGAGCAGAAGGTGTGGTAAAAATGGAAAAGAAAAGCGTCTTGATCCTGGGAACTGCTTCCCATGTTGGGAAAAGTTCAGTCGTGACTGCCATATGCAGAATCCTTTCAAGAGAATACAGGGTTGCCCCCTTCAAGGCTCAGAACATGAGCCTGAATTCCTGGATTACAAAGGATGGAAAAGAAATAGGAATTGCCCAGGCAATCCAGGCAAAAGCCGCAGGCACTGAGCCAACTGCCGATATGAATCCTGTTCTTCTAAAACCCAAAGGAGACTGCGTTTCCCAGATAATCCTGCTGGGAGAACCTTACGCCGACAGGAGCGCAGGTCAGTACTACGAGTCCATCGCAGAAATGAATGAAGTACTTGAAGGAGCTCTCAAAAGGCTCTGCAAAGAACATGATATTATTGTCATGGAAGGAGCTGGAGGGGCCGCCGAGATTAACCTCTACGAAAGGGATATTGTAAATATTGGTACTGCAAGGCTCACACAGGCTCCCATAATCCTTGTTGGAGACATAGAAAGAGGAGGCGTTTTTGCAAGCCTCTACGGCACAGTTGCACTTCTACCAGAAGATGTGCGGAAAAATGTCAAAGGATTTATAATAAACAAATTCAGAGGCGACCTGGAAATCCTGAAGCCAGGTCTGAAACAACTTGAAGAAAAGACCGGCATTCCGGTACTTGGAGTCCTTCCTTATTTTAAGCTTAACATTCCTTCTGAAGACTCGGTTTCACTTGAGGATAAAGAAGCCGAAAAAAACGAAAAAGAAATCGAGGTCGCAGTCATCCGCCTGCCAAGAATTTCGAACTTTACGGACTTCGAGCCCCTGGAAAGATCTGCTAAAATCCGCTATGTAGAACTTGACGAAGACCTCGGAACTCCAGATGCAATCATGATTCCGGGCACAAAGAATACGGTTAACGACCTGCTCGACCTTAAGGCAAGCGGTATGGCCGAGAAAATCCAGGCATTTAAGGGAAAAATCCCGATTTTCGGGATCTGCGGCGGCTACCAGATGCTCGGTAAGACAATTTATGATTCAGGAGTTGAAAATGGAGTCGAAGCCGAATTCGAAGGTCTGGGGCTTCTGAATATAGGGACAAAGTTCGGAGAATACAAAAAGAGAACAATCCAGGTCACGAAAAAGGTTAATGCTTACGGCCCGATACTTGCTCCAATAGACGGAGAGGAAATAAAAGGATATGAAATCCATATGGGCATAACCGACTCTCACCGTAACATCTTCGGAAATGACGGGGCAATCGATGAAGCAGGTCTGGTAATTGGAACTTACCTGCATGGGCTCTTCGACAATAAAAATATAAGAGACGCCCTTATGCAATACCTCTACGAGAAAAAAGGACTTGAGTACATCCCTGAAAACGCCATGACCGAAAGCGATGCCTACGAAGAACTTGCAAATGTAGTCGAGCAGAACCTTGACATGGAAAAACTCTACGAAATAATAGGGATCTGAAAAACAAGTATATGAGAATTGCAGGCATCAGAACCTTCAGGTGTACAAGGCAGAACACCTGATTAAACTTTTTTAGAAAAGACATTGCGCGTAAAAAAGTACTGAGCATAAAAAAGGAATTGAGCGGTTTCAGGAGCACATTGAGAATATTCGGAACTAAAAACCTGCAATATTTGGGGACAAAGTACATTATTCGCGGAGGGTATAACCGGCCTCCAGAAACCACTCAATAATATATGGTTTACTGCTAGTTATTTATGCATTGTGAATTTGTTTTATTATAGTTTCGAATTTAAAGATTTATATTAAATCTCTATCACGTCTGACCAGGAAGGAATACCTGTGACCTACTTTTTTCGTTATTCTTCAGTTTCAATAGCTCTAACTAATTATACTACAGATCATATCGTGTAAGGGAAGTTCCCATTCGGACTTTACTGCCACGAAAAAGAAGTAAAGTGCGAGAAAAAAATAACCTTATCTTTTGTATATTCGCCACTTCTGACCGTGACAGCTCTGGCTTTAATCCACTACGCTCTCTGCAGCGACCGGAGACCTCAAAAACACGAATATCCTTAACTCTAAAAATTAGTTTGATTTCAGGGCGGAAAGCAATGTGTTGCCTAAAATTACTTCATCAGCGCAACTGTTGAACCGCAACCGTTGCGCCGGTTGATCACGCCGACCACGGTGTTGCTTGGTTTTTCGGTCAAGCCTTTTTTGAAAAGGGTTGTGATCACGCAGGATAGAGTTTGGGGATAAGGCTTTCAAACCCAAACGTTACGGGGTTTTCGCTAAACCCTTTTTTAAAAGGCTTGCAGACAAGCAGTTTTTTGAAAAGACTTGCGATCAACCCTTTCTTAAAAAGCTATATCATGTGACCCAAAGTGCAACTTGGATAGTTCTCCCTAAAATTCGTGCATATCTCTAGAAATTGCCCCGCTTGAGCGAACGAAGTGAGCGAAACGGAACCGTCCTCCCGAGACGGGACTCGGGTGACGGAACTCGGGGGGTTAGAACATGAGAACTTGCTTGCCAAGCCCTTTACTGACAGCCCTCTCATAAACCAGGTGCGCACTTGCAACATCCTGAATGGCAAGGCCTGTTGAATCGAATATCGTAATTTCTTCATCACTTGTCCTGCCAGGTTTCAGGCCAACGATTACTTCACCGAGCTCTGCATGAATATCATTTTCCGAGATGTAGTGTTTGGAGAGAGGAACATTTACTTCTCCAGAGTGAAGGGCCTGGACAATATCATCCACAATTATCTTGGATCGGATTAAAAGTTCAGGGTCAAGTTCTTCTTTTCCCACTGCATCAGCCCCTATCGCGTTAATGTGAGTGCCTTCTTTGATCCACTGGGCCTTTACGATAGGTTTTCTGGTAGGAGTGGTCGTAACAAGGATATCGCAGTCGCAGACCTTCTTAATGTTTTCTTCGTAACGGATTTCACAGGGAGTAATATCTGCCATTTCCCGGATAAATTGCTCAGAGCTCTCCTTTGTCCTGGAAGTAACCCTTACCAGTTCGGGCTCAAAAACCTCGCAGAGAGCTTCTAGCTGGGTTTTTGCCTGGTTTCCGGCACCAACAAGGCCAATAACCTTTGAATCCTTTCTTGCAAGGTATTTTGCAGCAATTCCTCCTGCGGCTCCTGTCCTGACATCAGTCAGGTAGGTCCCGTCCATAATTGCTACAGGAGCGCCTGTTTCCGGAGAAATAAGGACAATAAGCGCCATTACCGTGGGAAGCCCACGATCCGGGTTTCCTGGATGGACGTTTACAATTTTCACTCCAGTAATATTCTCCTCTTCAAGATATGCAGGCATTGTCCGCAGGTCCCCATTATACTCCGTATAGTAAAGGTAGGACTTGGGAGGCATCTGAACCCTGCCCAGCCCATGCTGCCTGAAAGCCCTTTCTACTACCTGCATATCAGAACTCATATCTATGACACTTGTTACTTCTTCCTGAGCCAGCCATAATATTTCCATAATAAACCCTCCAGCCGGAACCGTGAGCTGGCTCACAGCTGAAAACCAAGATAAAATTAAACAGAACTGAAATAAAAACCAAAGAGGCAAACCGATGGTCTGAGATCACATTATTATTTTTATTTCCGCAAATATGTATATATAACATATATCTTCACTCATTTAAAGAACTCCCTTCCCAAAAGGAGAAACCATTAATGAGAGATACGCATGTAAGTTCAGCCGATCTTTCCGGTTCCTGTCTAAAAGAGGAATTACTCAAAGAAAAATTACTCAAACCTGCGCGGGATATCCGGAGCATACTCCGGTGGAGCTATCCGAAATTTGCGACCATTCGTTTCGTAGCTGACTACTTCCAGCTCAGCCTGGAAGAACGATACATTCTCACAAGGGTAATCATGCCCCCGGACAGGATAGTTTCCAGAATAAATAAAAAAGTGGCATGTACAGGCATAAAAGATAGGGATCTTCTCCTTGACGGGTACAATGTCCTGCTGAGTGTGGACAGCCTGCTAAAAAAAGAGCCCATGTGGTTCTGTGATGACGGGTACATAAGAGATACCCGCTACTATTTTAGCAAAGCAAAACAGGCCAAAGATATAGAGGAAGCTCTCAACGCAGTCCTCAAGTTTCTTTCCGAAACAGGTCCAAAATCAGTCATTTTTCTCCTTGACGCCCAGATCAGCCGGAGCGGAGAGCTTGCAGGTTTCATCCGCCACAAAATGAAAGAATACGGAATTTCAGGTGAGGCAAGAACCTCAAAAACCGCAGACTTTGAGCTGAAAACGGAAGGAGGAAATCCAGAAAAAAAAATAGTTTTGGCAACTTCCGATGGAATTGTTATAGATTCGGCCCTGAATATACTCGATATCCCTGCCTGCCTGATGGAAAAAATGGGAATTGAACCGATCAGGCTATATTAACCGGTTATCAGGCAATTCCTTTATCAGGTATTCCTTTATCAGGCACTCCGTTTAGAGAACTCAGCCTGCCTGTAAATTTCTTCGGCGGCTGCATACTGCCCTTTTTCTTTTAGCAACTCCGCGTAACCGTTCAAAGTCCCGAAATGTCTGGGGTCAAGCTCGAGGGCTTTTTTGTACTGTACCTCAGCTTCGTGTCTGTGTCCAAACCTAGCAAGCAGCCTGGCGTACTCACAATGAACTTCAACATCCTCAGGGATCAGTTTAAGAGCACACCTGAAATGCACCCTTGCCCCGTGAATAAACCCGTTCTCTGCAAGCAAACGGGCATAGAAAAGGTGCGGGCGCGGATCATCAGGATCAGCTTTGAGGGCTACTATGTAATGTTTCTCGGCATCAAGGGGTTCTCCTTTTTCTTCAAGGAGACGGGCATAACGAAAATTGGATTCCACATGACCGGGATCAAGCTCAAGAGCTCGAGTATAATGGTAACTTGCTTTGGTCTTTTGCCCGCGTTTGGAAAGTAGAATTCCATACCCGCAGTGGGCGCTCACATTATCCCGGTCAAGAATCAAAGCTCGGCTATATACTTCTTCAGCCTCGTCCATTTTGTTGAGCCTGTAAAGCAGGCAGCCGTAATTGCAAAGCGTATCTATGTGGAAAGGATTGAATTCCAGAACCTTTTCGTATTGAGCCCGTGCAGCCTCGTTTTTTCCTTCCGTCGCCAGAACTGCTCCATACCCGCAAAGTGCTTCGACATTTTGGGAGTTCTGCTGGAGTATTTCTTTGAATTCCCGTACAGCAAGTTCATCAAGTCCCAGTAGAAAAGCTGTTTTTCCTGCCTCCATAAGGGCGTCTTCCCGGGCTTTTCCTGAGAAGAGCGAAGCACAGGCCCTGATGATTACATATTTCTCCCTGTACATTGCATCTTTATCAAAAATAGATGAAAGTTTCAGTAGGATTTCCTGGGAAAGCAAATGCTCATCTGAGAAGGAAACGACAAACTCAATGACCTTATCAAAGTCACAGTTATCAGCTGCAACCTGTTCGATTACACGAAAAACCAGCTCGTCTACAGCATCAATCTCCATGTCTAAAAACCTCCTGAAATTTACCTCTAAAGAGATTTTATTCGGCTGGATATAAATAGTTGGCCGTCTCGCTATCTGAATAAAAACGAAAGATGAAATATTAGAAAGATGCTTTTATAAAATATGGTAAAAGTGCCTGTATTCGAAATCCAGAAAAAGAGAGAATGAAAAAGAGAGAATGAAAAAGAGAGAATGAAAAAGATTACTCTTCTCGAAGTTTCACCTGAAAGATTCTCTATTCATTTAGATTCTACTTCATTTCATTCATTCGGAGCCTGCCTACGTGTAAACTGTATAGTACCCTATAATTCACCCGATAACTTTTCCTGCTCCTTCAGACTACTTTTTCCAAGCCGTTCAGACCCTTTTTACACGTAAACTGTACCGCGTTTCTACATCATATGTACCCTGAAGTTCTTCTTCAGTCAGGATTTCTTTTTCTATCAGTTTGGTGAGATTTTTCCTGTCAACTGATTCAACTATATCCCAGAGATCTTTCTTCATAAGATAGGGTTTTAACTTATTGATATGCCAGAGTTTCCATTCAATCTTCTGCCGCCTGAGTTCCACATCCCCAACTCTTAATACATCGATCTCTTTTTCTGTAAAGGTGTTTAAAATATGAGTTCTCAATTCCTCTCTGCGCTTTTCCAGAACTGAGATTGCAGAGACAATATCATCGTATTCAAGCACAGCATCTGTAAGATCCATATCTTCAGGATCCTGCTCATTGATATCAAGTTCCATAAATCTGCCTCCGTGTATATGCTGAATAAAGATTTTTATAACTAGATGTAATTTATAGATTTTTAATTGTCTGAACGCTTTGTCGTCTGAACTTCTTGTTGTCTGTTTGGTCGCCTGAACTTCTTTGTCTGAACTTCTTTGTCTGAACTTCTTGTTGTTCACCCGGTTGCCTGAACTTTGAATTGTTTGAACTTTGAATTGTTTGAACTTTTAAGTTTACATACTTGATTTTAGACTTTGACACTATAAGCCTGCCTTCACAAACAAAAATTAAGAATTTGATGGCATAAGGATGTTGGAATGATTTCTTCTTGAAGCCTGGAAATATTTATCGCATAAAAATTCCCTGTATATAAAGAACGCTTTTAGATCAGCTTTCTTAAGAGAACCCATATAGAAAATTTCAGACCGACTCTCTAAGAGGAACTTGAACAGAGGTGAGCCCATGGAATCAGGAAAGGTCTCCAGGAAAATTGCCGCAAAGGAAGAACTGCTTCTTCTTCTCCCGAAAATAGACCAATTTTTGGAGTCAGAACCTGCCGTGCTTCGAATTGACGCCGAGCCTATAATGGTTATTGGGGATATTCACGGGGACCTTCAGGCCCTTGAATTCATAATAGAAAAAAGGCAAGAAATGAACTGTAAGAACATTCTTTTTCTCGGAGATTACGTGGACAGAGGACCTCAAGGTGTCGAAGTACTTACAAGGGTTTTTCGACTGAAGCTTGAAGATCCCGAGCATATTTTCCTGCTCAGGGGAAATCACGAAACTGTGGATATGAACCTCTACTACGGTTTTTTTGAGGAAATCGGTTTTGATCAGGGTTTTCTTTTAAGGACCAGCCGGACATATGATAAAATGCCGATAGCAGCTGTACTTTCGGGGCATACATTTTGCGTACACGGCGGGATTAACGGAACCGGCAGCATTGACGGCGTCAGGAAGGAAGAAGCCTTTGCTTTTCCTTATCTCTGGAATGATCCTTCAAAACGTCCTGGACTCACCGCTTCAATCCGAGGCTCGACTGTAAAAGAGTTCGGGCCAGATATTGTAGACGGCTTTTTACAGGCAAATAACCTGAAAAGAATCATAAGAGGTCATACAGCCCTTGAAAATGGGTACAGATGGTGGTTTGATGGAAAATTGCTCTCCCTTTTTTCCTGTCCTGACTATGTAGGACTAGGAAATGCGGCGGCTTTCGCACTATTTGAAAAAGAAGAGATTAAACTGTTCGTCTTCGGAAAGCAGCAGGAATAAAAGGAAACTCACCCGAAGGAAGAACACCTGGAGAAAAAACTTACTCCTATTGAACCGTTACTTCTCCCAAAAAGACTACACTAGATTGTCCGAATATATCAATCTGTAAGCAGAAAATATCTGTAAGCAGAAAATATGTAAGCAGAAAATATGTAAGCAGAGAATCAATGAAAAATGAAAAAGAAAATGCCGGGTTGGATGTTATTTTGATCAGAATAGGTTAGGGAAAGATCAGATAAAATTCCAGACATTCCTTTTAGTCCAGAATAATCCAGGTTTCGGTCATTTTGCTTCCGATATCCGGATCGAGCTGCATGGCCTTCGTGTATTCCTGTTTGGCTTCGCCAAAGCGCCCCATCTTTCTCATAAGAAGGCCGTAACTGTAGTGAATAGGGGGGTAATAAGGATTCAGGACAAGAGCCTTTTCATACTGATTTTGGGCTTCATCAAGGCGCCCGATCTCCGAAAGAAGGTTTCCGTAACTGTAATGTCCTTCGGCACTCTCTGGGTCCAGACTGAGCGCTTTCTTGTATTCCATTTCAGCTTCATATCTCCTTCCAAAGCGGGCCAGAAGATTTGCATAATTGGAATGAACTTTTGCATCGTTCTGATCAAGGGCAAGGGCTTCCGTGTATTGTTCTTCGGCTTCTGAAGCTCTGCCTTCTCTTGCAAGGAGATTCCCGTAGTTAAAAAGAGTCCGCCTATGTCTCGGGTTAAGAGAAAGAGCTTTTCTGTACTCACCTTCGGCTTCTGAAGAGCGCCCCAGGAAAGAAAGTAAAACTCCGCAGTTGTGATGGAGGCTTGGGTCTTCAGGATCCAGTTTTATTGCAAGCCTGTATTCCTTTTCCGCATCCCTGAGCCTTCCCAGCTCAAAGAGCAGGTTTGCGTACCCGCCTCTTGCAGGGACATAGTCAGGATCTACCGTAAGCGCCCTAGAGTAGCACTCTTCGGCTTCCCTTACATACCCGTACTCGGTCAGGAGGGAAGCATATCCTGTATTCGCTTTTACATGTTCTGGAGAAGCTTCAAGTATCTTTTTATATTCCTTATCAGCAGCCTCTGTCCTTCCAAGGTCTAAAAGGAGTTCGGCATAGGCACACCTTACATTTCCATTTTCTGGATTTTCTGTAAGAGCTTCCAGATAGCTTGCTTCAGCTTCAAGGGAAAAACCCAGAATATGCGCTGCAGTGCCCAGCGCAAAACAGGCTTCTTCACGGAGTTTTCCGGAAGCTCTTATGAAACAGGCTTTTGCGAAAACATATTCTTCCATAAACATTTTCTGCTGCTTACAGGCATTCGAAAGGTCAAGCAAATCATTGGGGGAAAACGATTTTTCATCCGCAAGATCCAGGGTAAAATCGATCGCAGAACACAGATTCTTCTGATCGGATCCCATAGTCCCAATAACTTTATATACAAAGTCTTCAATTGTATCGAAGTCCATATATCCGGCACCTCAGGAAAACAAACACTTTTTTGGGGGATAGGTAAAACTATCTTTGTAACATCCAGAGTATATTTTACGTTTTATAGAATATATTAGTGTGCTAGTATTGCGTGTAATCTTTAGTATAATATTATTTCATTCAACTGTGCGTTAGATCACGAACGTAATATTATAGCAATCGTATAACAGACTATCCCTTTTTATCGCTACATAAAATAGCTGCTCTTTTAAAGCAACAGTATTTTCCCGACAAAGAGAACTTTGCAGGATAGAAATAGACCTGTTAAGGCAGAGAAAGCGGGAAAAATATATTTATATTTATAAAAATCTAGTGATTATAGTCTCGAACTGAAAAGAAAGCTACAGCAGAAAAACTGAAAGGGAATGGAAGTAAATCGGCCTCAGAGAAGAAAAATTCAGGAATCAGGAAAATAGAATCTTAGCAAGGAAAAAGCAGGAAAATGTAATATCAATAGAACAGACCTGTGTCCTGGCATCCTATAGTCAGGCGCTATAAGTGGTAAAAATAGGAAAATATAATTTCAACAAGATAACTTAAAAATTGATAAAAGTAAGTGCATGATTTTCAAAAATCGATAAATAAGTGCACCACTTTGAGTTATTAATCATTTCTTCCGTATCGATTGATATTTGCATCAGTTTTCCTTCTCTTCTTTGTTTACAGTTTTATTGCAAGCAGTATACCGAAAATTTTGTAAAAAAATAAAACGCATTAAACATATAAATATATATTTTACTGTTGTGAGTGATTACTATAATAATGCTATAAAATACCTGTACTGTTCAGCAAAAGCCTTCAAAAACTGCAGTCATTTTCCCTGTAAACAACTGAATTCCCCAAGGAATCTTAACCTCTCCGCATTCCAGCCATATTATAGCGAAAATCTAGTACTTTTATGAAAATGAGTGTATTATGGGCTGGAAAACCACCTGCATGGAAAGAACGACAGAAATGCAATTTTTTCTGGTTCTGGAGAATAAAAGAAAAAAATTAAAAGCTTCTCATGTCAACATCTTCATATCTTCCATTATACCCGTATGGATAACTGCAGATATCTTGGAGTCATATCCAGGATTGGTTAGCTGCTGCTGTTCCTACAATCATGAGTATGACTACCAGGAAAAGGAAAATCGAAAAGGTTTCCTTGCAAAATGATTTCATTTCTCGTTCCTCCCAATTTTTGTTCATTGTATTTTACAGGATTTTAAAGATATTAAATGTTAGTGTGTTAGAATGTAGATTATTCGGAATTTACAGAACTTTTGGTGCACTGCCTTTATTCAGAACCAAATAATAGTGTCCTGATTTTCCATCTGGCTTTTTTGCCTTTTCCTGCTGACTCTCTAGATTTAAATGGTGCCGTTCGTGTCGAGGTTCAGCAAAAAATATATAAGTGTGGTAACTGCCGATAGTAAGCTTTAAAAGTATGTTTTAACTATATTAATATATATTGAATTGTTAAAAAGTATTTCAGTACTAATAAAGATAATAGAGACCTGTATACAGATCTAAAATTTAGAAAATGATTGACATGTTTTTTAAACTCTTCTCGATTTTCCTCATCATCCCCGTTATTGAGCTTTATCTGCTCATCAAGATAGGTGGAATGATCGGAGCCTTAAACACCGTGCTTATTATCCTTATAACTGCAAGTCTTGGCGCCTACCTTGCAAAATCCCAGGGTCTCCGCGTGCTTCGCGAGATCCAGGAAGCAACAAGCAGGGGATATATGCCCGGAAACGAGCTCCTGCACGGGTTCTTTGTGTTAGTTGGAAGCTTTGCCCTTATAACTCCTGGTTTTCTGACCGACATAATAGGGCTCTCCATGCTCATACCGCAGATAAGAGGAATCTATGTGGAAATGGCAAAAGGGATTATAAGGAAAAAGATACAGAACGGTCAGTGGCAGATGAGAATGTACACGGATTTCCGATAACCCGGAAAAAACCATTAAAACACCGGGTAAAGTTTATTTGTAGTGTAATATTTTGCCCTGAAACCATGATTTTTACTTAATATTTGAGCTCTTCGTTATCCTCTATGGAGAATATGATTTTCGACTCAAGACCACACTGGTTTTTATGAGGATATCCACACAAGACAACGAAGAGCCAATATTTGCATCCAAAATTTTTTATATGTTTGAGATCAGCTATTTGCCATTCAAGTTATAAGCCCGAAGACATAAACCAGCATGGGAGCAAGAAAAACCGTAATTAAGCCTGCGATCCCTATTGCAAGTCCGCTCATAGCCCCTTCGGTTTCTCCAAGTTCTATTGCTCTTGTTGTTCCAAGCGCATGAGATGAGGTGCCGATTGCAACACCGACTGCAACTTTATCTTTTATTCGGAAGCAGCGGCAGATAAACGGGCCCAAAATAGCACCTATAATACCAGTAAATACGATTGCAGCTACTGTTATTGCAGGCAGGCCACCTATCTGTTTTGAGATTTCAATTCCTATAGGAGTAGTTACGGATTTAGGAGCAAGAGATCTGCTTATGCTATCATCAAGCCCTAATAGGCTGGAAAGAACAAGAATACTTGAGATTCCGGCAGTGCAGCCTGCCATTATTCCTGCAAGGATAGGAAGAGCATTGCTTTTCAAGAGCTGAATCTTTTTATAGAGAGGCACTGCAAGAACCACAGTTGCGGGTCCGAGGAAGAAAGAAATATAATTTCCTCCAAGATTGTAAGTCTCATAATCGATTCCAAAGAATAGAAGGAAACCAATTACAAGTACAGAAGCCACAAGCAGAGGGTTAAGAATCGAAAGCTGGGTCTTCTTATATAATAGTGTGCCTATCTGGAAAGCTACTAAAGAGAGTAAGATCCCAAATAGAGGCATATTGACAAGCCCATTCAAAAAATCGGTCTGCAACTTCAGATCACCTCTTCTCTTCTATTCTCACGGGCATGCACATTTTTTGTATTCCTTCCAGATTCGTTATTATTACTTTTATTGTCTATATTTTCTATATGACAGTCCATTTTTGCCGGCTTTTTCCTGAAGAACCTTTGAACAAGTTCCACAGTAAGCCCTGTTACAGCCAGTATTACAAAGGTAGAAATAAGGGAAACTGCAAGAATAGCAGTCAATTTTCCTTCAAGCAGGGTAAAACAGGTTATAAGACTGGCCCCTGCTGGAAGAAAGAAGAAAGCCATGTTTTCCAGTAAAAAATCGCTTATTTTGTCTATCACATTGAGTTTAACTACGCCTGTATACAGGCTAAAGAAAAGAATGAGCATTCCCAGGACATTGCCCGGGATTGGCAACCCTAAAGCTTTCTGCATCAGGTCACCAAGGAAATAAATGATAAGAATAATTGAGAATTGTTTTAGCAAGGTCGTTTTTCCCTCCCTGATCGAAATAGGACTACAAAATTCCTATATATAATATTTTTGTCTAAAAAATCTTGTGTTTTCTGTCTTCAATTAAATCTTGTATTTTCTTCCTTTAACAAAAATGAGTTCATCTATTACTCAGAAAACGGAGGAAATATAGCGAAAACAGGGTTACTGGAAAAACAGGGTTACTGGCAAGCCTGTTATGAGACGAACGTTTTAAAAACCTTGCCGAGAAAAAATCCAAAAATCGGAATATACAATAAATTCATATTGCGTAAACCCCTATTTTCATAGAGGGGGTTCTGATGGGAGAAAAGCGCTTTGTTTACATGGACCACGCAGCCACCACTTTCACAAAACCTGAAGTGTTTGAAGCTATGCTGCCTTTTTTGAAAGAACATTTCGGAAACCCTTCTTCCCTGTATTCAATAGGGAGAGAAGGTAAAGAGGCAATAGAGACTGCCCGTGAGCAGCTTGCAAAGGCTCTGGGAGCCAGTCCTGAGGAAATATATTTCACCTCCGGAGGAACCGAGTCCGATAACTGGGCTATCAAGGGAACGGCTTTTGCCAGGAGAAAGAAAGGAAAACATATCATTACCACACCAATTGAACATCATGCAGTGCTTTACCCCTGTACGTATCTGGAGACTCAGGGTTTTGATGTGACTTACCTGCCTGTAGACAGTTATGGGCTTGTAGATCCTGCAGAGGTTGAAGCTGCAATTAGAGATGATACTATCCTGATCTCGGTGATGTATGCGAATAATGAAATCGGGACAATAGAGCCTATTCATGAGATAGGTGAGATCGCAAGAGAATATGAGATTCCCTTCCATACTGATGCCGTTCAGGTAATTGGTAAAATCCCCCTTGAGATGGAAAAGAAAGAAAGGAATGTTGACATGCTTTCCCTTTCTTCTCATAAGTTCTATGGGCCCAAAGGAATAGGAGCGCTCTATCTACGGGAAGGTACAGAAATCGACAATTATATGCACGGAGGCGGCCAGGAGCGCAAAAAGCGAGCAGGAACCGAGAATGTGGCAGGTATTGTAGGATTGGGAAAAGCAATAGAACTTGCAACAGGAAATTTTGAGAAGCATAATGAAAAAATGAAGAGACTAAGAGACCGCCTCCTTGAAGGAGTCCTGAAAATTCCTGACTGCAGGCTTAACGGACACCCGGAAAAACGCCTTCTGGACAACCTGAATTTCAGTTTTGAATATATCGAAGGCGAATCTCTGCTTCTCATGCTTGACGAGATGGGGATCTGCAGTTCTACAGGAAGTGCCTGTTCCTCAGGTTCTCCTGAGCCCTCTCATGTGCTCAGGGCAATAGGGCTGCCTCCGGAAATAGCTCAGGGCTCCCTTCGTCTGACCCTTGGAGATGATAATTCCGAAGAAGACATTGATTATGTACTTGAAGTCCTGCCTGAGACCGTTGGAAAGTTGAGGGCTATGTCTCCTTTCTATAAATCTGAAAATGCGTGTAAGAAATAAATCGCAAGTGTACAGGAATATGAAAGCAGGGGGAGTTTTGTGTACAATAAAAAAGTCATGGACCACTTCATGAACCCAAGAAACGTAGGGGAAATTGAGGACGCTGACGGGGTCGGAGAAGCAGGAAATCCACATGGAGACCACATGAAGATCTTCCTGAAAATTCGGGATGATCGAGTTGAAGATGCAAAATTCAAGACTTTCGGGTGTGCAGCAGCAATTGCGTCCAGCAGCATGGCAACCGAATTGATAAAAGGCAAAACCCTCAAAGAAGCCTGGGAACTTACAAACGAGGACGTTGCTGAGGCTCTCGAAGGCCTGCCTCCAGGCAAGCTGGAATGTTCGGTTCTTTCCAGAGAAGCAATTCACAGTGCAATAAACGAATACCGAAAAAGGCAGGGGTTTGAGGCTCTTCCTGAACAGACCTGATAGAAGGAAAATAGAAAACAAGTTCAAATCTCATGTATTTCAGATCTCATGTATTTCAGATCTTATGTATTTCAGATCTTATGTATTTCAGATCTCATTTTATTCAATATCGTAAACTTGATCTTGTATTCTCCCGATGATGGTCTATGAAAAAAATAGGGATTGTCATCACTGACCCGGAAGACTGGACAGCCAGGGCACTTACTGACGCAGCAAGAAAAAAAGGTTTTTCTCCTTTTGTTCTGGATCTCAGGGCTGCAGAGGTCAGCATGAATACAGC
Organism: Methanobacteriota archaeon; assembly: GCA_023399215.1. Classification (GTDB taxonomy): domain Archaea; phylum Halobacteriota; class Methanosarcinia; order Methanosarcinales; family Methanosarcinaceae; genus Methanosarcina. The sequence continues at coordinate 178,367 of JAEWQJ010000049.1, forward strand.
AGCTTGGGAATCGAAAGCTGAAGAATCAAACGTGGTCTTCAAAGTAGGAGATATAAAACTCTCTGACCTTGACGCGATAATTGTAAGAGATGTGGGTGCAGGAGCTTTCGAAGGTGTGTCTTTCAGGTTTGACATCCTGCGTGAACTGGAAGATGAAGGAATTCCTGTTGTCAATTCCCCAGAAGCTATCCGGAATGCTGCAAATAAATACCATGCTTCTTATCTTCTGGCAAAAGCCGGACTGCCTGTACCCAGAACCGTAGCCGTACAGGATATGGAAGCAGCCCTGAAAGTAATATCAAGATTTGGAGACGCCGTCATTAAGCCTGTTTTTGGATATAAAGGAAAGGATATTGCAAGAGTAAGGAACGGCGAAGTCCGGTTTTCGGATAGGAAAATAGAATATTCATCCCTGGAAGCAGTTATCAATCAGCTGCTTGAAGAGAGAGGTATGCTGTATATCCAGGAATTCATAGAGAATCCGGGAAGAGATATCAGGGCCTTTGTTGTTGACGGTAGGGCTATTGGAGCAATTTACCGTAAAGCAGCATCTGGCTCCTGGGTCAATAATCTGAGCCAGGGAGGAAGTGCAGACCGGTGTGTGCTCACAGAAGAACAAAAAGAAATTGCTGAGAAGGCTGCCCTGGCAGTGAACACGACTTTTGCCGGTGTTGATATTATAGAAGGGCTGACTGATGATAATCTTAGCAAAGGACTAACTGATGATAATCTTTGTGAAGAAACCGAAATTCATTCCGGCCAAACTGATGGGGGCCCTAAAATTCTTGAAGTCAATGGAACACCATCAGGAAAAGGTATTTTTGATGCATGGGGGATAAATACGGCAGAGTATATTATAGAATACATTGAAAAAACTTTATGAAATAATTATAAATGATGCTGGCCATAATATCAAATACACCGATTAGAATTTCGTAGATTTCTAAAAATTATTGAATTTAATACTTCGGGCCCGGATCGATCACAAAAGAGACGATCAAAAAATGAACATGAAAACCGGGACATAAAGTTGATCCGGATACCTTCATCGAAAACATTTAAGAAACAGACAGACCTTCAATAAATCCGAGGCAAAAGATGAGTGAATATAAACAGTGTATAGTTTCCCGGGAAGACCTGAAGCTTTCCAAAGGCAAGTTTGCAGTACAGGTAGCTCATGCTGCTATTTCTGCTTCCGAATGGGCAAGTAAAAGTGACCTTGAAAAATGGAAGGAAGGCGGGCAGAAAAAAATTGTCCTTAAAGTCCCTACCCTTAATGATCTGTATGAACTTAAGGAGAAAGCAAGAAGGGAAGGGCTACCTACTGCTCTTATACAGGACGCAGGACTTACGGAAATTCCGTCGGGAACAGTTACAGTCCTCGGAATAGGGCCGGCAAAAGAAGAGCTTATAGATAAAATTACGCGGAACCTTAAACTTGTTTAAGTGCCAAGAACCTGAAAGCCAGATTTGGGAAAATGGTACTAAAATCAAACCGAGCCGGGGCTATCAATGCAATAGCTCCTCCGAAGAGGAAAGAGGTTCCGTCTGTGTTTGATTCTGGAGGAAAACATGAGGAATTCAAAGGCTTCAGGAGGAAGAGAGGCAGCCTCAATAATTGCTGTTTTATGCATCTGCTTTGTACTCGCTGCACTCACCGGGATACTGTCTTCGGATTCAATTGAGAATTTCAGAGAAGAAGTAACAGGTTATATCTCTTCAGGACTGGATCCCGAAATCAAGGAGAGTGTTTATACACCTCAACCGGCTTTATTTACTTGCCCGGCAACACCCACATACTCCATCAGGAAAAGCGAACTCACTCCCATCCTGAGAACTCCGTTGCAGCCTGGCTTCTCCCTAAACAGCAACTACCAGACTTCAGATTTTTACCAGGGTGGAATGGGCTATGCCAGAATCAACATTAAAAACGAAGGTCGAAACCCTATTTTCATAGACAAGTACGGGGTTTCGGTTAATGCTTCTGAAAGCCGGATTTATTCTGAGGACTGCGGAGTTTTGGTCAATCCCGGTGAAGAGCAGTATCTCGGAGTAATTGCGATTCAGATCCCTGAAGAAAAAAAAGCAAATTTCAGTATTGTCCTCTGGCTACTTGCCTCGACCTCGGAAGGGAAATGGCACGACTACGGATCTTATCCTCTGAAAAACTTTACTGTAAACCTGAAGCCAATGCCAGAAAAATCAAATTTAGTATACCGAAACAATCCTTCGCCTTACTTTGAGACCATAAACCGACTTGTGGAGCCAGCCGAACCTGAGATAAGGGAAAAGGCAGTCCAGGTGGCTCGTGTATATCCGGGAGCATATAATATCTATCAGGTCTGTGCTCTCTTTGACATGGTAAAAGAGAAGGTCGAATACGTAAGTGACCCAAGAGGTAATGACATCTGGGAGCCAGCCAACGTTACCCTGAGAATAGAAGCCGGGGATTGTGAAGATCAGGCAATTCTCCTTTCATCCATGCTCGAGGCCGTAGGAGGCACAACCCGAGTCTACCTGACCAATACACATGCCTTTGCAGCGGTATATATAGGCAATGGAACCGCTGCGACAGATGCCGCAGTCAGAGGCGTAAGGGCCTATTACGGAAACGTTGATGTAAATTACCTGACCGACGAATACGGTTCCTGGCTGATGCTCGACCCAACTTCAAGCCTTTATGCAGGTGGGCTTCCCGGAAAAACGGCCCCTGCGAAAGTTAAAGCTGCTGAAGGAAACGAAACATATAGAAGCTGGACCTTTGTAGACACGAATGAAGTAAAAGCTATTGATATCAACCCCAGGTGGTCTTTATAACTTTCACAAAACACGTAATAGAGGGGTGTTTTTAACCCATGCAAGTGCCGGAAATTGAAAAACAGATCGGAATAAATCTTTACTCCACGGATACTGACGGCCTTGGAGGGCAGCTTCGGCAGGAAGTGGAGGATTTTATTGTAAGAGAAATTACGAATCGTGAGGAAGGAAAGGAAGGGAAATACCTTATTCTTGAGCTCGTAAAGCGAGACTGGGACACACATCACCTGACCCGGACTCTCGCAAAAATCCTCCAGGTAAGCCAGAAGCGAATCAGCGTTGCAGGCACAAAGGATAAACGTGCACTTACAACTCAGAAAATCAGCATTTTTGATATTGACGCCCAGAAAATTGAGAAGATCCATTTAAAAGACGTAGAGCTGAAAGTCCTTGGTCGCTCCCGAAAATCCGTTGAACTCGGAGACCTGTGGGGAAACAATTTCAGAATTACCATCCGGAATATAACCCATTCGAGTGAGGAGACACGCAACCTGCTCGAAAAGACCACAAACGAGATCCTGGATCAGAGCGGCGTTCCGAACTTCTTCGGGATCCAGCGCTTTGGCTCGGTACGTCCTGTCACGCATCTGGTAGGAAAAGCCATTGTTGAGGGAGATTTTGAAAAAGCTGCCCTGCTCTATATTGACGAACCCTTCCCTGATGAACCGGAAGATACACGGAAAGCCCGCCAGTTTGTTAAAGAGACCCTAGATTTTAAAGAAGGCCTGAAAATCTATCCTCTCCACCTTGGGCATGAAAGAGCAATGATGAACCATCTGATCGCAAACCCAGATGACTTTGCAGGAGCTTTTCTTGTTCTCCCGAAAAACCTTTACAGGATGTTTGTGCACGGCTACCAGTCCTACATATATAACACAATCCTGTGCAGGAGGATCGAAAAAGGTCTTCCCTTAAATGAGGCTGTAGAAGGTGATATTGTCTGTTTCAAGAATGAACATGGCCTGCCAGATTCTTCAAAAACCGAAAAAGCCACCGCAGAAACCGTAAATGCCATGAACCGCCTGATTAAGAAAAAACGGGCCTTCATAACCGCTCCCCTTCCGGGCTATAGTACAGAATTTGCGTCAGGCATTCCGGGAGAAATCGAACAGGCAGTTCTCGATGAACTCAAAGTCCCTCTGCAAGGTTTCAATATAGAAGAAACTCCTGAGATGAGCTCGAAAGGCACAAGGCGAGAAATCCTCCTTCAGGTTGAACCGAAGTTTGAGGTTGCTGAAGACGAACTGAACCCGGGAAAATCAAAAGCTGTGCTTGAGTTCATGCTGCCAAAGGGAAGTTACGCAACAACCGTGCTGCGGGAGTACATGAAGGTAGATCCTCTGCAAATGAGTTGAGAACTCAAAAAAAGCCGGGCTGCAGAAAAATAAGGCTACAGTAAAAACGAGCTGTTAAGTAAGGCAGCTCCCTACTCTTTTTATCCGGGCAGCCGCCTGTGTCCCAAAACCTCGTGTTACATACCTGTGCCCGTAACGCTCACAACAGAAGTAGTTAGTTATGATTAGCTTTGAAAAAAAGCGATATTTTTTGCTCCTTCAATACTATGGTCTTAAACTCCATATGCAGGGAGATTCTGACAGTAGTGTTCATAGGAAGCATGGAAAAAGGCCCAGTTTAATCTTCATTGGGAGTTAATGCAATCTCAGAAGCAGGGAAGTTTCCGTCCTCGCTTACAGTTATTCCATTCTTTAGAAAACCGAACTCTTTCCAGAGCAAGCCCAGCACGACCAGGAACATCAGAAATTCCGCAGCCGGGGTTGCAAGCCAGACTCCATTAAGATCAAGTAAAGGAGGTAAAATCCAGAGCAGAGGAAGAAGGAAGAGAAAAACTGTTCCTAGCTGGATGAAAAGAGCATATCTGATTTTGTTTATTGACTGGAAATATACGGAACCCAGCATAACCATCCCATGGGTAAGGAGAGCAAACACGAAAATCTCCATGCCGTTAAGGGTAATTTTCAGGAGTTCGGGGCTGTCGTGGTTGAAGATAAGGATAAACTGTTCCGGATACATAGAGAGAAGCATGAAACCAATCACCCCTGTCACGAGGCAGGAGATAACAGCTATCTTCAAGGTCCCTGCAACCCGGGAATAACAACGGGCCCCGTAATTAAAACCGATGATCGGCTGGGTACCGACTGCTATTCCTTCAAAAATCAGGGAGAAAATCGAAAAGACGTAACCTATAATTCCATAGCCTGAAACAGCGAGTTCCGAGCCGTAACTGAGCAGCATGTACTCGTTCGCAAAGAGCAGGATGAAAGTTGAAAACTGCATTGCAAAAGAAGGAAGGCCTGTTTTCATAATTTTCAGAATAATTCTCGAATCCAGAGAGAGGGAACTGAGTTTTAGCCTCAATCCAGCCCATCCGCTAAAAAAATACAGAGCTAGCAGAATTCCGGAAAAAGAGAAAGCAATAACCGTGGCTATGGCAGCCCCAGCAACTCCCATTTCCATTCGCATGACAAATACGTAGTCAAGAACCATGTTTACGAGAACACTTGCAACCACGCATGTCATAGCAAGTCTTGGTTTTCCATCATTTCTTACAAGAGGATCGAGAGCAATGGCCAGAATCAGGAGTACAGAACCTGAAAATAAGACTCTAATGTAACTATTTGCCATGTCAAAGACCGGGCCAGAAGCTCCCAGGAGGCGAAGATAAGAATCCGAGAAGGTAAGCCCTATAGAGGTGAGACCTATTCCCGCAAGCAGGAGCAGGGGAAAAGCATTATGTACGAGCTTGAGAGCTTCCTGTCGGTTAGCTCTGCCAAGGGCCAGGGCCACAAGGCTTGAAGTCCCGATTCCGATCATGTGCCCTACAGCAACTATGGCTAGAAGTGCGGGAAATGCAAGAGTTATCGCCGCAAGCCCCTGGCTGCCCACAGCATTCCCGACAAAGAAACCGTCAATCACTCCCTGGATTCCAGCAACAATCAACCCGATGGTTGCCGGAAGAACGAATTTCAGGAAAAGCTTTCCGATACTTGCAGACCTCATTTCCCGTTCATCTGTCATACTTTTTCCTCATCAAGCCCGGTAGCCATATTCTCAAAGAGTCTCTCCATAACCTCAAGTTCTTCTTCATACAGAATTTCCCGGGTCTTTTCATAGGACCTCATATCAGCCCAGTATTTGATCTCAACTACCTTTTTTCCTTTATCGGTAAGTTCAAGCAAGCAGATCCTTCCGTCTTTTGTAGAAGACTTTGTTTTCAGCAGACCCTTTCCTCCATTATATAAACCATGTTGCTGGCAGAGGGTTTGCTGACCTCCATGGTCTTTGCCAGTTCGGAGATCGTGGGATTGCCCAGGGAATTAATTTTCCTGAGATAGAGGAAGACATTGCAGGTAATATCTCTGTATTCCTCTAAGAATTTACATTATTTTAAATTTTTTTGATAATAATGGTCCATTTTTTCAAGAAGCCTGGAACTTTCCACTTTTGCTCCCCATAAATAAAAAAGGGGTGTATTGTTGGGATAAGTTATATTAAAAATTTTCTACCAACTATAAATTATAATTATAAAATTCATAAAATATAGTTATAAGATTCACTTCTGCATTTCAGGACAAGTCCTGCAGGAACAGACAACAAAACTCATTTTTTAGACCTTCTACAGGCAAATGCAAACATAACGACGCCCATAAATATGAAAACCAATCTGCTGTAGAGGAAATCATCGGGCAGAATATATGGTATTGGACCCTCCATGACTCCCAGATACCAGCGTAGGGGCCACGAAAGGAAATTATTCCCAAAAATATCAAACCACGCAGGGAGCCTCGGATTAAAAAATCCCAGAAACAGCACAAGAGGCAAAAGAGGGTAAAGCAGTCTGGAATGGACTCTCCCGACCGCCAGGGCAAGCCCCAGTACAAAGATCTGGGAAGGCAACAGAAATAACAGTAAGGGGAGCGTGAACTCAGCATAAGCGTAGAAATTAAAGTAATGGGCATAATATGCAAAGCTCAATAAAATCGGCAAAGAAGCAGCAAGTACGAAAACAGCCGTGATTGCCAAGGTTTTTAGCAGATAATATTTTGGTTCGGAAAGCGGGGTAGAAAATATGATATTTCGAACCGCAACTTCCTTTTCCGAAAAGATGGACATACAGAGAAGGACAAGGATAACTGATAAAAGTGGCCCGATAATGGAGAGAAATTCCGAATACGTCCATTTTGAGAAAGGAGCCGTACCGTCTTTTCCCCCGAATACAAAATTTGTCAGGATGTAACAGGCAAATAGCGACTCGATGAGGACCATGTAAAAATATTTTTTATTATATGCCAGCCTCAAAACCTCATATTTCAAGACTCTCAACAGGTTAGGGAAATTATTGTTAGGGAAATTATTTGTTGAAAGCTTATTCATCGAAAACCGCCTCCCCTTCTGCTGTTCCTTCTGTCCCCGTTTCTTTCCCCTTTACCGGGTCCTCATTAAGATTGGCTTCACTCAGACCTATTGAAGACAGGAATTCCTCATAAGAAAGGGATTTAAACCTGTACTCCGTATAAATATCCGATAACTTTATAAAAAATGATTCTTCCCCAAGCAGCTCTTCGGCTCTCAGCAAGAGCATAGGCATCTGGGAATAGAGTTCTATTTTTCGAGTCTCCATTTCATACTTTTGTCTCTGTTTCTCAGGCAAGTTTTCCAGCATTTTCGGATTCGCATAGTAATAACTGTTTTCCATAGAATCTACCCCGCCTTTCCACATTGCAGGGATATATGCCGATGCATAGGAACCAAACTCTTCTGTTACGTATTTGTAGGCCAGGTAATCTGCAAGCCCTTCCGAAGACCAGGGGGGATTTTCCTCCACGAAAACTCCTGTTCCCCACCACTGATGAGCGATTTCATGGGCTAACAGGTCCATATCCCCAACAAAGGTGAGGTCTTTAAGAGAGCTGAGATCAGGGGAAAAGCTATCTGAATCTTCTCCAATTTCCCTGTCCAGTTCCCTGTTAAACACATATTCTGAAACCGTTACGACATTCAGGGTGGAATGCCCGCCGGTCTTGTAGATAGAACTTTCTACTATTTTTAAAGGGTATTCCTGATACGGATAGACGCCTATGTTTTTTTCATAATAGGAAACAATATTTATTAAATAGTTTTCAATCCCAAGGGCTTCTATATACGCCCTGTGTTTTGGACTGTAATAGAACTCGATCTCAGTACTGCCAGCCAGCATCTTTTTTACTTCGTAGTTCCCTGCAAAGACTCCGGGTGAAAAATCATTGGAAAGGGCACTGTATTCCCAGGTTTTTCGGCCGTGTTCTTCCAGAACTTCTGTTAATTCCCCGGGAACGACCATTACCAGGTTCTTTGGAGCCGTGACAGAACCCTTTATCTCTATCATATCTTTTGAACCGGTCAGGGGCTCGAAAATCCAGTGTGAGTTTTCCAGCAGGTATATGCTCTCCTCTGAGATATAACCGGGAAAGCCGATTGAAGAAGGAGATTTGAGCCCGCCTGCATAGCTAATATCTATGGTAACGTTCCTTGATTCTGCAGGGACTTCCAAACGTACCCTGTCCGTTCCTTTTATACTCTTTAAGGAATTGGGAGCCTCAACTCCATTCACAGTAAGTTTTTTTATCTGAAGCCCTGAATTTGTGATAAAATCAATATATTCAGTGCCCGATTCTTTTTCAAATTCATAGAGTACCCTGGCCGAAAGGCTCTGGTTTACAGGAAAGAACTGAACATTCGAGGAAACATGAGTTAGTTTTACATTTTCATTTGCCTTAAGTTCGGTTTCGAATACACTGTCATTTCGGTTAATATAGAGTTCGTTGATATAAACAAAAAGAGAAGCGCCCAGAAGCAGCAGGACCAGAACAGGAATCCAGAGCTGCTTTGCATTGAGCTTCAAAGACAAGCTCAAATTTGATTCATATCGTCTTCTGCACAGCAGCCCGACGGTAAAAATCCCGGTGGAAACAAAAGTCCAGAGAAGACGGTTGTAGAGAACAAACTTAAAAACCGGGAGGATTCCCCCGAAGTCAGAATACATCACCGCCGAAGTCTGAACCCATTTTAACAGGTAATTTGAGCTACCTATACTCATGAAAAAAAGAATACAGTATGAAAGAAAAGAGATATCCAGGTTTTCCGTAATCAGATAAAGTCCACTGCAGATCAGAACTGTAAAAAAGATCCCTGCAAGCGTAATTACCAGCAGACTGGATAGAGAAACTACAGGATCAAAGGTAATTTCAAGGACGAAAACCTGGACTGCATATAGGGCAATTCCCCCCAGCACTACTGTGAAAACCCCTAAGGAGAGGATTGCTGCTGTACGGAACACCAGCAACTGAGAATAATTACAGGATGTATTCAAAAGGCTCGTGCTGTTATTCCTGTGGTCCTTGCTCAACAGCATAAGCGTCAGCACTGCAAAGAGGAGGGAACCGGCTATTGCTGCGTATTGTGCAGGTCCGAGAGCTACGGTAAAAGAGGTTTTTGCGAGCCCCACCAGGCTACGCTCATTCGTATAATCGATAGCTTTCAGCCCCAGTACTGTAGCCAGGACGGTCAGGAATATGGACGTCAGTGCCAGCTTTGATCTGGAAATTAGTCTGATTTCATTGAAAAGAAAGGAGAAGCCTGAAAAAAAAGGAATTCGATTTGCCATTTTATGCACTCTCATCCGCCCTGTGTAATCAAATACATATAAGCATCTTCAAGCGAAGGAGTTACTGGTTTTATGCCGGAAGGAAGCTTATCTCCTACAATTCTGTACTGGGCTCCTGTTTCTGTTATAAGCCTTGAAGTCACTATGCAGTTCTTTTCAATATCAGGGCCAGCTTCACAGTCAGAGTCGAGCACACCTACATGCCCTGCAGCCTTTTTAATCAGTTCTACAGGGTTTCCGTCAAAAAGGATTTCACCCCTATTCAGGACAATCAGCCGGTTGCAAATTGATTCCACGTCTTCAATAATGTGAGTTGAGAGAAGCACAAGCCTGTGGTTCGCATTTTCGGCCAGAAGGTTTCGGAACCTTACCCTTTCAGCCGGGTCAAGCCCAACAGTAAGCTCGTCAACGATAAGAAGTTCGGGATCATTCAAAAGAGCCTGTGCAATTCCGACCCTCTGCTTCTGCCCCCCTGAGAGAGTTTTTATTCTGGCATTTTGTTTTTCGGAAAGCCCGGTTTTTTCGATGCAATTTTCAATCCGCTCTTTTTTTTCAGAACCCAGACCTTTTAAAAGCGCCATATAATCCAGGAACTGGTATACGGTCAGTTCTTCATAAAGGCCAAATTCCTGGGGCAGGTACCCAAGATGGTTCTTAAGGTCGTTCTCGCTTTTGCTTATGTCCGTCCCGTCAATTTTTATTGACCCAGTCGACGCAAGGATCTGACGGACAAGGATTTTCATAAAAGTAGTCTTCCCTGCCCCGTTTGGTCCTATTAGTCCAACAATGGAAGGAGGTCGAAACTCGAGATTGATGCCTGAAAGCACGTATTTTTCCGGTCCGTATGCTTTTGACAGGTTTTTAATTTCAATTTCCATTGTTTATTCACCTACTCTCCAAATTAAATAAATCGAAACATTCCGGTTTCCAGACATCCATATAATTTGCACTTATTCTGGTAATTCCTTTGAAGGAATCTAATCTGGAAATATCTTCCTCAACCCGTAATCATCACAAAAACACAATTATATTATAATACTGGGACAGACAAACAATTGAATTAGGATAAACAGTCATAAGTTTTTAAGAAGCACTAAGCTTTCGCTTGCGTCGACAAAAATCAAGACAAAAACAATAGTGAATAAAATTTACTATTATAAGAAATTTATGCATATAAAAGAATATATTTGAAAAATGATAGAATATCCTTTACCATCAATAGCAATTATAATTTTGTTTTCCCAATCTATATTTTTTACAATTTCACCTTCACTTTTTTCTCTTTCTGATTCCGGAAACAAGAAACGCAACGCCAACAAAAAGGGCTAGAGGCGCGAAGAAAAAGAAGATCAGAATAGATAGGAAACCAAGTAAACTCCAGGCACATGTATAAGGATCGATAGCTTTAAGCGAGAGCAAAAGGACACCTGACAAAGCTATCAGCCAGGAACCAAGTACAAGGGACTTATTACTGCGATTTCTAAGGAGTAATGCCAGCAGAAGAATCATTCCGGCAATAGCAATCGGGGGGAAATAAAAAGTAACAGAGCTCTCGAGCCCCCTGGTAAAGAGCAAACCTTCCTCACCATGTTCAAAGGCGTACAATATACCTTCAGTTGAAACCAGGTATAGTTTGTCTTTGTAGACCGTTGGGTCCGATACTGAGGTACCTTTTATTCGGCTACTGGCCCATACAGGTTCTCCTGTATCGGAATTAAACACTCTTATGTTATATGGGCCTGTTGAATATACATATTTGTCAGTTATCATGGACGACGAAATCGGAAGTTCGGGATAAGGTAATTCTTTTAAGACTTCTCCAGTGCTTGCATTTAACAGGAAGGATTTGCCGGTATTAACGAGCATTCTATCATTTTTTACTTCAATAATATCCGCCCACTCACCAGCATTTGTTTTCCAAACCTCTTCGCCAGACTCAACGGACAACGCGAGAATAGTTCCATTATTCTCAATATAAATCAAGTCTTTGTAAAGGAAGGGGCTGTAAGAGTATGTGCTTAAGTTCGGGTATCTCCATATCTCTTTTCCTGTGTTTGCATCCAGGGAAACTAAACCCTCTTCTACTTCAGGCTCATCAGTCTCTGGTTCTGGCTCATCAGGATCTATTTCGACGGGTTCGGTATAGATGGAATGAACGACGGAATATCTGGACACAAAAGTATTTCCACTCACCAGAGGGCCTGACATCTGGTAATAGTTGCTTCCACCAGTTTCAAAAGATGTAATATTGAATTCGTATTTCCATTTCAAAGTGCCATTTTCAGTATCAATAGCAGCCACATACCTGTCGTAAGGCGCGCTGACAAACAATGTATCTCCAAAAATGAGAGGATTATCCCACCCGATATCAGAATACTCCTTACTCCATAACGGTTTACCGGTCTTTGCATCCAGTGCCTCAACTTTTGAAGAGTGCAACGCAAACAGAACCCCATTCTTATACGCCAGACTGGCACTCCATTCCTTACTCCATAGTGGTTCACCCGTTTCTGCATCAACTGCTATAAGACCCTCCTCAAGATCTCCACTAAGGTAGAGAACCCCGTCCTTAACAAGTGTTTTCACAGCTGGTTTCTCACAAACATATTTCCAGGGCAATTTATAAATCCAGGCAACTTTTAAAGGTGGTTCAAGGGTTACAGGTTCAGTTTCACTTAGATGGAATGAAACGTCATAAAACTCAAAGTCATCGTAGTTACTGCCATTAGCATCACTTCCAGCGCTGATTTTCAGGGTATTGTTTCCTGGATTGAAAAGAGAGTGATGAACCGGAATTGTAATATTCACTGCAACAGAATCCGGAGTTTCTGTCGGAACATAGTCATTAAGGGAACCTATTTCTATCTCATTGAGATAGACTTTATCTGAAAATTCATCCGTCGGGCCAGGAACAATACTTCTGACCGTCAATGTGAGTTTTGCACTTTCGATATCCACTGAAGGGTCCAGGGTGAAATTTGCTGTGTAAACCAGTCCTTCAGGATCGTCTGGATTCAATTCTTCTTTAAAATCGTCACCAAAATGATGGTGTCCGGTATCGATAACGATTTCAGCCGCCGAAACATTTGAAATGGAAGCAGCTAAAGTTAGAATAGAAACAAAAAATAGCAGTGATATGCACAACAATCTTTTCATTATGCTTCTCCGAATTATGTACTATTTTTTATTCGTCCAGTAAGCTCCAAAAATCTCAACTCCAAAAATCTCAATTATCCTCAAGGCTGCTTCCCCTTCCTGATTCCATACCTAAGAAAAGCAATGCCAATTAGAAAGATTATAAACATAAACAAGAAGACAAAAGCAGACATCAATCCGAATACAAACCCTACGGTATAAGGTTCTAAGGCTTTAAGAGATAGAAAAATAACCCCTGTTAGAGCTATTAGCCAGGAACCAAAGACAAGGGCCCTGTTTTTTACTTTGATTAGAAGTATTACCAGTAGAATTAACATTGCAGCAATGGCAATTTGGGGGAAATAATATAATGCAGAACTCTCCAGGCCCTTTGTAAAGAACATACCTTCTTCCCCATGCTCAAATGCATACAGCGTCCCCTCTGTTGAAATCAGGTATAATTTGCCTTTGTGAAGTACGGGCTTCGACACATCATATCCTTTTATTTTGCTGCTGCTCCATATGAGGTCTCCGGTACTGGAATTAAAAACATGTATATTGTTCCGGTCCGTGGAATATACGAATTTATCGCTGATAACAGCTGAGGAAAAACTCACTTTTGAACCGGGATACTCATTCAAGATTTCACCAGTTTCTGCCTGTAAGATGCCAGGACTTGAAAAATCAACAAATAATTTGCCATTTATTGCTTCAACAACATTTGACCATTTGCCGTTGTTTGTTTTCCAGACTTCTTCTCCGGATTCAACAGACAATGCGATAATATCTCTCTCGCTCAGAGTAGTATAAACCAGGTCTCTGTAAAGGAAAGGTTCGAAATATAAAACCTCGCCTGGATATACATATTCCCAGGTTATCTCTCCCGTATGCGCATTGAGCGCAATTAAACCCTCTTTTACTATAGGTTTTTCCAGTTCCGGCTCTAACTCTGGATCTTCAGGTATTGCGATGGGTTCAGTATAGATGGAATGAGAGGCATAGTATCTGAATACCACGAAATTTCCATTCACCACAGGCCCTGACAACCTGTAATAGCTGTTTCCTTCAGTTCCAAAGTCGGTTCTGTTGAATTCATATTCCCACTTCAAAGCCCCGTTTTCAGTATCAATAGCAGCCACATATCTGTCGTCAGGTGTGCTGATAAACAACGTATTTCCAAAAATAGCGGGATTCCCCCACGGGACACTCCGATATTCTTTACCCCATATTAGTTTCCCAGTTTTTGCATCCAGTGCATCAATGTATGAAGAGTGAACAGTAAACAAAATCCCATCCTTATATCCCAGGCTAACACCCTGTTCATCACTCCATTCTTTACTCCAGAGTAAGACACCTGTTTCCGCATCCACTGCTATAATAATAGTTTTTCCAAAGTCCTCTCTAGCAAGGTAAAGAACCCCATCCGCAGCAAGTGTTACCTCTGGAGGTATCTCATACCCAAGTTTCCAAGGTAGTTCATAAGTCCAGGCAACTTTTAAAGGTGGCTCAAGTGTTACAGATTTAGTTTCACTTAGATGGAATAAAACGTCGTAAAACTCAAAGTCATCGTAGTTACTGCCATTAGCATCACTTCCAGCGCTGATTTTCAGGGTATTGTTTCCTGGATTGAAAAGAGAGGGATGAACCGGAATTGAAATATTCACTGCAACGGAATCCGGAGTTTTTGCAGAAATATAATCATTAAGAGACCCTATTTCGATCTCATTGAGATAGACTTTATCTGAAAATTCATCCGTCGGCCCAGGGACAATACTTCTGCCTGTTAATGTGAGTTCTGCACTTTCTATATCCACTGAAGGGTCCAGGGTAAAATTTGCAATGTAAATTAGCTCTTCAGGGTCAACTGGGTCCAATTCTTCTTTAAAATCATCACCAAGATGATGGTGTTCGGTATCGAGAACGATTTCAGTCGCTGAAGCAACTGAAACGGGAATAACTGAAAAAACAAGTAATAATAACGCGAGAATTAATGAATTCTTTATCGCAGGACACATATACCTCAACCCATACCGAAGATTTAAATCACACTTAAATCCGCGTCTTCGGAGTCATATTCAAATCAGCGCCTGTTTACTATGAGGGCTGAAATCAAAAACTCTGACAAAACAAACATTGCCCCGAGTCCTGGAGTACTAACAGGAGACTGTAGATCTTCTGCCGATTCTTCAGTTTCGTTAGTATCTTCAGCTCCTGCTGGTTCTTCGGTCTTTTCGATGTCTTCTGATAGCTTCGGTAAGAGCTCCGCATCTACAGGAAATTCTGCATAGCTGAATATGACAGGCACATTGGCAACTCCAATCTCTTTTCCCGCCTGGTCAAATACATTGTAAATATTATCAAGAGTAGAATTATTAACTTCCGAGCCTTCCAGAATTCCTACTCCTATGCGGTTTTCAATACCCCAGCCATGGCTTATAACCGGCCCCTGGGGATAAGTATAAGGTTCCAAGGGATCTCTCGCAAGGTCGCAGATTTTGTTGAGTTGATCGAACCATTCTCGCCTCTGGTCTTCAATATAGAATTCGCGTTCTTTTCCATAAGTGGCGATTAACGTATTTTTCTTTTGAGCCTCAATGCTTTTAAGCCCAATTTTTGCAAATGTCCGAACAGTCTCATCCTTATCATTCAGGGCATCTGTAAGAGGATCAATCGCGCGTTTATCTCCAAGTCTACCGAGAGCTTCAGCTGCACGCACCCGAACTCTGGGGTCTTCATCGTCAAGGGCCTGGATCAAAGGCTCTACAGCAGGTTCACCCATCAGACCAAGGTTATAACCCAGATCTGCATCAAGTTCTGGTTCTTCTTTCAAGGCCTGAATCATAGGCTGAATTGCCCTTTCATCTTTTATTCCAGCAAGGACTGCAATAACTTTCATCTGTAGAAAAAAATCTTCGTTTTTGTCCTGCAAGATCTTAATTAATGGCTCTACAGCAGGTTTTCCAATTTCAACAAGAGCATTGGTTGCAGCACTTTCAACTTCCCACTCTTCATCCGTCAACAATTTGATGAGCGGATCTATAGCTCTTTCATCTTTGATCTTACCAAGAGTAATAGCCGCATTTTCACGGATTTCCAGGTCTTTGGAATCCAATGCCTGTATTAAAGGTTCTACTGCGGGCTCTCCAGCTTCAACCAGAGCTTTTACGGAGTCAGCTTTGACGTCTACATCCTGTGCATTGAAATTCTCAATTAAAACCTCAATATCCTGCTTATCTGAAGCAGCACTGGCTACATTAACACCAGAAAACATAGATAACTGGAGAATAACCAATGCAAAAAATATAAGGTGAATATTTAACTTTTCAATCCCCATTTGACCACTTGATCCATGTTAATCTTAGAGCTACCTGCTTATGATATTCATAGCAAGTAATTAGTGCTCAGCAATACATGCAATAGTAATAACCACGAGTATCAACCACGAGTATCTTTAATTTATTTATGAGACAGTTAATAAAGTTTAGGAAAAATATTTAAGAATTAGCTTTAAGTGACTTTTTAGTCTTTAAACATATAAATTTTTCTTATTTTTTTGAAAAATTTATTTTGTTTAATGATGAAGACAAATGAAATAGAAATGTAATTCAACCGGGAAAACCTGCCTGTAACTGGAATCTATCCGAATAGACTATTATGGGATTATTCGACTGCCTCTTTAAGGCAAGGATACCCCTCTGTTCAGTAAGTTTTTCTGTAAGTTTTTTTAAAGGTTCGGAATGAATACCGAGTTTCTAGTGAAAAAATAGTTTGTAGTCTCATGAGTAGAATTTAGAGGGTGGCACTTTTCAATCTGTATTGGAGCTTTCAATTAATGTAGCTAATGATCCTGTAGATTAATACTGATTTTTGAGTACTGATTTTTGATGCTCCAGAAAATTTGATTATAAGCTACTGGTTGATGTTATTCCCAAACGTCTCTTAATGATGCATCATGTATTTTTGCAATTTCAGTGAGGTTATAATAGCTATATTGATGCACAAAATGTAAACACTTCTGGCACCGGAAATTGATCATGAAAATATCGACCATATAATTATGGACGACCACGGAATTGAGTATAAATATTCAGTTTGATCTTGAATCCCACTTGCCCCTGATACCTGAAGTCCAAATTATTAATCAGTAAAATTATAATATTGCCAATATGATACCTGGAGTTTTTTATATAAAAAAGAATATTATAATACATAATATATGTCAAAAAACTTAGATAGTTACTCATGCCAAGGCTAGTTGAAAGTTTTTCAACTCCTTTTTAATATATACAACTTTAAATAGTATGAGTACATTATTAATTGTTAGAGATGAATAACCTTCTAATTATATACCTATACAGGTTTAATTGATCACAACCTGTAAAGTTCTTCCCATCAATCTCATAAAACGGATAAAACGGGGCTCTAGTAGCCAGTTATAGACATCTGGCATTTGCTTTTAATGACCGGTTGTTAGACTTAAAACAGAAATAATCCGCTGCATAGCGTAAAAACGTTTTTTATTGTGTTTAAAATTTCAAAACGAAATAGGTTACCTTATAAATATATACACAGTGTATATATTTAGTGATTGTCGTCAGTTTTAAAAGATAATTATAAAAGCCTTCCTTGAAGGTATAAACATAATCATCTTAATATTATTTAACTGACAAACTCATCCATAAAATTATAAGAAAGAAGGGGTTATCATGAAAGACTACGAAGTTAAAGTGCTGGACGAAAACGACCACATTTTTATTGAAACGTTAAGGAACCTTGGGATGTCCAGAAATGTCGCTACAACTATGGCATATCTTATGAATGTTGACGAGGCTTCATCCCGTGAAATAGAAATCAGTACCGGACTAAGACAACCAGAAGTAAGTCTTGCAATGAGGCTGATGCGCAACCAGTCCTGGGTTAGCGTTCGTTCGGAAAAGAAACCCGGTAAAGGGCGCCCAATAAAGATCTATGCTCTTGCTGCTCCAGTTGACGAGATCATCAGTTATTACGAAGACAAAATTTACAAAGAATCTCAGGCAACCATCTCAGCAATTAAGAAGCTGAAGGTTATGAGTAAAAAGGTGCCTCTTACTCCCTCAAAGTAAAGACCCTCAAAACGAATTTGCTCCATAATGGCTGACAATTCTTCTCTGGAATTCGACCATTATGGAAACAAAAATCTTAATTATTCGAGTTATTTTTCATTCCTGTTCTCTACTTTTCTGTATCAACCGTTGCGCCGGTTGGATCAAAACCGTTGCGCCGGTTTATCACGCCGATAGGGTTTGGAGATAAGATTTTCAAACTCAAACGTTTCTCGGGGTTTTCGCTCAAGCCTTTTTTGAAAAGACTTGCTGGCAAACAGTTTTTAAAATGACTTGTGCTGCATGATCCAAGGGAAATTTGAGTAAATTAGCTCTCCTGAAAGCGTTGAAAATATAACCTCTCTCTAACCTTTCTCTAAAGACTACTCCGCTTGAGCGAACGAAGTGAAATCTATATTTCTAGAAATTAACCCTCTTAAGCTCAGCGAAAATGGCTCCGTCCTCCCGAGACGTAACTCGTGCAGCGAAACTTTTGTGTTCATAAATTAATCCGCTTGAGCGAACGAAGTGAGCGAAACGGTACCGTCCTCCAGAGACGGGACTCGGGTGATAAAAACGCTATACAGGAACTTCAAAAAAGGTGGAAAAAAGAATTGTAATAAAGGAAGGTTCTGCCTTTTGCTGGCAGGTCAGCCCCCTGTGACAACTCTGAGGATTGTAAGTTTATCGGAACTGACCGTTCCGTCAAGGGGAACAGCATTCCCTCCATTTAATACAAGTACTGTTTCCTGATTTATATCCAAAGTATTAAGCAGGTCTTCGTAGGTAGCGCTCTCAGCTACTTCTACGGTCTGCTCAGAAATCTCTCCAGCTTGGATTGTTATGTGTACTTTTCTACTCACTCTATTGCTCCACCGCCGCTTACCTGAATTTCGCCTACGATTTCCTTAATTAACTTCTGCTCCAGTTCATATTCTTTTCTGATGCCTTTCCTTTCTGCATTTCTCTTCTGGAACTTTCCTGGCATTTTAGATCTCCTCACGATTTTTCAGGTTTGCAACATAGTTGGTATAGATCTCTTCAAGCAGACTTATTCTTTGTCTTCTCGAGATGTATATCCAATAATTATAATCAGTTTATGTTTTAATTAATGTTTTGGTTGACAATGATTGGTTAACATATTAGATTTTCAAACCTCATAGATACCACCAACCTTGAACTCAAACGTTGACTATAGGTTAACATTGAATATGATGTCATTTAAAAGTTTGACAAAAAATATTTGAATGGGAAACCTCAAGATAAAAATAGAAGATATTTATTCGAAGACTAAATTTTTATCGAAGAGCTGGACACTACAATAAATGTATCAAACTCAAGACAAAAAAGTATTAATATTAGGTCGGTCCGAGAAATCTTTTCAGTAGAATAAAGAAAAAAACAGGTAAAGGAAAGAGATAAAGAAAAAAACAGGTAAAGGAAGAGATAGGTAAAGAAAAGAGGGAAAAACATACCTTATTCTTGAACTTAATCTTATTCTGAAGTGACTCAAAAAAGTGGAAACATTAAAAGAGTGATACACCAGCCGGGATTCGAACCCGGGTTCGAGCGTTGGCAACGCCCGGTGATGACCGCTACACTACTGATGTCTGATGATGGTGCCCAGACCCGGATTCGAACCGGGGACAACT
>JAEWQJ010000040.1 GCA_023399215.1 Methanobacteriota archaeon
TTCGTATGTCAAAACTTTTCTCACTCCAGGGGCTGTTTTTACCTGTTTTTGTTCTGATGTCAATGGAGCGGATTCCTTTCTGCGCATTTTTGTCTACAAAAAGGTAAAATTCCTTTGTAGCAGTCCTGCCAGGATTGAGGGCTCCAACATTCTGTAAGGCATTTGTCTCTGAATCAAGAGAGAACGGATATTGAGGTACAACTTCTATGTCGACATTGTCAGCTTTATCTCCACCAATGTTTTCCACCTGAACAGTCAGATTCAGATACTCTCCTATTTTTGCAGGATAGGGATTTGTTTCGACTATTGTAACTTTCAGATTGGCTCCTCCAACAGCTGCAGAGGCAGAAGATGCAAAAAAAGAAGAAACTAAAATCCAGGATAATACAAGAGAGACAAGTGAATTTTTGATTTTTGTCATTCTAATTCCACACCCCGATTAGATTGAGTTTTGAAATATAACACCCGAGATTATTCCGTATTCTGAACTATTCCATCCTTTACGAGCACTATCCTGTCTGCATATCCTGCAATTTCCGGATCGTGAGTAATCATTACAATTGTTCTTCTGTCTTCGTTGAGTCTTCTAAATATATTTAGAATTTCACAGCCTGTCTTCGAGTCCAGATTTCCAGTGGGTTCATCTGCAAGGAGGATCGCAGGGTCATTGATAAGAGCTCGGGCAATAGCAACTCTCTGGGATTGACCACCTGAAAGCTCACCCGGCTTGTGGTGCATTCGATCTTCCAGTCCCACGAGTTTAAGTAATTCCTTTGCTCTTTCATGAGTATCGACTCCACTCCTTGCGTTGGCATAGGTTGGAAGCTCAACGTTTTCAAGAGCTGTAAGCCTGGGGATCAGGTTGAATGTCTGAAAAACAAAACCGATTTCTAACCCTCTGAGCCTGGCAACTTCCTTGTCAGATAGTTTATTGATATCCAGACCTTTAATTATGATTGTCCCTTCCGTAGGCCTATCAAGAAAACCGATAAGATTCATAAGTGTGCTTTTACCCGAACCCGATGGTCCCATTATGGCGAGGAATTCTCCCTCTAGCACTTTAAGGTTTATATCATGAAGAATTGGAACCTCCATACCTCCAAGAGTATAGCTCTTTTTGACATCAATAACTTTAATTATTGGAGTCGCTGTCCTATGTGTTTTGTCACTCTGTAGATCTCTCGAACGGCCCAGTTTACATTTAAACGATTCTTCTTTTGAATTAACGAGGCCTTCTCCAGAGGGCAGTTCTACTTCAAGTGTGAGATTTTCGGTTTCTGTCTCCAAAATTAAATCTCCTGGAGCAGAAACGTCTTTAATCAAAATCTTCGTTTCCATATCTACTCCTCTGTTTTTCAAATATTCAAATTAATTAATAAATCTCCTACATGTCATACAATTTAGCCTAGTCCGATTTTTGTGTTTTAAGCGTTAACCGTAGAGTGATTTTCCAGTGTGCTAAATTCGTTGAGTGGATCCATAGAGCTACTTGTTATGAAGTTATTTTGAAACTATTTTTACCGATCAATATCCAATCGAGCTGGTCAAGAGGAACGGATTGAAACAGAAAAGGGCTATTCTCCAGATAGAGTAGCCCTATTCAAGGGACATATTCTTATTCATACCTTAAGGCATCCACAGGATTCATGCGTGCAGCTTTTCTTGCAGGATAAAGACCAGCAGTTATCCCGACAAGAACCGAAACTGCAATCCCTATTTCAATCAATGTTAAGGGGAAAACAGGAGGAAGTTTAAGGGCAATTTCAAGAGCGTAAGCTCCCAGACCACCTATTACAGTACCTACGATCCCCCCAAAGGAACTGACCATTACAGATTCCAGCAAGAACAGAGATAGAATATTGGAATTGCTGTAACCTACAGATTTCATTATCCCTATTTCTCTGGTTCTTTCAGTTACGGTCACAAGCATAATATTCATAATTCCTATCGAGCCCACAAAAAGAGATATTAGGGCAAGAATGAGAAGGAAAGAACTCAAAGCATCTCCTATTTTTCCAGTTTGCTCAAGAACTTCCTCCTGATTAAAGACGTAATAGGGTTTTAAATCCTCATTATCAATATCTCTTTCCGGGACTCCAAAGTTCCTCGCGAATCTGCTATCCACGTCATCTGAAATATCACGAATTTTCTCAGGACTGTCTGCCATCGCAAGGAAGGCTCCATAGTCTTTTTCCCCGATCATCTCATTCATTGTAGAAACGGGAATAAAAACTGTTAAATCGTAGTCACTATCCTCACCCACAACAGTTGGCTCGGAATTTTTCAATATTCCTTTTACCTTAAAACTTTTCTTTACAACGGTACCGTTTTCCTGTCGAAAAGCGATCTCTACAGTGCTCCTGTGGGAAATATTTTTGCTGAACTTGTCATTTGCAATATCATATCCAAGAACAGCCACAGCGCTATCTTTGTCCGTCAGGAAAGTACCCTCTTCCATTTGCAGTCCCTGGATTTCCTGAAAATCTTTGTTAATTCCTGCAATATTTACATTTTTAGTTTCAGAAAGATATGTGAGATCCCCGCTCATCGATTTTCTTGGAGATACGCCGGAAATTCCCGGAGTATTCTTCATTAGATTGTACTCGTTATCAAAGAAGAGATTTGGCTGTTCGCTAGCTGCGATAATAAAATTAGAGCCTACAGAAGAGATCTCATCAGTAAAAAACTGGTTAAAACTGGCACCAAGAGATGCGTTAACAACTACTGCAGCTATGCCAATTACTATTCCCAGTGTTGTAAGTGCAGACCTTAGTTTAGCACTACCTATACTTCCAGCTGCTATACGAGCTGCCTGTGAAAATTTTATCATATTTTCCCCCACAAATATGATGTCAGCTAACCTTTCTTTAATATTTCTTTAATTATTGTTTCCTTCTTCTGTAGAACAAGAGAGCTGCAGGAACAGAGATTATAATAAGTCCACCTGCCAGTACGGCTGTTGAATTAGACTCAGGGGACTCTGAAATGTTTATAAATTTCAGGTCTCCTACAGTGTTTGCATGTCTGTTGATTCCGTTGTTGTAGTTAGCAGTGAGGCTCATGTTTATCTCTCCTTCCTTACTGGTGCCCCATGAATTGTCTGCAACGGCATTAAATTCAATCGTAAAAAGTTCGTCCTGATTCATTGGTCCTATGAAATACTCAGCAGGGTAAAATGTGACTCCTTCAGCTTCAGGTTTTATACTAACCGAGCTAAACTCATTAGGATGAGTGTTCGCTACATCGAACTCAATTGTAGATTCACCATTTGTCAGTTGAAGTTCTTTTGAAGGAATCACTCTTATGTTAGAAGAATCTACCTTGAGAGGAATATTCTTTCTGCTGTTATAATCGAAGGAGTTCCCCTCTATTGCAAGTTCAAAGTTGTGAGTTCCTTCTGGAGCGTCTTCTGCAACTTTAACATTGAAAGTCAGTTTGATGCTATCTCCAGGCCCTAAAATGCCCATATCTTCATAAGGAGCGTCAAGGACGATTATCCCATCAGATAAAGGTTTTAAAACTGCAGCCTGAATTCTGGCATTGGTATCGAAGTCACTTCCATCAATGGTGACAGTAGGATTGCTTGCAGTGTTTATAAGAGTTACAGTGACAGTAC
>JAEWQJ010000029.1 GCA_023399215.1 Methanobacteriota archaeon
ATTAGAAATGGCATCGGAAATACATATAATACCAAAAAAACTGCAGGTACTAATATTGTGGGCGGCCCTTACATAGGAGGCAACTTCTGGGGAAAACCTGATGGTACAGGATTTTCAAATACTGCAAACGATGCAGACGGGGATGGAATTTCCGACTCTGCATATAAAAGCATAACAGGTAGCATATATTCTGACAACCTTCCTCTAGTGACTTATAAATCTGGAACGGTAAAGCTGGTTGCTGCATTTTCAGCATCTCCAACATCAGGAAACGCACCTTTAAATGTTAAATTTACTGACAGCAGTACAGGTTCTCCCACTTCATGGAAGTGGAGTTTCGGAGATGGAGCCACTTCAACCGAACAGAATCCAACACACACTTATTCTACTCAAGGGAACTATACGGTGTCACTTACAGTAAGCAACTCTGCAGGCAACAATACTGTAACAAAAACTGGATATATAGTGGTAGGAACAACAGCGTCAAAGCCGGTTGTAAGTTTCTGGGGGTCTCCGAGAACAGGGAATGCGCCGCTGAGCGTGACTTTTAAGGACAATACTTCAGGCTCCCCTACCGCATGGAACTGGAGTTTCGGGGATGGAACCTTTTCAACAGTACAGAACCCGAAGCATACGTATTCGACAGCAGGGAATTACATAGTAAAGCTGACCGCGACCAATGCTGCAGGAAATTCTACATTAACAAAATGGAATTATATAATAGTGACAGGAACGTCTTCGCAGACCCTGACTGCTGCGTTTTCGGCATCTCCAACTTCTGGAAATACGCCCCTGAGTGTAACCTTTACTGACAGCAGTACAGGTTCTCCAACAGCATGGAACTGGAATTTTGGAGATGGAACCAGTTCAACAGTACAGAACCCCGTACATACCTATTCGACAGCAGGAAGTTACAGTGTAACGCTTAAAGTAAGCAACTCTGCAGGCAGTAATACGACAACGAAATCCAGTTATATAAAAGTGACAGCAAGCAGTACAACAAATGCAACAATACCTGTTGTAAGCTTCTGGGGATCACGAACTTCGGGAACGGCACCCCTTACTGTCACATTTACTGACGCAAGTACAAACACCCCTACTGCCTGGAACTGGGATTTTGGAGATGGAAATTATTCAACAGTACAGAGACCAAGGCACACTTATTCAAAAGCAGGAAACTATTCAGTAACACTTAAGGCAAGTAACACAGCCGGCACTGGTACGAAGACCAGAGTTAATTATATAAAAGTAACATAAAAAATATTGAAAATAAAAGTAACACAAGTAAAAGTAACACAAGTAAAAGTAACATAAGTAAAAATAACACAAGTAAAGATTTTCATGAAAACAGGTTGCAAAAAACCTGTTAACTACGTAATTTAGTGCCTGAAGTTTAAATATAAACTACGGGCAACTATTTTTATTATATAATAGTGTTGGGTTCCAAATAGGTTTAACATATCAAACAGTTCAAACCGTTCAAACAGTTAGTTCAAACCGTTTAAATTTTATTGATTAACTCAAAGGGATTAACTCAAAGGATTTCAAAGCTTTTCAGAAAGGCTTCCAAAACCCACACGATTTGAAGTCTGAGACTCAGACTCATTTTTTGTGAGATTACCTGGCGTGACGTGTGCAAAAAATTCTTCCACAAGATTTCCCACATCCCTGGGCGCAATGTCGATGAATTCTCTTTTTTCTTCAGGTGGGAAATAATCAAAAACTGAAAATTTGCCGAGTTTACGTACCTGAGAGCCCTGGTAGCGGGAATCAAGGAGAATTCTTACTCCATAGTCGTCTGGAGAACGTACTACCCTTCCCATTGCCTGTCTAACTTTCCTGATTGTAGGCACCTGGACTGCAAACTCCCAGCCTTCCCCACAGCCGAAAACCGCATCATAAGCAGACTCGACAGCCTTAATTCGGTCGTTTAGAGCCGGATATCCGATTCCCACTATAATCACGGTCCTGCCCCTGGAATCTCTGAAATCAACACCTTCACTCAATGTTCCCCAGAGATAGGTTATAAGTAAGGCTTTTCCTCCCTGCTCTCCGATTTTGAAAAACTCCTTTCGGATTTCCTGGGCTGAAACCCCTGTCTCATCAAGGAAAATAGGAATAGAAAGTTCAGGCTCAAGGAGTTTGGTATAGCGGAGTGCTTCAGCATAGCTCTGGAAGTAAATAATCACGTTTCCGGGTGATGCAATAGTAGCTGCAAGCAGGGCTTCTTTAATGTTCTCAAGCGTTTCCGGGCTGTCACGGTTCTTTGCAAAAAGCGGAGGAATGGAAACCGCAAGGGTAAGCCTCCTTTCCCTGGGAAATGTCGTGCCATAGGAAATTTCTTCCACTTCCCTTGAGATCCCAAGTGTGGATTTTATCATTTCGAAGGGCCGGAGTGTAGCCGACATGAGTACTGCCGCATAAACAGAATCAAACAGAGGCTGAGTCACGTTTTTAGGAATGCATGTGAAAAGCTCAATCCTGCCGGCTATTCTATCGCTTTTGAAATCCCTGCGCACGTTCAGAATCGGATAGTAGTTTTGCCTGTCCGAAAGTACCAGATAAGAAGATAAAAAGTCGGCAACGTACCGGATCTGGGAACGTTTTGGAACCGTAAGAAGCCCTTTTTTGTAATTTTCCGCATAAATCTCTTCCAGCCTTCCTCCAAACTCGCCAATCTCCCGCAGCCGGGTCAGGACCTTTTCTTCATCCGCAAAACCTTCCTTTACCGCTTCCCGCAAAAAGCGAGCTTTCAGGATGTCAAAACGCTCATAAGGGTCGCTGATCTGAATGTCCCGCCAGTGCTTTCCAAGCCTGTTCCTGTCTCCGAACTTCAATTTTGCATCATATGTGTCCCTGAGAGCGGCAAGAAGGCAAGTAAACAGCTTTTTTGCATATAGACGAGCCGCGTAGTCCTGGTCAAGAGGGATACCGCCTCCCGAGCCAGTTTCTTTCCCCAACATAAGGGAATTGCCAGATTCGGGAGTTTCACCTACTTCCGAAAGAGCTTTTTCAATAGTCAATTCCGAGAGCATTGTTGAAGAATGAGAACGAGCAGATGCCTCAATATTATGCGCCTCGTCAAAAATCAGAATAATATCTTCAGGGTCGCGTTCGAGCCATTTAAGCAGCATCATGAAAATTTCGGCACTGAGAACGTGATGAAAATTGCAAATTAGAAGTTCAGCGTTTTTGAGTTCTTTTTTCAGCAGTTCATACCCGCACATATCCCGGTCTTCGGCATACTCCAGGATTTCTTCCGGGCTTCTTACATCGGAAAAAAGCCAGTTGGAAAATTCGTTACCTTCAAATTTCAGGACTTCATATAACTCCGGGCAGGAATTGTTCCTCAAAGCCCGAGATTTTTTCTTAGTTTCTTCGAGTTCTTTTTCAAGCTCAGTTCTCAGGGAATAAAGAGCAGGGTCTTTTGTCCGTTTATATTTTTCATATACATCCTTTAGCTCTTTTTCTTTTGAAGAAATTTCCCGTTCAAGGTCAAGGAGGTCATAGGTATTTTCCCCTTTAAGCTTGCATTCTTCGTAATCGAGATTTTCAGGGCACATCGAAGTCTTGCCCTTGAAAACAATTGTTTTTATGTCGTTGTCTCGGGAAATCTCTCTTGCCTCATTTATAAATTGAACCATCTGCTGATGGACGTTGGTAACTATAATAACGACCTTATTGAGTTTTTTCCCCACACTCAATGCGGGGGCAAGTGCACTTAAAGTCTTGCCTGTTCCACATGCTCCTTCAAAGAGTACGGTTTTTTCGCTCAGGAGAGCCGAGTGAATCTTCTCCATGGCTTCTGCCTGGTTAGGGTAGCAACTCTGTTTCGAAAAATACCGCATATATCCGTTCTTTTGCGTCATACGTTTAACCTGGGATCTCCCGATTTACAATGATTCAGTGACTTTCCTGCCGATGATTAATAAATTAACTTTCATAAATTAACTTTCAGAAGTTTCAATGTTTCTGAAAATATTGTTAAAGAAATATTATTTCTAATTTTAAATTAACTCAGTGTCAGACTATTCTAATGTTTTAGGTATTCCTAATGTTTTAGGTATTCCTAATGCTTTAGGCCTTCCCTAATGCTTTAGATCTTCCCTAATACTTTAGGTCTTCCTGATGCTTTAGATTTTCCGGATAAAAGCAGAATTCAATACTAACATTTAAAATTCAATACTAATATTAAGATACAGGAAGAGGATTTACTTTTATTTGTTGCGTGAGCGTTGTTTGTAGACCTTTACCTCGAATTATTCTCTATGTCACGATCTATCACTAAGCGATTGATCATCCAGTAAGCACTCTCTTCCAAGATACTCAATTCCCCATTTGCAGAGAGCGTCCAGGACCGGAAGCACAGTCTTTCCGAATTCGGTCAGTGAGTACTCAACCCTGGGTGGGATTTCAGGATAAATTTCCCTGAGAATAAGCCCGTCTTCTTCGAGTTCCCTGAGCTGTTTCGTAAGCATCTTGGGTGAAATACCCTGCATACTTTGCTGAAGCCCTGAGAAACGCAGTTTTTCTGTCCTCAACTGCCAGAGGATAATAGGCTTCCATTTGCCTCCAATTACCTCCAGGGTTGCTTCCACAGGACACTGGCACTGTTTGTTATTCCGGATTTGACTTACCATATGCTCACATAGTATCTATTTTGTTAGTTAGTATCCGGATCGCATGTATAGTATATAAGTATAGTTATTGCAAATTATAGATCAATAAATACATTTTCTTAAAGAAAGAAAAATCTGGTATCAATTGAAAAATTAATCCAGTATAAATTCAAAGAAAATGAAACTCAGATTAGACCTCAATTCGGGTTAGACCCCAATTCAGGTTAGACCTAATTTCAGGCTGGATCTAAGTTAAGCTTAGTTTAAAAAATTAAAAGGCGTGAATAGAATGAAAGTTATAGGTATTGTAGGAAGCCCCCGAAAGAATGGAAATACGAATATTCTTGTCCAGCAGGTCCTGGAAGGCGCGGCAGAAGCAGGTGCTGAAACCCGGACATTTATTCTCAACGAGATGAACTACAAAGGTTGCCAGGGCTGCGACTATTGTAAGGGCCATGACAAATGCAAACTTGAAGATGACCTTACGGAAGTATTCGAAGAGCTTGCATCAGCAGATGGAGTCGTTTTTGGCTCTCCAATTTACTTTGGACAGTTTACAGGCCAGATGCGGCTTTTCCTTGACCGTTGCTACTCCCTTATAAATGCAGACTTCTCTCCCCGCCTCCCTGCTGGGAAGAAAGCTGTGATTGTAGGATCTCAGGGAGCGCCTGACCCAGCAGCTTTCAACGGTGTCTACGAGGAATTCAAAGGTCAAGTTTCTGGCTTTATGCAAGCAGAAGTAAAGGATGTCCTTGTAGGAGTTGGCTATCACGCTCCGGGAGAGGTCAAGAATAATAGCGAGCTTATGGAAAAAGCGAAAAACGCAGGCCTTAACCTGTTCAAGTAAAGAGATACAACAGGAAACAAAAACGGGAAATAAAATTAAGCGGGGAGAAAAGTAAAATAAAGTGGGAAGAAAAATAAAATAGGGCGGGAGAAACCTGGAGTGAGATTTTCTCGCCCAGATATTTCAGGAATAAATAGGAGGGGTCTCATATGGAAACTCTTGAAGCAATCCACACTCGCCGAAGCATTCGAAAATACACTGACAGGCCCGTTCCGAGGGAACTTGTTGCCGAACTGCTCAGGGCCGCAATGAGTGCTCCATCAGCGGTCAATGCCCAGCCCTGGATCTTTATTGTTATCGATGACAGGAAGCTCCTTGACGAAATTCCCACTTTCAGCCCCTATGCAGGCATGTGCAGGGAAGCTCCTCTTGCAATTCTTGTCTGTGGGGATACAACACTTGAAAAGGCTCCAGGATACTGGGTTCAGGACTGCTCGGCAGCTACCCAGAATCTCCTGCTTGCAGCTCACGATGCCGGGCTTGGGGCAGTCTGGACCGGAATTTATCCGATGAAGGACAGGGTTGAAGGTTTCAGGAAAGCCTTTGGACTGCCTGAACATGTAATTCCTCTAGCTTTTGTACCGTTAGGTTATCCTGACCAGAAACCAGGCCCTCAGGACAGGTTTGATAAAGCAAAAATATACCACAACAGGTACGGCCAGAGAAGAGAATGAAGCTGTAAGGCAGACAGAATAAAATTTATACTGTATTAGAAGAATAACAGTAAGATAGAGCTGTTCAAAGATTTGAATCGGCGAGAAGACTCTTAAAGGAGCTAAATTTATCCGCGAATACTTTTTTGAGAAATGAATCACGTTTCCAGATCTCTTGAACTCGGGAAACAGAAGAAACTTTCCCAAACCAGGTCCTCAACAGAGAGAACCCAAAGAAAATAACAAAAATATGGAAAGTACGAAAAGTACGAAAATTTGGAAATTCAGAAAATAAATTTCGCTAATAAGCTGGTGATTTTTTGACAGTACGTGTGGTTGCAAAAAATTATGTCAAGCCTGAAAAAGTTCAGGAATTTTTGGGATTATGCAAAAAACTCGTTGACTCATCGTTAAAGGATGAAGGCTGTATAGATTATGGGCTGTATCAGGAACTGGAGAATTCAGGAATCCTGACTTTCTTAGAGGAGTGGAAAGATGAAAAAAGCCTTGATCAACATTTAAATTCCAGTCATTTTAAAGAAATATTTCCACTGCTTTCAGAATACCTTGAAAAGGAAACTGAAGTTAATGTCTATAGAAAAACGTTGTAACATCCAGGTGTGTTTTTACCAATTTAATATTTAAAACTCTGTTCTCGAACACTTTTTGGAAAAACAGTATCCAACTTGATGCAAACCTGATGCAAACTTGATGCAAACCTAATGCAAACCTGATGCAAACTTGATGCAAACCTGATGCAATAGTAAATAAAATTGGAAGGGAGAAAGTAGTTATGGCAGATAAAATCAAGATCAATAATGTGTTTTTCTATTCCATGCCATTAACTCTGTTGGGGGATAAACCTTGAGAGATAGATCTTGAAAGTGATTTTACCCCCAAAAAATAGCAGATTCATAATATAAATCAATAAAGGATACGTTTACTACTTGAGAGTAGAGTTTTCATTTCTCCCCGTTTCATTTCACAGCTCTTCAATTACTATCTCTTCTTCAAGGCTTGCGTTCGCAAGCAAGTCATCAAGATCTTTTATCTCAGAATCAAGTTCCTGAATTTCGGCCTGCATAGGCTCCATTCCAAGATCTTCAGCTGGTTCGACATTCTGCATCTCAGCAACGTCTGGATTTGCTTTTGATTCTTCTACTTCAGATGTACTGTCACCGACACAACCGGATCCTGCAAGACAGGCAATTAAAGCTGACAGTACGAGCAGGTGAGCAAATTTGACCATTTTCTGCCTCCTCAATTCTGTAATTTTATAGTTAAGTTTCCAGTACCATTCCCTGAGCTATGATTTTTTTCATTTACATAAGAAACATTATCTCCGCTTTCAGGGTTGTCGGTATTAATGCTAGAATTCCCGCCAGAGAAATTTGTACCAGTTATATTTTCAGTGTTATTAAGTGCAGTTTTCTGGTTGTCTTCGACTCCAATTTCGTTACCATTTTCAGTCTCGTATTCTTTAAGCTCGTTGAGAATTTGTCTAATTATATCGTTTGCCGTATCGATATCACGGAGAGATTGACGAAGATAATCGTTTGCCTTCTCCATATCTGTCCTGGTGACATTCTCACCACTATAGATAGCATCTGCAGCTTCTTTATTCTCTTTCGCGGAGTTTATATAGAAATTGTAACTGGCAAGTTTAGTATCAAGGTCGGTTGTGTTAACACCTGTTTCATTCAGGGTATCTACTGTTGTGCCAAGTTTTTCAGAAAGGTTTTCGGATTTTTCTATAAACTCCCCTATTTTCTCACTTACAGTCTGACCTGCACTCTCAAGGCTGGTTTTCTCGGCATTATTCCATACTCCACGAACGGACCTGATCACAACCAGAAGCTCTTCCTGGCTTGATGCATTTGCAATTTCAGCCTTCTCAGCTTCGAGTAATTTTATCTTTTCATCGACAGCAATAGCTTTTTCGTCGGTTCCGTTTCCGCTTGAGTAAGCCACATTGCCCTTTACATTTGAAAGGTGAGCTATCATGTAGTTAACACTTGAGTTAAGGTAGAGCTTTGTGGCATTCAGAGCTTCTTCGGAATTAGGGTCAAGTTTTCCTGCACGAACAAGATTCCTGATTTTGAGAAAATCTCCTTTTGCTTCTTTGTATTCTTGCTTATTAACCTGGATTTCTTCTCTTAATTGATTTTTTTCTTGTTTGTGTTCTGAGGTCCTGTTCATATCTTTTACACTGGAATTGTTCTGAAGCCTTTCCCTATCCGCTGCAGAATTACCAGCGTCACCTGTGTCATCAGTTTCATTATTAGATGAATTGCGGGCATCTTCACGCATATACTTATCTTGATTACCTTTTCCGTTTCCAGAAGAATCTTTGGCAGCGAAGGAGACTTCCGAAATTATGCTAAGTAATATTAACATAATTGTAAGATAAGCCAGAAACTGAAAATTTTTAGATTTTTTCATCTAACCACCCCCATTAAAAATTTATTATACTGTTTATGGAGTAAGGTAGATATAAACATTGTTTTAGGAGAGTTTATCGATCATGAATCTCTGACGATGATACCGGTGTTTCCTAGCAAACGGAAGCAATTCTAGCGGATAGTTACTAAAATATTTTTTATATGAAATATTTTTGCTGCAAGGAAAATAGGAAAAACCTGAAAGAGAATCAATTAGAAGAAAAAGGCAGAGAATAAAGATAGAGGATAAAAGTAGAGGATAAAAAGATAGAGAATAAAAGTAGAGGATAAAGGTAGAGGATAAAAATAGAAGATAAAAAGATAGAGAATAAAGATAGAGGATAAAGATAGAGGATAAAGATAGAGGATAGAAAGTAGAGAATAGAAAGTAGAGACAGTTCACTGGAGGAATTAAGAAATGAAAGTTGTCGCTTTTAACGGAAGCCCGAGAAAGGAAGGAAATACGGCTGCTCTTATAAAGCATGTCCTTGCAGAACTTGAAAAAGAAGGAATAGAAACCGAAGTTGTGCAGGTCGGAGGAAAAAGAATCCACGGCTGCACGGCCTGTGGGAAATGCTACGAAAAAATAGACAAGAAATGTGTAATTGACAAGGATATCGTCAACGAATGCATTGAAAAGATGCTCGAAGCCGATGGAATAATTCTAGCTTCACCTACTTATTTTGCAGACCTGACTCCCGAACTTAAAGCTCTGATTGACAGAGCAGGGTTTGTTGCTAAAGCCAACAATGAAATGTTCAGGCATAAAGTCGGAGCAGCAGTTGTTGCAGTGAGAAGAGCAGGCTCGATTCACGTTTTTGACTCAATCAACCATTTCTTCACTATTTCCCAGATGATAATTCCGGGATCAAGCTACTGGAATATGGGAATCGGACTTGACGAAGGGGATGTTGAAAAAGATGAAGAAGGCATTCAAACCATGCAGACTCTGGGCAAGAATATGGCTTGGCTTTTGAAGAAGCTAAATGTGTAAATTATAGCTATAAATTATAGCCAGCTATCCAGGTCCTACAAGTCTTTTTTTGAAAAGGCTTGCAGGCAGCAGTTTTTAGAAAATGTTAGAGTTTTACCCGCCATTCGCCGGCAAAGATGATCATTGATTCTTTTCTGAGCTGGCCTATAAGGCATACATTTGCTTTTTTTGCGGCTTCGACACCTGAGTCGAAGGGCATGGATTTGGTGGCAATAAGAGGGATTCCTGCCCGAGCGGCTTTTGTGACCATATATGCTGGCTGCCGGCCTGTTGAGAGCATGTAATATTGTGAGAGGTCGAGACCTTTGAGAAAGGCGGCTCCTACGGCTTTATCTACAGCGTTATGCCGCCCGACGTCTACGATTTGTACAGCAAGTTTCCCACTTCGGTCTATCAGGGCTGCCAGATGGGTCCCTCGGGTAAGCTTGTATGTGTCAGATTCAAGGAATTCCATGCCTGCAAAGATGACTTGTGGCTCAAAAACAGATTCTGAGTTTACAAAGATTTCTCTGCTGGTTTTTTCTGCTTTTTCTTCTTTATCAGTTTTTCCTGCTTTTCCTGCTTTTCCGATTTTTCCGGCGTCTCCGATATGGATTTTCTGATTCTCGTTTTGGGTCCGGACATGAACCGTCCCGCCTTCTACTTCTACGTTTTCAATTTCCCTGAAACTGAGAACGCCTTCTGTAATCAGGTGGCCTATCGCAAGCTCTTTGAGTTCAAGCGGGGAGGCAAAAAGTGTTGTAAAGAGTTTTCCGTTGAGAAATAGTTTAACAGGGCATTCCTTTGCGAGCAGCACTTTAACATCTTCGGCTCTTCCGTCGGAATGAATTCTTTTCACAGGATAGGAAGTGGTGTATTTTTCGGGCATATGGATCGAGTTTCTCGCTTTTTCAGTGTATGGCGAAGATATGTACCCATATGCCTTTTTCTTTTCCGTTAGCTCAGGTAGACTGCGAGGTAGTCGATATAGAAGGTACCCACTCCTTTTCCGTTACCAGTCTTAACTTTTAGATTGAGAGTAATATCTTCAGGATCTTTTGGAGATATAGATAATGTTTGATTGTACAGGCGCCAGCCATCACTCGGGTTGAAAGTATCACTTCCGGTTCCTGCTACAGTCATAACTATATTGGGTTCCTTGCTACCGCTGAAGCTATAGATCATGCAGATAGTTGCTTTAGTTGGAATCGAAGTGGAGTTAAATGAGCTGAAACTGTTGTATCCAAAATTCAGGTTGAGAGTTTTACCATTATTATCCATACTATAGTTAAAGTCGTTAACCTCGCTGTATGGACTCAGCTCATAATTTTTGAAACTTCCCACTGGAAGTGAATAGTCTTCATCACGGTCTGTTAACATATTTGGATCAGTGCTACTAGCAGATATTGAAGTTCCTTTATAAGTTCCTGAAAACATGTCAAAATAGTACCACTCGCCCAGCTCCATAATGGATTTATCTTCATCTTCTGTATCTCCATCTTCTGTATCTTCATCTCCGCCAGATTCTGACCAATTGACATCCTCACTGCTCGAGCTGAGTCCAGTTCCCAGATCCGCTTGGATAACAGATTCGCTTATGTTGAGGCTCTGAAGTGTTTTATTGCTTGTGGACGTGAAATTGAAATATACGTAATTGGAACTTGGTTTATCAAGGTCATAGTCCGTGCCATACTCAAGTCCTGCATTTTTTGCGGTTTCGTTGAGATAAGATATCCAGGCATCTGGATATTCAGTGATAACAGTGCCGTAGAATGAAGCAATATCTCCTGTATCGTTGCTGTTGTAAGTAACGTTGTTGCTAATTCCTGTCAGTCTCAATGAAGCATCAGTATTTGAGGAAACGGCATCAGGTTCTCCTCTTATCTTAATTGCCTGGATCGAAACAGTATAGTTGTTTCCGCTGGTTTTCTGTATGTTAAAAGAGGGAAGTTGCTTCATCACTGATTTTCCGCCCTGGGCAAGGATCAGGGCTCCGTTTTCATACCTTAAGACCTGGTCAAGGTATTCTCTGTTGTTCGAACGATAAGTAATGCCTCCGCATTCTATTTTTTTAGCATCTTCTTCTACCTGGGGAGAATCTGGAGCCGAAAGTCTTTTGGGAATTATGGTCATTTTACAGTGTTCCATGTTTACTGAAAGCATCCCGCTTGATTTTGAAGGCTCAAGAATAGGAATGTCTCCTCCACCCATAATAAATGGAATAGTTATTGGAAGTCCTGTGGCTGAGAAATTTGAGTCTGAAGCCATAAGAAGAGACAATATATCTGCCGTTGATTTCAGTTCTATCATGTCTTTCTGGACATCATTCATATGTGATTTTTCGGCATCAATTTTCCATTCCGGAACATATTCAACCCTTATCAATGCAAGTGCAGTAAATATGATGCATAGCAGCAATACTGTCGCAATGACTGTGGCTGTTCCTGATTCCGAGCTGAAGAGGCTCTTTCCGGCCTTTTTCCTGCTTCTGTTCTTTCTAGTGTTCATAGCGGGACATCGCGTAATTTTTTAATTTATATTCTATCAATTGTTATGTTAGTTTCAGTTAAAGTTCATCAATTTTAGTAAAAAGTTTACAGGGTAAAAAGTATGGAAGTACATTTCGTGTAAAGTAATAAAGTAAGTCTATTCGAAAGTACATTTTATTCTATTATTCCGAATTTAATTTCGATTCCACAAAGCTGCTTAAGCCAATCCCCAACTCTGCATTAATTGTGGCTTTTCCAACGTAAAGCCTTTTGAGGCTAGTGGCGCTTCCTTTTTCTGGAAATACGCATGTCACGTAATTACTTCCAATACGGTCAAGAGCATAATCTGTATCTGCCTCTAGACCTGCTCCTGTCATTGTTTCGTTAAGATAAATCTCCCAGGCGGCAGGATGATCCGTATATACTGTTAACAGGAAAGAACTTTCATTTCCGGAAATATCACTGTCATAAAGGGTTTCATAAGATTTTCCTTTCAGGAGAATGGAACCATCTAAGTTTGATGAAATAGTATTTGCCACGCCCTGGATCTCTACAGCGTTAATAAGAAAGGTGTAATTCCCAGACGATACTTCAGAGACCCTAATTGAAGGGTAAAGTTTCATAACTGCCTTTTTGTTCTGTTCTAGAATTAAAGCTCCGTTTTCGTACTTGAAGATCTGTTCCGTATAATATTTATTATTTGAATTATATGCAATTGTGCCACAGTTGATGACCGTTGCGTTTTCCGTTGAGTTTTCGGTTTCGCTTTTATTTGCCGGAGTAATTATCATTTTACACCGGTCAGTGTTTAATGAAAGAGTTCCAGTAGATTTTGTAGAGCTAATAAAAGGTGTCTCCAGTTTTCTAGTGTGAAGGATTGTTGTTGTCGTAACTTTTGGGGTGGAGAAATTAGGGTCTGACGCAAGAAGTACTGTAGTCATGTCTATTTTTGATTTAAGTTCTGCCATGTCTTCCCATACGCTAGTCATGTGAGAATACTCGTAATCGTTTTTCCATTCTGGTGTATATCCCAGATGAACCGCGACAATAACTGAAAATATTATCCCAAGAAGCAAAACAGTAGCCAGAGCTGTCGTTGATGCAGATTCTAGCCAGAAAAAAGAATCCAGCTCCGGTTGGAATTCACCCTTCATAAACCCTTTCATTTTCCCCCTCTCTCCTTTTGCTTATCCTCCTTTTTCCATGCATTCATTTTCAGTCTACATGGATTCCTAAGAAGTCTATCCATGCTCTCTTGTCGGCATTTTTGCTTGCATTAGTAATGATTACAACCCTTGCTTTAAATGTCTCGAGATCGTCAATCGTCTTCACATAGGGTGTGAGATCTATCTCGTGAGCATCGAAATCTTGCTTGTATTGAGGCATATTCTCATCAACCCTTATCCAGTATTCAGGTTCTCCAATGCTGATATCCAGTGCGAGATCTTTGTAACTGCCGTCGTGCACACTATACACTATTTTTAAAGTTACTTTGTGAATTGGAGCTGAGACTCCTTCTTTAGTTGAGTTGATATTGAAATCAAATACCTGGGCTGTAGAGTTTGGGTCATCATCGTTTTTACTTGGAGGATAATATACAGTGAAAATTCCGTCTCCTATTTCATTAGTAGCTTCTGTGGATATCCACCCGCCTGAAGTATCGGTTGCAGTTCCGTTCGGATAAGGAGTTATCCAGTAACGTCCCGTAATGTTTCCGGTAACGTCAGAATTATCTTCATTTCCATGTTGGAGTGCAACTCTCTGGATCACCTGTTCGGAAGGCATGTCCACAAAGAACATGTCTATGGTATCGCTGCTTGTGATGTTGTATTTCTCTCCCCGGTCATCCGGTTTACTTGTATTAATAAAAATACAGTCCCCGAGCATGAAAAGATCATCAGAATCAGTACCATCTGGATTTCTAATCTCAAATTTGGACCTGCTGAATTCGAAGTGTTCGAGTTCGGACTCTCCTGGGCTTTCGACGCTCAGAATTATTTTGATATTTGACAGGTCTATGTCTTCTCCACCGCTGTGGACGACCTCTACGGTATCGGCAGTTGCATTAACGGTTTCTTGCAGATCAGTATGCGGAGTATGTTCCGGTTTCACAACTCCCCCATCGGAAAACACAGTTATTGCTATTGTAGAAAAGGCTATAACGACTATACTCATCATAAGCAGCTGTCCATATACTTCTGAAACTCCCCGACAGTCCTGGCAAAGTACTCTGTACTTTTTACCCTCCACGATAAAAATCACCTTCTAAAAATCTAAGTATCGACTTTCTAAACTGTTTTTAATAGTTTATTAACCTAACTATCTGAGAAAATTTATTAAACTAGAACTGCTAATAGATATCTTGCTGAACTAATTAGGGGAGTGGAACTAGATAACTCTTTATTACATTCAGCAAAGGTTTAAATATTTATGAAAAGTAGAATGGTATACAGTTAAAATAAATAACTATTGTTAACGTTATATTTCAGGTGTTAAAGGTATCTGGCGGGCTTTCCTGTCCGAATACGTTTAACCAGGAGGGAGAACATATGGATTTCAAGAAATTGTTTAGAAAAGATGATAAAGCAGTTTCCCCGGTTATCGGT